>NZ_JACJPL010000027.1:312577-625154 GCF_014696065.1 Leptolyngbya sp. FACHB-261 | reverse complement strand
TGATTGCGATCACGGTGTTTACCTTGACTCTCTCAACCTTGCTGGGGCCATTGCTGAACCTCAGTCCAGTGGTACCTGCGGCGGCAGTAGCGGTGGGCATGGCCTTGTTTGCGACCGATCGGCTAGTATTAGCAGGCCGCGGCGGCAATCTATTGCAGAACTGGTTAACACCCCAGCAGCGGGAGCGGGTCTTAATCCATGAAGCGGGTCACTTTCTAGTGGCTTATCTGTCGGGAGTGCCGATCCTTGATTACACCTTGAGCCCCTGGGAGACTTTTCGCCGTGGCCTGGGTGGGTCAGGAGGTGTGGTTTTCGACCGTACGGCCTTAGAAGCGCAGCTATCTGCTGGCACACTCTCGGCCCAATTGCTGGAGCGCTATTGTGCAATTTGGATGGCGGGTGTAGTTGCAGAACAGCAGGTTTTTGGCAATGCGCAGGGGGGCGCAGACGACCGCTTACAACTGCGTTTAGCTCTGTCACAGTTGCGCAAAGGCAGTAGTGAGCGCCTGAACCCCGAGATGCACGAACGTTGGGCAACACTAAGAGCCCGGACGCTAATGACTGAGCATAGCAGTGCCTATAAAGCTCTCTTGGCGCAGATGCGCCAGCGTGCCAGCGTCGAAGATTGCTGTGCTGCTATTGATCAACACCGGGATCAAACGGTGGATAAAGTGGTGAATGTGTAAATCTTAAAAGTCAAGTTTAAGAGTTGAGGCTGACATTAGAGGTTGGCGCAGGTGGAGTTGCTGCTTGCAGACAACTGACAACGCGATTGCGCCCCTGTGCCTTGGCCCGCAGTAGATTTTGATCGGCTCGGTTTAGCAAATCTAGACCTTGGGCATTATCGTTTTCTTGCAAATAAGCCGTGCCAATACTAATCGTGATTCGCAGATTGATCTGTGAATCGATAGCGAACGGTTGCGCACTGACCAGATGGCACAGACGCTTGCCAACTAACACTGCTTCCTCTATCTCGGTGTTACTCAGAATAATCACAAACTCCTCGCCGCCATAGCGAAACAGCGTGTCATGAAAACGCAGATTATTTTGTAGACGATTAGCTAATAATTGGAGGGCACGATCACCTGCCAAATGCCCGTAACGATCGTTGATTGACTTAAACAAATCAACATCAAGCATGATTAGGCTTAAAGGCAAGCCTCGGCTACGCGCATTTTGGATCTGGCGGGGTAAATCGCCATCTAGAGCTCGGCGGTTGTTCAGTTCCGTGAGCGGATCGGATAAAGCAATCGAGGTCAGTAGATCGTTGGTACGCATCAAACTGCGATGGTTGTAGACGATGCGCAAGCCGACGCGGACCTGGGCTAGCAGGAGGCGAGCTGTAAGACCCTGGTTTTGGACCACGTCTGCTCCCTGCTCTAAAAAACTGGCGACTCTAGCCTCATCAAGGGCATTGTCCTTAATTACGGGTGTCTCAGTTTGTAACAACAGGCAATAGATCCAGGCAAGCTTAGGCTGAGCCTTAATGCGATGGCACAGTTCTACTCCTGGTCCATCTGCAAGTTGCCCCTGCACAATAACAACATCTGGCTGTTGAGCTTGGATCAGTTGCAGGGCTTCACATGAATTGTCAGCAGTCTGGAGCGCACAGTTCGTCAACTCACACAACTGGGCGAGCACCGTTGAAGTGAAATCATGGTTCCCCACCGCAAGAATCAGGGCGTGCATTCAGACTTAACCGGCAATCCTAGAGGATGGTAGATACAAGGCAGGGGGAGCAAGCACCGCGAACACTAACATAATGGCCCCACAGAATAGATAAGGCCATCGGTACATTAGAACCCGAGCGTCAAGCTTCTGGATGCAGATGAGGGTATCTGGACCCTTGTGGAGAAGTCAACCCAAAAGTAAGCCGAGGGTATTACCCTCAACTTCAACTCGTTTGACTAACACGGCTTGAACTCTGAGACCCCTTGAGCTGTGTTGCAAGCTGCAAGCTGTGAGTCGGCAGCTTTTGGTGAACCTGGCTGGTCGGCGGCAACTGTCGCTGTACACCATAATTGAAAGAAGGCGTTCCTAGAAAACACTGACGTTATCGCACTCACTGCTTGCCCCATGACCAACTCTGCTTCTGGCCCTCTATCCCTTAGCGGTTCTCAAATCCGTCAGAAATTTTTGGATTTCTATGCCAGACGAGGACATGCGGTGTTGCCGAGTGCCTCGTTGGTGCCCGAGGATCCAACCGTTTTGCTGACCATCGCTGGCATGCTGCCCTTCAAGCCGATTTTCCTGGGACAGCAGGAACCGGCTGTGCCTCGAGCAACCACATCTCAGAAGTGTGTGCGCACGAACGACATTGAAAATGTGGGGCGAACGGCGCGGCACCACACTTTCTTTGAGATGCTCGGCAACTTCTCGTTTGGTGACTACTTTAAGCGGCAGGCCATTCCTTGGGCTTGGCAACTGCTAACAGATCCCGAGGAAGGCTTTGGCTTGCCCCCTGAGCGCTTAGTGGTCAGCGTGTTTAAGAGCGACTTGCCCGGAGTTGACAGCGACACCGAGGCCGCCGAGATCTGGCGCGATGTTGTCGGCATTCCCGAACACCGCATCCAGCACATTGGTGCTTCGGACAACTTCTGGAAATCAGGGGACACGGGGCCTTGTGGTCCTTGCTCAGAAATCTATTACGACTTCAAACCAGAAGCGGGCGACGACTCGATCAACCTTGAAGACGATAGCCGCTTCCTGGAGATCTACAACCTGGTGTTCATGGAGCTGAACCGCGATAGCGAAGGTAGCCTGACACCGCTTAAGAAGCAAAACATTGATACGGGCCTGGGCTTGGAACGGCTAGCTCAGGTGCTTCAAGGGGTTGCCAACAACTACGAAACTGATCTGATCTTCCCGATCATCCAGACGGCTGCTCAGATTGCTGGCGTAGACTACCACCAGGGCGATGAACGCACTAAGACTTCACTTAAAGTGATTGGCGACCATGTGCGGTCCGTGGTCCATATGATTGCCGATGAAATCCGAGCTGAGAATGTTGGACGAGGCTATGTGCTACGTCGTCTGATTCGTCGGGTGGTGCGCCACGGCAGGCTCCTGGGAATCGAACGGGTGTTTACGCCAGAGGTGGCGGAGACCGCGATTGCGCTTTCTGAAACTGCTTATCCGCAGGTGCGTGCTAAAGAAACAGCGATTAAGGCCGAACTTCAGCGCGAAGAAGAACGCTTCCTCAAGACTCTGGAGCGCGGCGAGAAGTTGCTGGCGGAGATTTTGGAGCGGCCCGAAACCCAAACTTCTAAGCAGATCACAGGACTGGATGCCTTTACGCTCTTTGACACCTATGGTTTTCCTGTGGAGCTAACGCAGGAGATTGCTGAAGAGGAAGGGCTCAGCATTGATGTGGCTGGCTACGAGCGAGAGTTAGAGCAGGCCCGTGAGCGCTCCCGTGATGCCCACGAAACAGTTGACCTGACTGTTCAAGGCAGCCTCGATAGTTTAGCTGCAAGCTTACAGGCGACTGAGTTTACGGGTTACAAGGACAACTCGACCCCGGCAGCCGTGCAAGTGCTCTTGGTTGGAGGTGAACCTGTGCAGTCTGCCTGTGTGGGCACTGAGGTGCAGGTGGTCCTGGACCAAACACCTTTTTATGCCGAGTCGGGGGGGCAGATCGGTGACCGTGGTTATCTTCTGGGTGACGCGGTGGTTGTGCGCGTTGAGGATGTGAAGAAAGACGGTAGTCTATTTGTGCATTTCGGGCGCGTGGAGCGGGGTGAATTGAAGGTCGGTGATCCGGTCACTGCCCAGATTGACTTGGCCTGTCGGCGGCGCGCTCAAGCCCATCACACTGCCACTCATCTATTGCAGGCAGCGCTCAAGCAACTGATTGACGCCAATATTGGGCAGGCCGGTTCGCTGGTGGCCTTTGACCGACTGCGCTTCGACTACACCTTTAATCGTCCTCTCACCCCTGCTGAAATTCAGCAAATCGAGGAGCAGGTCAACCTGTGGATCTCTGAGACCCACAGCCTGCAAAGCAGCACCATGGCTCTTACCGAGGCCAAAGCCAAAGGCGCGGTAGCGATGTTTGGTGAGAAGTACGGCGAACAGGTCCGGGTAATCGACGTGCCAGGGGTTTCGATGGAGCTGTGTGGCGGCACCCATGTCAACAACACTGCCGAGATTGGCCTATTCAAAATCGTGGCAGAAACGGGGGTCGCCTCCGGTATTCGCCGGATTGAGGCAATTGCAGGCTCAGCTGTCTTGGAATACCTGACCCTGCGCGATAGTGTGGTGCGCGATCTCAGTGACCGATTCAAAGTCAAACCTGAAGAAATCCCTGCCCGGATCACGAGTCTTCAAGAAGAACTCAAGGGTGCGCAAAAGCAACTGGAAGCGCTCAAGAGTGAGCTAGCCATCGCCCGTTCTGAGACTCTGCTGGAGCAGGCCCAAGCCGTAGGAGACTTCAAGGTGCTGGTCGCAAATTTGGGCGATAGTGACCCGGAAGCTCTAAAAACTGCTGCCGAACGTCTGCTGCAAAAGCTGGGCGAAGGCGCTGTGATCCTCGGCTCAGTCCCTGAAGCTGATAAGGTCAGCTTAGTTGCTGCCTTCAGTCCTTCTGTAATCAAAAAGGGTCTCCAAGCCGGCAAGTTTATTGGCGGTATTGCCAGGCTGTGCGGTGGTGGGGGTGGTGGGCGACCCAACTTAGCTCAAGCCGGTGGTCGCGAGCCTAGCAAGCTAAAAGAAGCGCTGGAAGCAGCCTGGACGCAGTTGTCTCAAGACCTCAGCTAATTAGCTGGCCTAGGTCCTGACCAAAGGGGAACCTGAGACCCCTGAATAGTTTGAACCTGATATACCTTGAGCCCGATGCTGAACTTGCTCAGCATCGGGCTCAAGGTATTTAGCTCTCAGCTTTTAGGTCTAAGCTCTAAGACCTAGGCTGCTCTAGACGTTGCCTGCCACCAAACATAAACCTCGGTGCTGTTGAAGCGGTGTAGTCCTTCTTCATCCGCAACAGCGACGTTAGTTGTGCCTGCAAGCGCTTCTAGAAAAATTGACAGGTACACCGCGTATTCCATGAGTTGGGTAGTTACCCAGGGGGAGGGGCTAGTAATGACCAAGCCTGGCAGATCGTCGAGTGCAGGCACGCGGGTCATTAAACATTGCTCAAGCAGCGCTCTTAGGGTTTCGTCACAGGTTTCGTATAGTTGTTTAACCATTTTTTTGATCTGGTATTTTTATCCAGCCTCTACTGAGAACTGTCCAAGCGCACCTAACTATCGAGTGAATTTGCCTTCGTCCGATAGATAAACTTTTCCATGCTGAGAATAAATTCACGATCTGGAGCTAGCTCGGCTGGTGCAATGCCAGGGAACGGGCACTCAGGGCAAGGACAGAATTAAAATTGCAGGCGGTCCAAGCACTCAGACCTTTAGGTCTGAGTGCTTGGGGGCAGCTAATCTGGTACAAGTTCTGTCCACAGTTGTGAGAGCTTTCGTGGAGCAGTTATAGGAGATGAAAGTTGCTCTAATTGGTGTATATTCGAGCACCTGATGCTCTAGTTGACCAACTCGGGGCTTGGTAAGGTTTCTGGGTCAGTGATTCCCTGCTGCTTTACCCTGACAGGAGCTACGAAGTGCCTACGCCCGAAGCCAAAAAATTGCTCCAAGACCTAGTGGACCAGCATGGTATCCACCAAGTTCTGAGCACTCTAGCTGAAATTCTTGATACCCAACTTGAAAGAGAACCACATCGTTATCACTGGTACGACATCGCTGCGGGTCTCCGCTTTCTGGTGGAGCACTTTCCAGAACGGTAGTTATGGCTAGTCGTCCTCTACTGCCCTAACGCTTCGTCGAGTAGTAGAGGACAACCTCTAGAAAACTATCCTTTAAAAAACTTTGACTATCGAAGGTGAGCCTGTAGCTAGCTGCAAGGTTTTTAGGAATGGAATTTCTCAGCCAGAACCAAACTTTTTTGATGCCTAAAATAGGGCAATGTTACTGTTCATTGGCCTGTTAATGAACTAGAGACCTATGGCCGAACCTATGGTCGGACTACATAGTTTGAGTTTAGTCTTTCTGCCTTACCCTGTTGAACTAGTGCTTGGTAAATGAAAGCAGCCACATCAGCCCGAGTAGTCACCTGGTTAGGCTTGAGGAGATTCGTCTCTGGATAGTTAACAACTAGCTCTGCCTGAGTTGCTGCAGCAACCTTGTCAGTGGCGTAATTTGGAATTTGGGACGCATCTTGATAAACCTGTACCGTAGTTGCCGCAGGGGTGCCCGCCGATAGACCCAGGCCATTGGCTAAAGCAATCAGAGATTGCACTCTGGAAATCTCTTGCTCAGGCTGGAAAACACCATTGGGATAGCCTTTTAGGAACTGCGTTTGATCAGCCTCACGGATGGCATTGGCTGCCCAATGATTGCTGGGAACATCTTTGAAACTTCTGGCTGTGCCTTGACCCGTTGGGCTACTGGCTGAAGTACCAAAAGCCCTTTCAAGAATGGAGGCATATTCAGCGCGGGTAACTGCTTGATTGGGCCGAAATGTGCCATCTGGAAAACCGGTAATGATATTGCGCACTGCCAAAGCGTCAATGAACGAACGTGCCCAATAATCTGTAGGCACATCTGAAAAGCTTGACACGGCAGGCGTGGCTGGGGCGGGTGAAACGGGGACGGGTACCACTGCAGTCGATTGCTCTTGCTCTGAAGTGGTGTACCGACTCGACCGCGGCTCAACTGGCAATCGCCCTGCGGGTATAGGCAGCACGGTCGGCAATTGAGATGTGGTATCGAGATTCTCTGGCGGCAGCTCATCAGTTGGATCGACAGGCACAACATCAGATATTGCTGGGTCTGTGGGAGCCAGAATGGCTGATGAAGCAGCTGGGGCAGGTGCTGAGATCAATGGAGTTCCTAGTAAATCAGAACCCCGTTCGCCCTGGTTGATCGACCAGAAAAAGATGCCACCCAAGACAGTCAGAGCAATAAAAACGGCGAGAGCTTCATCGAATCCTATGGGCTGATTTTGAGGCGAACGGGGATCAGGAGGAGGGGAATTCGTCATGGTCGTTAGCTCTGAAATCTCTGAAATATGCGAGGCCAGGACACGAAAGAGCAAGACGAGACAGGTCCGTTACCCAATCTTTGGCAATCTTTTGAGCTAGGTTCACTCGTCCAAGACTCACGCCTAATGCTCACAGGTGAAACCTGGGAAAATAGCCTCTAATTTGTGTGTAACGGAACCTGGCTGAACTGCAAGCTGAAGTCACATCTGCGCTTAAGAGGAGCACTGAATAGGGACGTGATGTGCTCTGTCTCCGAAGCCGGTTCAATGTGCAGCTATTGTTTGGCGCGGAACTCTTGCAGCCAATTGTTCAGCTCTCGACCGGCAATCTCGCGGCTGCCTAGACCAAAGGCAATAGCCACCGCGACTGCGACTGCTCCAAATAGCAAGCCGAAGGCTAAATTAACGATGCTGCTGGCGATGCCGAGCTGTTGCAGTGCCATGGCACCAATCAGAATCAGAATTGCCACCCGAGCAGCTTGAGCTAGGAATTTCGCCTGTTGGCTGCGCGCGCTCCAGATCACGGTGTAGGCCAGATTAGCTAGATACAGACCCAGTGCGAAGATCACGAGAGCCAGCACCACCCGTCCAGCAAACTCAATAAACTGCGCGACTACACTGGTTAGCACCACGAAACCTAGCAAATTAGCGGCTTCCACCGCAGCAAAGAGCATAATGCCAACTAACACCAGCGTGCCCGCAATTTCTGAAGGCGTTTTGGGTGCTTGGGTCTGTACCCTTACCGGTGTGGTTGCTGGATAGGCACTCGGCTGAGGGGGCTGGACTTGAGTCGTAGTTTGAATTCGAGTGGTTGTATCTGGTGGTGCTGTACTGGGCACCGAAGGCGGCGGTGGCAAATCATCAGCAGTGCCACTAGCTGCCTGATTGACAGTGGCGGCACCCGCTGGACGGTCGGTCACACCCAGCCAGGCCAGAACATTATTGAAGCCAAAGCCGGTGAGAATACTCGTCACCAGACCCGCAACTAAGCGCCCCACCACATAAGCAATTCCCAAAACCAACGCCGCCGCGAAAATCTGAGGAATCGCCAACAGGATGGCGTTCAACATGTTGGTTGCGGGCTGAGAAATGGCTGCAATTTGCAGAGCATTGAGCGCTGCAATCACAGTTGGGATCAGAATCAGCGCGTAGACCACGATGCCCAACAGACCAGAGAGCGATTGCCCGCCAATCCCAGCATCCATGCCAACTGAACGGCCTACCTGATCCAGACCAACGGCTGCTGCCAAATTCGTGACAATGCCTCGCACAATACGAGCTAACAGCCAGCCCACCACCAGGATGATGCCAGCTGCCAGAATGTTAGGCAGCATTGCCAGAATTTCATTGAGCAGATTCTGCACAGGCTGTAGTAAGCCATTCAGTTGTAAGGTGCTTAGAATCGCGGGCAGAAAGAGAAGAAAGACAAACCAGTAGACAGCATTAGCCAGTGTTTCGCTGACTGAAACCTGAGTCGTTGTATCAGGCGCAGTTGTTGCAGGCGTAGTTTCGGCGGGGTCAATTAGCCGAGAATAGCGACGAGGTTGATTAATGCCAGCTTGGGCACTTAAGCGTTCGTCTAGATTGGTTGCTCGTAGTGCTCGCTCAACAATTAGGCGTAGCACCGTTGCTAATACCCAAGCAACCAGGAGCAAAATGCCTGCCCCCAAAAGCTTGGGCAGAAAGACAAAGACCTGGTTGAGTAGATTAGTTAGAGGAGTCGTGACTGCTGGTAGATTAAGAACATTGAGACAAGCGACCAGAACCAGCAGTAACACTAAGTAGAAGACGGCAGTAGCGGCCCACTTCTCGATCTCAATAGGTGAGCGGCGGCCTGACTCGCCGGTGAGCATAGCTGCCAACCGATTATCGATTGATGTGCGATTTAGAATCCCACGAGTCAGTGCGGAGAGGGCCAGCGCCAGTAGCCACCCCACCACTAACATGAGCACGGCCCCTAAGATACTAGGGACATACGTGCCAATATCCTGCGCAATTTGTTGCAGTGTTACCTGGAACTCCTGCATTTCTTAACTCCTGACTTAAACCACAATTAGCAACACCGCGCTCATTCTTTTAGCTTTTTAGGATTAAGAAGCTAAAATGGTAGAGCATTGACCCTGCACAATGGGACCATATCACCATAGTTATTATGTGTCTACTCATCCAGAGATAGATAAGGTATAGAGAACCTTAGGGATTGTTTAACGATAGTAGTCAAAAAAGTGCTCTCTACTACATTTGCATTTATGTCAAGATGCTGCGCTTACTGGTTGGGTCATAGGATAGTCATGAATTGACGACAACTCAGCTTAGTGACAGCAATAGCTAGCTGTTAGATTCCTAGAAGAGACCTCCAGAATTTTTCTCCCCTACATTTCCTTGCGGCCTAGAAGATTATTTGTAGCAACACATGCTTCTGGATTAGATTCTAAAAACAGCTTGAATTTAATAATTTGTCGCAGTCGAGTTTTCGTCTGAGCTTGGCAATAATTTCAACTGGGTGTTGATGTTTTTCGTCAGGAGGTGGAGCTTATATCTCTTTGTTTTTAATCAGTCCGCAGGCATATTTTTTCGAGGCCAGTTATTAAGCTAATCTGAAGCAGGAAATGTCTTGCCTGCTTTTAGACTGCGGATGGGTCATGATTGATTTTAGTAAATTGCTACGAGAAAAGAGTGACCTCATCATTGAGCATTGGGTCGAAGCTGTCCAGCAAGATAGTCAAATCGAGAGTGTTAACTCTCTGCCTTACAAAGCTGTGAGAGATAGCCTGCCGCGCGTTTTGCAGGCTCTAGCGACGGTGCTATCTCAGTCTGAGAGCAACGACACTCAGTTGTTGGTGGAAACGAGTTTAGAACACGGGATCCTGCGAGCTGAACAGGGGTTTGAGCCTTTAGAAATTGCACGAGAATACCGGCTGTTGCGCTCGGTGATCTCTTCGATGTTGGAAGCAGATTTGATGGAAGCATCCGCTCTAGAAGTTTTTCGGGTGATCCGTTTAACGGATGCTGTAATTGATGAGGCCATTGCCCGTTGCTTCAAAAGCTATACGGAGACTCGCTTAAAAGAGCTGGAGCAACTACAGAGCCAACTAACTCTGACTAATCAGGAGCTAACCCGGTTGCTTCGGGCCAATCAAGATAATCTTTCGCACCTCGCCCACGAGCTCAAGACACCTCTGACTTCGATCATCGGCTATTCGGATCTGTTTCTTCGCTCACATCGTAGTGCATCTGAGGTCAGAGATTCCTTTCCCAATCTAGAGCATGTACAACGGGTGCTGAATAGTGGGCGTCAACTACTACATTTGATCAATGATGCGCTGGAGATCTCGCGCTGCGAAGCGGGGGAAATGCGTTTGCATCCTAACCAAACTGATGTGCGTGGATTGGTCAATAATGTCGTTGAGATGGTTGAGCCTCTGGCTTGTTCCAAAGATTTAGAACTGGTTGTCAACTGTGAGGATGCGCCTGAGGAGGTTGTGACTGACCCCTTACGCTTGCAGCAGATTCTCACCAATCTTTTGAGCAATGCAATCCGCTACACTCAATCCGGTTCTATTTCCCTAACTTGTCAAAGTCAGCCGGGGCAATGTTGGTCGATTACTGTAAAAGATACTGGGGTTGGCATTGAGTTAGAGGATCAGGCTCGCATTTTTGATCCCTATTTCCGAGTTCCTGCAATCGACAAGTCCTATATTGCCAATAGCACTGGTTTAGGTTTAGCGATTGTCTCGCGCTTGGTTAAGCTTTTGCGAGGGGAGATTCAGCTTGTCTCTGAGGTGGGGGTTGGTTCAACCTTCACGGTGACGCTGCCCCTAGCTATTGAGGTACCGGAGAAAAAAGCAACTCAGTTGCAGTTGGATTAGTGTTAGCTCACACAGAAGGGGTTGGCTAGGCTTTCCTGAAGCTTTCTGTTCGGGACTATGTTGTGCTGTGACTGCAACTTTTTAAAACTTGCAGGAGCCTCAGTTTTCGATTCTAAATTTTGAGGTCAATCGTCTCTCAATCTCATCTTTACCTATGCCTTCGATCAGAGCGTCCATGCGCCTGTGCAATTTTTGCACCTGATGCATGACCCAACCTATTATTAATAACTGGGCTATAAACCACCCAAAACTTTTATCGCCCTCAAAACCTATGTAGAAGCACATGAAAATGACCAGCCCTATAGGTTCTATCCAATCATGCCAGTGCATCCCGCTCCACATGGTGTCGCGGATCTTGTTATAGCGCTTTAATCTCAGTTTCAGCGCATTCTTCTCAAAGTTCTCCATATTGACGCTACACCTGACAGCTCGCCACTGATGGATACTTCGAATTGTAGTCGAGCAAACGCTTGTTGATCGAGTGTAGAGCCGTCAAGATATCTAAATCTTTGTTGCCGTGTGGTGCAAATGTTGGTTAAGCATCTATGTGACTCCAGCTTAAGTTCGTCAAGTCCAAAGTGTAATTCACAGAGTTTTCAATATATTTCTCCTTGCCGCTCATCATGGTGGCAATCTTACCGCCGGTGACATATATTTTAGCTGACTCTTTGTAGTAAGCCTTATGCCGACTAATCCATCCGGGTTTATCTCCAGTAGTTTCAATCTTTTCTATTCTGAATGTGTCACAGTAAAGCCGATAAACTGGTGTTTCATTATGGATTCTCTCGTTTTGGTAGCCTAAATTTCCAATGATATATATATGATTTCCAACTAATGTCGCAGTATGGAAGTCAGTTGGAGGAAAGATATTCTTAGGATAACCAAAAATCTTAAAAGTATCGTCACTCTGATAAACTACAACATCGTTATATATACAGAAGTTAGAGTCATAGTAGTCTTCATGCTCACCAGCTATTTCAACGATTCTTCCGTCCGGCAACTCTGTAATTGTTCTGCCAAATCGTTGGTAGCCCCATACTGGCTCATTACAGTTATTTGTTTGAGCGAAGCTGTCTCGTGCTACATATGCAGGCCTATTGCAACGAATCATTGCCTTCCAGAAATCGACTTCCATTAGTTCTGGATTCTTGTTACCAAATCTCCGATATCTTCCCGCTAAGTACTGCTCCTGTGACACTTGCAGGTCTTGACCACCAACTCCTAAAAGAAGCTGACGAGCCTCATCACTAATATCACTCAAATCTTCGCCTGCTTGAACGAGCATCCTTACAATTGGAATATCACTAGCGATTTTAATCGCTGTTTCACCTGAAATATTGACACGCGATGGATTGGCACCATTTCTAAGAAGGACATCTACGCAGTCAGTAGCACCGTATTCTGCTGCCATCATGAGAGGGGTAATATCGCAGCCAGCGGTAGCTTCGATATCAAATCCTTCTTCAATCAACCACTCTAGGATGTCAGCCCTGTTATGCTCGATAGGGTACATCAGTGTTAACTTTCCACAAGGTGCCCAATCACTTGGATCTGCTCCTGATAGAAGGAGTAACTTTGCCTTATCCAAGTCGCCTACTTGAAGGCTTAAGAGCCAGGGCGTTCTGTCGCAACGGTCACGCGCAGAAAGATCAGCATCTTGATCCAGTAAAGCCTTTACCCCATCTAGACTTCCTAGGGCAATTTCATGCATTAACCCAGTCCATTCTAGTTGAGTGGGATCGGCGCCTGCGGCTAGTAAAACCTTGACAGCATCAAATCTTCCTACTCTTGAGGCAACTTCAAGCGCAGACTCTCCATTACCGTTGACACGATTGACTTTGGCACCCCTCTCAATTAATAAATTCAAAATGGGTATTAAGTTTGCAGCTTTTGAAATGTTTCGATCATACATAGCATCAATCAATGCACTATAGCCATTCGGTCTTCGGCAGTGGATGTTCGAGCCAACATCTAGAAGGAACCGAACTTTATCAAGGTTTCCTGATTGCACTGCTAAGCTAAGCACGGTTTGTTGAAATTCTCCGCCAGCCGCGTTGACATTAGCACCGTTTCTTGCAAGGAACCGAAGCATGTCGGTATCTGCATCTGCACTGATTACTGCACACATTAATGGGGTCTGCAAGGAATATTGCTCTACAGCATTAACATCAATACCATTAGCGAGCTGGCGTGCTACTCCTGCAATGTCTCCCCGTTTCACGCAATCATGAATCTGCATAGTTTCAATTAAGATGCAATTAGCAAATACGCCTAACGCTTAAGCTAACTGGACGCAGATAACCTCTGAAACTCAGTCAACGATTTTTGGATGTTTCTGTGCAGCGCGGTGTTAGGCTACGATTGTTTTGTCTGATTTTATTACTCAAGTTTATTCTCCTCAATGTATAGTGTTTGCTAACGAACTCTTCAATAACCAAATCGACTGCGAATTTTCTTCGAGCTTTGATGCAACTTGTCGATTATCATTTTAACATAAGGCTTTTCAAGGTCAGGGATACCGGCTGCTGTTGTGTCAAATACACCTATCTCTGACCGTAAAAACTTAGTAATAACAATCTGTATATTTCTGATCTCGACCCAGCGCTCTTGGGGTAGGGGAATGTCATGATGCTGCTCTAGCAAGTCAATCAAGTAGTTATGATAGCCCCAGACTACTTGGGCTGTCGTTGGAGTCAGCAGAATAGCGTGAGAAGAAATCCAAGTGTCGTATTGCTTCTGAAGTTCAACGAGGTGTTGCTTACTCGGAGAATCATACTCAATTACATTGTTGAAGTCATTGAGTGCCTTGAAGAGAACTGGATATACTTCAAGTCGTTTGTCAAATAACGATGTTGTGTATTTCTGCTCTAATTGTCTAGTTAGTTTTCGAAATTCAGTGCGTGCTTGATATATAGCTACCAAAGATGAAGCCAATAGTGTAATGAGTCCTGACACAATGGCTATCAATAGTTCCGGCTTCATCTTTGGTAGCTTACATGTCTCGTTTACTTTATCAGGCGATTGTGCTATTCCAGTGCAGTGTCGTCTTAGACCTGTAAAGTCTGTGGCTCTTGGGTTTTGTTTCTCCACTCAACTATGAGCGAAGTTGTCTGCACTGTTCCAGGCCCCAGCTAGGCTTGGGGCATTGCGGCCATATGGTTAAGGTCTCGTTCGGGATGGCCCAATTCACGAACTGTTGCTGCAAACTCTAGGAGAATGCCATCTGGGTCGAAAAAGTAGAAGGAAGATAGGAAGGTGCTCTCATCCGCTTCTGGAACGTAACCGGAGGGCACATCGGCATGGTGCAAAATTGGTGTTGTTTGGACGCCTTTAGCGACTAGCTGATTTCGATACTCTTCTAGTTCTTCAGGTGCAACGTTGAAAGAGACATGATTCATTGAACCATGCGCAGTTCTGATGTCACCCGTTTGCATTGCCGCTGGATTTACAGATGCGATACCTGGTGCGGCCTCAGGAGCTTGGGGAAACCAGAAGAAAGCCAGTGCATCACCATTTCCAATGTCAAAGAAGAAGTGTTGTCCTCCTTCAGGCATTTGGATTGTCTTTATTAGACGTAAACCTAAGGTATTGCAGTAGAAATCAACAGTGCGGGTCATGTCCTTGCATACGAGAGCAAGATGATTAATGCCTTGGAGTTGAAATTCTTTCATTGGAGATACCTACTGATGTCTACTGATTGTTCACGAGCTGACATTAAGGTTATCTGGCGATCTTATCATGCCATTTCCTACGATACCTGACGATTGATAGGCAGAACGTTTCTATCTAAGATCCCGCAGCAAGTGAATACACAGGGTTGTTATGTTTAATACCGCTTGCAGCTTTTTCCCTGGCTGTGGTCATGTTCAGTTTCATCTTGTGACCCAAGATGCTGATTTCATCGAACGAACCCGTCTTTACGATTCTCCTCTGAAAGTGATTTGGTTACGGTTGGTAATGCACGAACGATTAATGAGGAAGCAATCTTTCGCTCTGAGGCTGAGACAATTCAAGATTTTATGAGCAATGCTTCATTGGATTGTTTTGAGCCTTACTGATCCCTGTGATTGCCTTGCTGACAGTTTCAAAGCAACGCCTCACAGATAAACTTCAACCTAATGTTACGCCCTAATAGAGTGTTTCACTCTAAAATTTTCCTCGAAATGTAATTCCTGATAGCGAGGAGATTGAACAAAACTTGAACGAATAAACTAGGCAACCATTTTCCCAACCACGTCTCGATCAAAGACATCCAGTTACTGAGCATTGCATCCCACGATATCTTGTGCCACCACAGGGAGTGAAGCGGCCTAATAGCAAAGTTGAGGGAATGCAAAGGTTACCGACAGTCCCACTAAGCTCTCCCATTAGTCCGCTCTGAAGGGGTCTTATGCTACAAGCTGCTACACCCTCCAACTTTGATCCCTAGATAAGATCAGAAGAATTCTAAGTACGCTCTTGCTCTTGCTCCTGATCCTGATCCTGATCTCTTGATCGCTTACTATCACCTCTACTAGCTTGTCTAAGCTCCAGATAGAGCTTGAGACAAGTTTCAGTTAGTTCAACGATAGCTGTAGCAAAACTCAGAATCACAACGTATTCAATCATTTACTTCTCCAGACAACTTTCATGAGCTATCTGAAGCGTATTCTTTATCAAACTGCATGGGTATGGAAAAAACCGGACGATTTTTTCCATACCCCCTATGGATTTCCCATGTCTCTAAATGATGTACTGATATGACCTGTTTCAATCATTTGAATGGATGTACCCGATATAACCTGTTTTAATTATTGTTTGGGCTAAAGCTTCTTGGTATTCTTCATAGGCACGAGGAGACTTTTGGTTGAGCAACTCTTTAGCCATCTGCTGGTATCGATTTGTGGACGGACTTGTTAATGTGCGAAGTGGGGCCATTTTTGTTTCTGGAGGTTTGCGAACAATTACCTTTTGGGATACCTCTTCGCGTTCCCACTGTCGAATAGCGGCTCGAACTCTCTGTCCGTCCACTGGTCCGCTTTTAGGAAGCCACGGAGGATTACCACTTCGGATATCCTCTAAACCATTAAGTAAGCAATCTAAAATATCTTTTTCTTTCATCCGAACTGACGTAAGCAGCTGATGAGCATTGGTAAAGCCTGATGAACTTATAGTTTCTACGTCGATACTAATAATCTCATCAGAAGCCTTACACAAATTAACCAGGCAGTCATAGTTGATATCCATTGCAATTAAGTTATAGCTCCAGCCATTTTTATGCATTTGGTGATAGTTATATAGCAAAGAGTATTGGATTTGATTTAAGTTAGTTCCTTGGTTCTCTCTCAGTCTAGTTCTGAGAAGATCTATTTTTGCCCATGCTGATCGTAGTTCTTCTGCTGATGCTTCTTCTTTAATGATTATTGCAAGCTCCATTCTTCCTGATGTCTGTTTTAGAAAGCGAGCAGATAAATTCCTCGATATGGGCATAAGCTCGGTGGCTTTTACTATTTCGCTCTGTCTACGTTGCTCTTCTTTCTTCAAATGTTTGTCCAATAAAAGATAAAGAACTTTTATTGCTACCTGTATAGTTAAAGAATCGGTAATTCTTCTCAAATCTGAAGTGCTCGTACCATCTATTGTATAAGAGCAAATAATGGGGTCTGGCGCAGTTTGACAAGCGCGTACTTCTATATAATCAATGATTGCTTCCGGAAATCTTTCTTCTCCTAGAATATAAACTGAATAAACAAATCCATGTTCTGCTTTTGCAAGCTCGGAACATTTGATCAAAATTCCAATAGACTCAGGTAATGGATTTGGACAATGTTCAAGCTCAATGAAGAAATCGTTTTTCAGGGGAAACCTTTCCAAGGCAATCAATAGTTTCTTGACCTCTTCCACACTTTTCAAGTTGCTATACGGTTCCCAGGTAAAATCTGATAAGAACAATATCGATGCATATAACTTGCCTATTGGCGTACTCAGTTTGATTTTCTCCAGAACAAATGATTCCACCTTCTCTTTACTTGGAATAGGCGTATTTTTAGATATTTCTGAAAACAATTTAAGGCGTAGTCTTCCTAATAAGCTCTTTTCGAGATGCTGAATTAAGGGTTTCTGGTTCATAAATATACAGCCAAAAAATGCAATCAAAAATATCCTGCCAATTCGCTAACTGATTTACTTTGAAGAAGTACGCAGCATAACGTTCGCGTTCAGCGGCAGCTAGTAACTTAAAAAACTAAAATTCAGCTTCTGTCCGCCTGCAACGTGATTGTTAGACTGCTTTAGGCTCACTTTTGCTCTACACTCTTCAACCGAAGTTCTTTAGCTAGATTATTCAAGGTGTCATCTATTATATCTCCTAAATCATGAACAGTGTTGTCATTAAAATGTTTCCAATCAGGAATTTTTTGCTTTGTGTCACGCTGTTTCTTCATCAATCTGTACAATTCCATATCGAGTGGTATTAGCTTTTTGTAATATAACTCTCTGAGTTCTTGATAGGTATCAGTGCTTGTTAGATATAACGCCTTGCTAATCTCCGCACGTATTTTGGCGAAAGTTGCTCCTGTTCTTTTATCGTATTCTTTTACAGCAGCAGAGTAGAGATCACTTTGCTCAATAGGATTGAAATATGATACTTCAATAGCTAATAACTGATACTCCCAGATCAAGTTTGCAAGATTATCGAGAAGCTGAACCTGAGCATCTATAATTTTATTTTGTCTTAGGAGAGCCGCTTCATATAATTTTTGTTCTCTAAGTCGCCTATCATCAATCTCCTTCTGCTTCTGAGCTTTTCTCTCATCAACTATTTTGAGAACACAGGGTATGAGAAGACCGGTTACACCAGCAGTGAGTATCAAAAGAAGAACTTTTTCAAAAAAATCTTGGCTAAAACTCATGTAAATTACTCGGAACTTAATGAACTGATGAACACTCGAATACGAAACCTATATCGATACACTTGTAGGTTAGCAGTCTGTCTAACGTTCCTAGTCAGCGGTTGCCAGAGACTTTGCAGCAACACAAGGCGGCTTCATTCAATCCGCTGCACTAGGCTTGTTATGCCGCGTCTGCTATGGTAATTAGCAGCTCTTTAAATAAAGATTAGGTTCCCTCATCTTCTACAGTGGTTCTATCTGATCTTGTTGCTCCTTTTTCGTTTGTAGACTGACCGAAAAAGTAACCTAATATTATCAGAAAGGCATTGTTTAAAATCTCCGGGATTGAGAATTTAGTAAAGATAGCAGTCACATGGGCTATTAGGATAATAAATAATAGAATTCCTCCTAAAATAGTCGCTGCTGATTCCCGTTCTAGAAGAGTAAACCAAACTTTTGATCTCCTCTCAAAAAGCTCTATATTTAGTTTGGCAAGATCTGCTTGTGATTTTACTCGCTCCTGATTCTGCTCTTGCTCAACCTCTTTAGACTGTTCTCTTAAGCGTTGAGCTTCATCTCTAAGCTCATTAACTTCTTTTTCAAGTTTTTTCTTGATTTCCTCATTATTAACTCGATTGATTAGGTCTTGTATCGTTTCAATTTTCTCATTTGAAGAGAGTATTCTAATCTTCTCTAAAATGAGTTTTTTCCTATCGAGAAGTAAAGGTAATATACCTATTTCAAACTGAGCATTTGATTTGGAGCTTGTGACAAAAATCTTTCCTTCGGCTCCCACACTGAAGCTTAAAGAACCAAAGGAACCAGGGTGTTTTATAGCTTCATTAATTGACTCTAAACTTTGCCTAAGCTCATCCAATGATTGTGTCTCTATTTGGCTTTTAGAAAACCCCAATTCTGCTAATTGAGGTTCAAAATATTCCTGAGCTTGTGCAGCAAGTCGCTTTCTTATAGCTTCGTAATTATATGCTGCTTTCTGTTCTGGCAATAAAAGCCCCATTCTAGTTTTTACCTCGACAACGTTGATTTATCAGGGATTGAAAGCATATTACTATTCTCTATTTGGATGCTGGTATCCGGAGAGATTGCGTTTCCTCCAACCCTCATAAAGCCAGTAGCGCAACAAACAGACAAGCTTCAGGTAACGTCTCCACCAAGGACTAAGCGGCATAACTATTATTAGACTGAAAGTTTCCGTATAACACCCTCATAGTCGTGATTAGGTGGATAATTTCCGTATAACACCCCAAACCAGGTAGATAAGTAGAATCTTTACCGCATAGTACGCCGATTCAGCCAAATAGGCAGAATCTTTCCGCATATTTTCAAGTTCAACACACTGATGAACAAGTCTCCTTCCAGATCTCAAGCCGAGCTGAGGTATTCATCCCAGCATAGCTGCCATTTTTCCTACTGGGTAGGAAGAAATTCAATGGAACGAAGTGCGGTTGAAACTAAGTTTTGCTCCTCACAGTCCTGTGTTTGCAACGATACAAGCTGGCC
This sequence comes from Leptolyngbya sp. FACHB-261, assembly GCF_014696065.1. Lineage (NCBI taxonomy): Bacteria > Bacillati > Cyanobacteriota > Cyanophyceae > Leptolyngbyales > Leptolyngbyaceae > Leptolyngbya > Leptolyngbya sp. FACHB-261. The sequence continues at coordinate 605,854 of NZ_JACJPL010000027.1, read as the reverse complement.
CAGCAGAGAATTTTCCGCTGACCCCTTGACTCTGCACTTCAGCCCTGATAGGGTTCCTAATTAAGCGACTGGACCCCTAGGCGTCCCCCAGAGTCTTAGATAAACTCTGGGGAACTAACCGCCAGGTTGTTATGCGCAACCTGGCGGCTAGGGGGCAGTTTAGCACTTGCCTTCCTTGGCCCTAAATAGGGTCACAGGATCCCATTGCCCTCAAACTTTTGGAGTCCTTTCCATGCACCTTACCCAGGTGTTGCAGCCGCAGCTTTGCATTTCCCTACTTCAAGTCGCCCGTTTCTTGGGCATTCCCAAATCGCGCATCTGCCGCATCGAACACTGGATGCACGTCTTGTTCGTCCATCGCACCGATCAGGGTGGTCAGTTCATCAGCTATCGAAAATTCGCTGCTTGGAGCGAAGCTTGCGCCCGCACCATCCTCAGTTGCACCGATTTACGCTTGCTTGAATGGCTGGGACACGTGATTAAAAGCGAGGTTCAGCGCTTTGCTTATCCCGAAGACGTCCTAGTCTACTGGCGGCATCTCTGGCAACGGCGCTACCGAGAGCTTCAACCGCAGCAATCAACCGCCTGAACGCAGAACCAAAATTCCGGTCCTGGCTGGGAAAGACTCATCCGCTAATGCAAAATTTCGTTGTTCGCTCTGGAAAAGTCAATCGTCTTGATTGAAATTTGCCTGCTGGTAGCGAAATTTTGCTACTCAAGACCGAAACTTCGCTACTCAAGACCAAAAGTTCGCTAATTCTAAGCAAACTTCGCTAATTCCAAGCAAAATTTGCTACTCAGATTAGAAAAATCAATCGTTCGGAGCAAAGTTTGTCTACTGGCAGCCAACGTTTGTTAATCGTGACCGAAAGTTCGCTAATTCTAAGCAAGTTTTGCTAATTCTAAGCAAAGTTTCGTTTGTCTGATTTGGAAAACTTATAGCCCTTGTCTCAGCTCAGTTCTCACGATGCAAACGCCATGTCCTCCCAAGCTCGTCTCGCTCTGTGGGACCACATCGTCCGTCGCCTCAAACTCCCGGCCCAACTCAAACTGATTCTGCTGGTAATTGCTAACTACATCGAACCCAACGGTGGCTGCTCCCGCGTTCCCCTCACCTTGCTCAGCCGCGACAGCAACCTCGAAACCTCAGAACTCAGCTTGTTATTGCTCAGCCTCGAAGGTCGCAACTTAGTGAGTAGAGTCATTGTTCATCCAGAAGGCGGTGGCCCCACCATAGTGCTCTACAGTCTTTCCGCTACCCTGCTGCAAGCCGTGCAAAACTTCCATTAGCTCTGCATCTTGCTCCCCCCGAACTTGCCAAACCAAAAAGGCCACACAACAACGAAGACCGCCTAAGCGGTCTTCGAGGTCTCTAATCTATAGCCTTAGATTCGAGCGGCGGAGCCTCAAAACGAGACTCTCAAGCAGACTTAGAACGTAACCAGACTTCCACTCCCCCAAACTTGGGGGTTAGGGGCCTAGCGACGACCGCCCATCCACTTAGCAGCAATCGCACCCAACGCAGCACCCACCATGGGGTTGCTCAGGAACTTCACCAGGAAAGGCTGGTCGGCCAGAACATCCTGGAAAATATCGGGGTGAGAGCGATAAGCAAAGGCAGCCAACTTGCTCACATCATCAGCACTCATGTGGCTGGCGTGGTGGGTTGACAGACCCAGTTGTCTCTCAATGTCCTTTTCAGAGAGACCGCGTTGCTTAAAGTGCTTCAGGAAATCACGGGCAACATCATCCCGCTGATTTGGCTGAATGCGGCTAATCGCTTGCTGGAGTTCTGGCTCCATTTGAGCGGAAGGAATGCGGTCGGGATGGAAAGAGCGACCAAACAAGCCCCGGCGCTCTTCGCGGCTAGAACGGTTAGCGAAATCATCAAAGTTGTCGTAGTTCTCAGCCGGAGCTGAAGCGTGGTTGTCGGGCAACTGCTCGACATCACCACCCGCCAGGTCATTCATAACCTGACGACGATATTCATTACTACTTGGCATGACTCAAACTCCTAATGTGCTTACTCGTACTCAATCCGATTGGCACTGTCGTCATAATTGGCCGTCAGGATTAATTTCTTGTCCGGCGCGTAGACCAAAACTTTCAAGTCGCGCTCCGGGAAATTACGACGGAATCCTTGGACCAAAGAAGACGCTAAATCGCGAACTTCAGTCGGACGAACTTGAGGAGCAATAACAACGCCTAGTTTGTTGTCATCACGCACGAAGGCATCTTTAACCATGCCTCGGCTCTTTTGCACTACCCATTCGCCAAAGTTCGCGCCAGTTGCAGATGTTCCCCGCTCTAGTTGGCTGTAGGGAGATTGCCCAACCTGGGTTTGCGCTGAGGGTAAGCTCCGAGGAGCCTGAGCAACTGAATTGCCTCCACAGGCAGTCGATAGGGTCAATACTAAAAAGAGAACACAAACAGTAAGAAGCTGTTTGCCTCGGCTCATAAAGTTCACTTAGTAACCTCCTGTTTCACAACAAAATGATTGGAATCGTTGGCAGCAACCCCAAGGGCGAAACCCAACAGTGGATTGCTACAGCTTGTGCCAATGCACTTTTAATCAAGCTTTAGACCAACAGAGGCAGGCCAGTTCCGACCTGCCCCTGACTCTAGCTATCGCCTGTAAATAAAGGCTTTAGATTCCACCCAGAATCTAAAACTAGGCGCGATCTACGATGTCTTTGGCTTTATCTTTCACGTCTTCTTTGACGTTACGAGCCTTGGCTTCGGCTTGCTTGGCTTGGCCTTCAGCTTGATGCTCGGGGTCTCCAGTGAGGTTCCCGAAAGCTTCTTGGGCTTTACCTTCGATATTTTTACCAGCTGCTTTTGCTTTTTCGTCAGCGCTCATACTATGCTCCTAGGCGTTGTCCGCCTTATCGAGGTCTTAATGTCTCAAGAATAGGAAGTAAATGAGCTGAAACTCTCTTTCAGAGGTTACATTCATTACTCTATCGAGAGAGATAGTACAATTGCTTATCAAAGTTCTTACAACTTGTAGCCGGGTCTTGAGCCTAGCTTGAGACAGGGGTTTGAGCCTAATAGAGCACTTTGAAAATCGCCTCTAAAAAGCTGCCTCTAAAAAATTGCCTGTTTAGAAACGCTCTTGTAAAGAATTCTGTAAACCTTTCTTTACAAATTGTTCTTGCCAGAAAGCATTTTGTACTTTTTTTATGCTAATTCCTGAGCTGGCTAACTAAATTCAGCTCAGGAACTCCAGCTCACCAGCCCATCGTGCCGATGCTGCCTTTGAAAGGGCCAACAATATCGCTTGTAACCCAGCCGCCGTAGAAATCGCCGGGTTGAGCCTGCACGCGTTCGCCATTGACATAACAAGCTTCCATCTTGCTTGGATAGACTGCAATGTAATCGCGAAGCGCCGCAAAGTAGGCTGTGGGCTCAGGATAATACCAGGCCCCATTGGGTAAGCTCTGCTCACCGACCGTAATCGTGTAATAGCGAGCGTTCCCTTTCCACTCGCAGAAGGTGGAACGAGGGCTGTCTTGGAAATATTCGCGCTTCACATCCTCCGGCGGGATGTAGTAAACCGGCGGATGACTAGTCTCCAGCACTCGCTTGGTACGGTTAGATTCGGCAATGACCACGCCGTTGAACACGACCTGAATTTGCTTGTCAGAATCCTCCAGCCGAGGCGGGCGAGGGTAATCCCAAACCGATTCCTGGCCGGGGCCGGGCTCAATACGGCGAGGTCCAAACACGGGAAACTCCTGCGAGGGTATGTAAGCTAGGGCTGTGTAAGACTACTGTACGTCTCAGGGCGACGGTCCCGGAAGAACTGCCAGGTGTGACGCACTTCCCGCACCAAATCCAGATCCAAATCCGCAATCACCACTTCATCCTGGTCCCGCGAACCCTGCGCCAAAATCTTGCCACGCGGATCGCAGAAATAGCTGGAGCCGTAGAACTCACCGATGTTCCAGGGCGCTTCCAGGCCAACCCGGTTATTCGCTCCCAAAAAGTAACCGTTGGCAACAGCGTGCGCAGGCTGTTCCAATCGCCACAAATACTCGCTCAAACCGGCAACGGTAGCACTAGGATTAAAAACAATTTCAGCACCGTTTAGTCCCAAAGCTCTTGCGCCTTCAGGAAAATGGCGGTCGTAGCAGATATAAACGCCAATCGTGGCAAAGCGAGTTTTAAAAACCGGATAACCTAGGTTGCCTGGTTTGAAATAGAACTTCTCCCAAAAGCCAGGATTCACCTGTGGCAAATGATTTTTGCGGTACTTGCCCAGATAGGTGCCATCAGCATCGATTACCGCAGCCGTGTTGTAGTAGATGCCTGTGATTTCTTTTTCATAAATAGGCACAATCAACACCATGCCGTACTGCTTAGCCTTCTCGCACAACAGCTGAATCGTGGGGCCATTGGGAATCTCTTCAGCCATGTCATACCAGCGTGGCGATTGCTCCGCCGCGAAGTAGGGACCCGTGAAAATCTCTTGGAAGCAGAGAATTTGCACGCCCTGAGTGGCAGCCTGCTCCAGGAAGCCAATGTGTTTGTCTAGATTGCCCTGGCGGATTTCTGCCAGCGATTTCTCGACGGGAACAGCATTCGTGGCCTGAGTAACAGCGCAACGCACAGTAGAAGACATAAAACAGAGCCGGTAGAAGGGCAAGTAAGCGAGCCAATAAAAGGAGCTAGCTAAAAGAGCCAACCAAAGGAGCCAACCAAAGGAGCCAGCCAAAGGCCGACGGGAGAGGAGTCGAGGTCAGACAACACCAGCCTACAAACTTCTCGCATTTGCTGTGTCGCTCCAGATACAACACGTTGGCAGCAGATCGACAATCCTGTTCGGCAACGGAGGATACTGAAGCTAACCGATGTGCTTCAGCCTAGTCGATGGAATTGCAACCGCCTGAAACGTCACTGCCCGGACCTGAGACCTCTGCACCTGAAACCTCTACACCAGAGGCGCCACCAGAAGAGGCAACGGATCCTGGCCTCGAAGGTCCTGTAATTGACATTGAGGGGCTGTGGCTGATTTACGGGAGTGGTTCCCAGCAGACTGTGGCTCTGCGCGATGTCAGTTTGCAGGTAGAGCAGGGCGAATTTATCTCTCTGGTGGGTCCTTCTGGCTGCGGCAAGACGACTTTGCTCCGGGTCTTGGCTGACCTGATCGAGCCGACCAGTGGCAGCGTTAGGATTCTGCGCGGTACGCCTCTAGAGGCTCGGCTGGAGCGGCAGTACGGCTATGTGTTTCAGTCCCCTGTGCTCTACGAGTGGCGTACAGTGCTCAAGAATGTGATGCTGCCTTTGGAAGTAATGGGCTTCCCGGCAACGGAGCGCAAGAGCCGAGCGCAGGCAATGCTCAAATTGGTGGGCCTGTCAGAGTTTGAGACTCGCTATCCCTGGCAGCTTTCCGGCGGTATGCAGCAGCGAGTTTCGATTGCGCGAGCGCTATCCTTCGACCCCGATTTGCTTTACATGGATGAACCCTTCGGAGCGCTGGATGAAATTACCCGCGAGCGCCTGAACCTGGAATTATTGCGGCTGTGGTCTACCACTGGCAAGACGGTGGTCTTCGTAACTCACTCGATCTCAGAAGCCGTTTTCCTGTCAACACGAGTTGTAGTTATGACACCACGTCCCGGCAAGATCGAGCAGATTGTCAACATTGATCTTCCGCAACCGCGCACGATGGACACGACAGAAACGCCAGAGTTTTTTGGTTACGTCACTCAGATTAAGGAGATTCTAAGAGCAGCTCACAGTTATGAGGCTGATTAATAAACAGACTCAGTATTGAGTGCTACCTTGGCCCGTCATCTAATTCCATTGCTAGAGCAATTCGAACCTAAATCTAGGCTCAAATCAGTGATTACCTCAGCCTTTGGGTAGACCCTAGCTTAGGCACAAAAACCTTTTGTTCTCTGTGTTCTGGGCATTGTTGCCAGCATCAGATCCAATACAAAAGCTCCAATACAATGTGAGCGTTGTCTCCAACCCAAGATAGAGCTATGAGCTGGATAGGGAGATCAACTGTTGTAGCCTGTTGTAGCCTGTGGCAGCAGGCTCTACCTGAGGGTGATGTTGAGACTCTGAGAAATTCCCTAGCCTTGAGATTAGTCTTTGTAAAAGCATAGGGAAGATATTTCTATGACAACTAACGTTTCTCCTGATTCTCCCAATCTCAAACGTGATACTCATACCTCGATCTGGACGGGTGCGCTCCTGATCGTTTTAGGGCTCGTTGCCATTGTCCTGCCCAATATTTCAACCTTTGTCGCAGAGACTTGGCTCGCTTTAATCTTGATTTCTACGGGCTCTGCTAAGCTGTTTTACTCATTCCAAACCCGTGACCAAGGCGGCTTCGTTTGGAAGCTGGTCCTGAGCATTCTCTACATCGGAACGGGTGTAATGCTGTTTACGAACCCCCTCACAGGCGTTCTCACCCTGACCCTGCTGCTCGGTAGCTTCTTGTTGGCCGAAGGCGCGTTTAACTTGATTCTGGCCTTCCGGTTGCGTCATAACCCCAACTGGTTCTGGGTACTGGTTGACGGTATCGTGACCCTAGCTTTAGGCGCCTTCATCTGGTTTGGCTGGCCCACCAATGCTCCGTGGCTCCTTGGTACAGCAGTCGGTGCTAGCATTCTTTCCACTGGCTTCTCCCGCGTGATGCTGGCGTTGAATGCCAATCCTGCTCCAAGTCAGCCTGACCAGACCGCTTCCGCTTAAGTTACTTTGGCTTCGATAATTGAATAAACAGTAAGGCAGCCGCAATGATGGCTGCCTTACTGTTTAATTGTCATTACGGCGCTTTCTTCAATTGATAAATGTCGAGGCTCAAGATTAGATAGGGTTCATGCTACTAGGCTCAATGAATAATCTTAGTGACCGCTGCTTCAAATTCCTCTAGTGCTTGAACACTTCCAACCTGCCAAGTACGTTCTACTGCAATAGGAGTAAGTTGAGTAACTGGTATGTTCGGGAAGTTAGGGCTAGTAGCAGACTCTACATATATTTCATTTTGAAGTAAATAGATAATTAATTTTCCAGCGCTGTAGATCCACACTTCTGGAACTCCAATAGCTGTGTAGGCATCGAGAGTTGTTCTTGAGGTTACATCTGTCTCGATAGCCAAATCAGGAGGTGGGTCATCCGATTGGAGCCTACGGCGACCAATCATGCGCTGATAATTCTGTATATAGAAGCAAGCATCAGGCTCAACTCCTGCCGTACCTTCCCGCTTAAAAGTTGTTGAACCAAATGGTTCGTACCCTTTGTTTGCTAGCTTTAGCAAACTCTTTACAATATCTGAAATTAAGTCTTTCGGCCTTTCGTGTTCAGGTAGAGGAACCATGATTTCCAACGTGCCCTGGCTGTAGGCAACCCGTGCGGCTCGTCTTTCACCCAACTCCTGCAAAATCGCCTCGAACTCCTGCCAACTAACATCTGGAATCGTCACGGCGCTACCAGGAGCCAGCCTCATTCGACTAACAGGTTTGACAATAGGGAGGGCAGCAGTCATAACGAGAATTGACAATCAGCCATCAGAGTTACACCACTAGGTTAATCAGGAAGGGTGGGCAATGCCCACCCCAAGCTTTGACACTAAGAAGCCTTGAATTTCTCGGTGATTCGCTTCATAGCCTCTTCTACATTTGCGCGGCTATTGAAAGCCGAAATGCGGAAGTAGCCCTCACCTGCGGCACCAAAGCCAGAGCCTGGCGTGCCGACCACATTGCAGGTATGCAGTAACTTGTCGAAAAATTCCCAACTGGACAAACCAGCAGGTGTTTTGACCCAAACATAGGGCGCATTCACACCGCCGTAGACGGCTATGCCAGCAGCTGTGAGTTGCTCACGAATGATGCGAGCATTCTCCATGTAGAACTGGATCAGGGCTTTGGTTTGCGCCTGTCCTTCTTCGGAATAAACGGCTTCCGCACCGCGTTGAACGATGTAGGACACGCCATTGAACTTAGTCGACTGGCGTCGGTTCCATAACTTCCAAAGTTCTACATCCGAGCCATCGGCTGCTTTTGCCGTGAGGGCTTTGGGTACTACAGTAAAGGCACAACGAGTGCCAGTAAAACCTGCATTTTTCGAGAACGAGCGGAACTCAATTGCACATTCCCTGGCCCCCTCAATCTCATAGATTGAATGGGGTAGATCTGGATCGGTAATGAAGGCTTCGTAGGCGGCATCAAAGAAGATGATTGAGCCATTAGCTCTGGCATAATCGACCCAGGCTTTCAGGTGCTCCCGTGTAGCAACGGCTCCCGTTGGGTTATTGGGAAAGCAGAGGTAGATCAAATCGACTTTCTGCGTGGGAATTTGAGCCGTGAAATTGTTGTCAGCCGTGATTGGCAAATACACTAAGCCCTCAAACTCGCCCTGTTCATTGGCAAGTCCCGTATGCCCTGCCATCACATTCGTATCCACGTACACAGGATAAACAGGGTCAGTGACGGCGATGGTATTGTTGTCACCGAAGATGTCGAGGATATTGCCGCAATCGCACTTGGAGCCGTCGGAGACGAAAATTTCCTCTGCTTCGACCGCACAGTTCCGTGCTTGGAAGTCTTGCGTCGCAATCTTCTCGCGTAACCAGGCATAGCCCTGTTCTGGGCCATAACCTCTGAAGCTGGCCTGTTCGCCCATGTCTTCAACAGCTTTGATCATGGCCGTGCGGCAAGCTTCCGGCAACGGTTCAGTCACATCACCGATGCCCAGCCGAATAATTTTGGCATCAGGATTTTCTGACGCAAAGGCATTGACTCGTCGAGCAATTTCTGGAAACAAGTAACCGGCTTTAAGCTTGAGGTAGTTATCGTTAATGGTTGCCACAGTGGATCGCTACAAGCCCCGTAAAATAATGGAGTGAGATAGACAAACTGAGATGGATGAATTGAGATGAATCAATGAGCTAAACATTGATTATCAAAATCCATCAAGAATCATAATACTTCTTGGCCTTTATTTTAGTCTTGGTTTTAGACCTTTATTGAGTGTCCATCCGAAGTTGGGCTGCCTTGAAAAGCACCTTTTCAAGGCTGACGAAGGCTGACGATTGAACCGTTAGCTGGACCGTTAGCTGGCCTGTTAGTTAGGTGATTAATCAGTCGTAAACTAGCAGTATAGAGTGGGGCTTCAGGCCGGTTTAACGCCAACCAACAGTGCTAGTTCTAACCACTTCCAATAACAATCGACATCCGCGAAGCCGACTTGTCTCAACCAGCCTAATTGCGTTTCCACATCCAGCAGCTTATTGGAAGGGTCGTCAGTGTGGGGGCTCTGGCCGATGGCGTAGAGAAAGCGTTCGTGCAGAGCAGGTGTGGGCGAGGCAACATGTTCTAGGTTGCAAAACACGCCGCCGGGCTCCAAAAGGTCAAAGATTTCCTCGTAGAGAGAGCGCTTGCGTTCGTGGGGGCAGTGATGAATCGCAAAGCTAGACACCACCACATCAAAGCAGCCCAGAGGTGGTAGAGGCTGATCGAAGTCATGCGCCACAATTTCGACGGTTGCGTCATCAGCAAAGCGGGCTTGGGCAGCTTGTAGCATCGCCGGGGAGAAATCGAGCGCCACGCCCTTGGTGTGAGGGCATTTCCGCTTCACTAGCGCTAGGAGCCGACCATCGCCAGTACCCAGATCCAGAACACGCTCGACATTTCTGGGGATTTGCTCAAGTAGCACGGCCTCGCCTTCAAGACGGTGAGGCAGTTGTTCAGCACGAGACAGATATCCCAATGCGTGCTCTGCCTGAGTCCACTGATTGACCATCGCCATTACTCGCTGTTGTACAGGGTTAGATGCTTAAAGTGAGAATTGACACACTGACCCCCAACCGGGAAGATTGGGCGACAGTCGCGGAACCAATGCACTAACTTGTCAAGACTCAATCTTAATTAGAGATTGAGTCTTCAGGTTCATACAGAACTCGATACAGAACTTGAGTATCGATCAAAACGGCGGTAAAGGCATGCTAGAGAAACTAACGATCACGCAAGGCGACATTACCCAGCAAAGCGTAGATGCCATTGTCAACGCGGCCAATAACTCTCTGCTGGGCGGAGGCGGCGTTGATGGGGCTATTCACCGCGCTGCTGGCCCCGAACTTCTGGCCGAGTGCCGTAGTTTGGGAGGTTGCCCCACGGGCCAAGCCAAAATTACGCGTGGCTATAACTTGCCTGCCCGTTGGGTTATTCATACCGTCGGTCCGGTCTGGCAGGGCGGCACCGCTAATGAGGACGAGCTGTTAGCGCATTGCTACCAGAGTTGTTTTGCCTTAGCAGAACAATACACTCTGAGCCGTCTAGCATTCCCTTCGATCAGTACAGGGGTTTACAATTTTCCAATTGAACAAGCTTGTAGAATTGCCCTCACTGAAATCAAGGCGGCTCTGGAGCGCAACCGTTCGCTCAACCAGGTTATAGTGGTTTGTTTTAACAACGGGGTCTATGGCCACTATCAAGCGGCTGTTGCCGAAATTTTTCAAGTTTGATTCAGGGAAGCTTCGAAAGTCGTTCAAACGCTGGTTCAAATTTGTGCGGAGACTCAAGCCTATGCGCATCGATGAAAGCTGGTACAAACGCCCCGCTAGCATTGCTGAACGGACCACCTCTGGCGGCGTGATCGTCCGCATCGAAAGTGGAAAAATCTATATCGCTCTGGTGCGCGAGGTTGGGCTCTACCATTACGTTCTACCGAAGGGTGGTGTAGAAGCGGGTGAAACTCTGGAGCAGGCAGCCTGGCGCGAAATTCAAGAAGAAGCTGGCCTGACCGAGTTGCAACTGATTAGCAAGCTCGATGTACGAGAACGGCTTGACTATCGCAAGCGTCGCTGGATCACGGCCCATTACTTCTTATTCTTGACCGAACAAGTTGATGGCGTTCCGACCGACCCCAAGCACCATTACAAGCTGGCTTGGGCGCCACTGGACACGATGCCGAAGCTGTTTTGGCCAGAGCAGCAGGACTTGATTCAGAAGAATCGCGACAAAATCATGGCGCTGCTGCAACCCCAATCGCCTTAGGTCGTTCGGTAGGCTATACATCGCTGAGCCATACATTCGGTGAGCTGGACACGTGTAGGCCAGATCTCAAATCACACAGACGGTTGAGCGGTCGTCAACTCAGTGAGTTTGAGCAGCATGGCATGGACTGATTCCGGCTGAGTTGGATTGACAATCACGACGGGTGGGTACTGTTCGCCGTAGCCCAAGGCGAGTGTCAGGTCTTCCTCAGTCCAGCAATCAGGACAGTCAGTGTGGGTCAGGCCAATCAACATGGGACGCTTTGAGCGTTCCTGCATGAAGCTGAGAATCTGGTGAGCGAGCCGAAAGTGGTCAGGACGATTGGCTGCTACTAATAGAACGTAGGCGTGGGCCTTGCGAATCAGAATGTCCCACATGAAATCAAAGCGGGGTTGACCCGGTGTGCCATACAGATGGAGTGACAGACCGGGTGGAATGGTCATGCGGCCAAAGTCGAGGGCTACTGTAGTTTGCGACTTCAATTGAGCTGTTACGTCAGTTGCTGTGCGGTCAGTGTCAACGACCTCAATCTCACTGATTGAGCGAATAAAGGTTGTCTTGCCCGAACCTACAGTCCCCGTCACGACGATACGCAGAACGGTCATCCGGCCTTCCCTTTCAAAAACTGACGAGAGGTTGCAACAGAGATGCTGGTGGCTTAGTGTCTATGGCTTAGTGTCTGTAGCTTAGTGTTTGTGCCGATAGCTGGCTCCACCTCTGCCAGCAAAAGGGGAAGTGCTACGTTGACGCTTGCGACGCTATATCTTGCGACACTATATTCAGTGCGCCCCGAGATTTAAACATAAGCAGACTGATCTTATGACCCTGGTTGACCAGTTGGAATTCAAGTAACAAAAAATCAAAGGCCGCCGGAGAGAGCCGGAGGTCCACTCAGTGCAAGGTCCACCCAGTGCAGAGGGGCATGGGTTGCAGAAGGAGGTCAATCTGCTGGACAAGAGCCTGCTTAGTCACCGGGGGAAAGTGCTCCCCCAGTTGCTAGGTCTTAAGTTGCCCAGTTTAAGTTGCTTAGAGCCATTAGCCAGAGCGGGAGCCTTAGAAGCCGCCTTGACCCATCAGACTTTAACCCCTCAGATCTCAGCCCCTCAGACCTCAACCCATGAGAACTGTTAGTTCGGTGACAACTCGCTTGATTTCCAAAAACAGAAGCCCTTGCTTAGCTGAGGAGCCAGCCAGCACCAGCAGCACTGCCTCGCTCCCGCAGCCCACCAGAATGCCGTAGCCTTTTTCGCCTTGCACAAAGATGCGCTCGACAACGCCACGTGCTAACTCAGCCCCGATCCGCTCTCCCAAGGAGAGCATGGCCGCTGACATTGCTGAGGTGCGCTCTTCGTCCATGCCACCGGGTAGTGAAGCGGCCAGAGGCAAGCCGTCTGGGGTTACCAAGACTGCGCCTTGAACATCTGGGGTGCCACTGACGAAGTTTCGCAGCACAGTCAACAGAGCATTTGCATTAATCATTGAGGGGGTCCTGAGTTGAGAGGGAATAGATGACTATGTCTGTATTTGTTGCGGTTGATGCCGCAGCAGAAAAGTCTAATTCAATAACTGCAGATTCTGGGCCATGAGGTAACGCAAGGCGCTCTTCTTGGCCTTGAACTATTAGACGTTTCAGTGCTCGCTATCACGGGTTGATGCACACCTAAATGACCTGACTCAATCTAATGCAGTAGTCAGCCCTTAATCAGCCAAAACGCAGTTTTCTAAACGTCTATGGAGGCGAACTGCAGCGCTTTGGCTCGCTTTGAGGATGCCTCACCCTATTGTTCAGTCTTGGGTTTCGCAATCAGGAAAAACAGGCTCAATATACTGTTGCAAATCGTTCAGAATTGCAACTGCGGCAGGAATCTTTCGGTTTGCTTCAGATTGACCGGAAGTCGATTTCTGGAGATCAGGGCCTAGCCACCAAAACTGATTTTTTAACTTCCACTCTGACGGAATATTTCCCTATAAGAGCGTTACTTGGGTATGAAACCCTCAACTTTTTGTGTTTAACTCTTGCCGTCACTACTGCTGGCTGTTAAGCTACGTGACAAGCTTTACAATTTTGCAAAGAGCAGGATGCAGAGTAAAGGGTGCTTCTGCTCGTAAGCCGCTCTACCCGGCTTAAAGTCTTTCCGACCTTTAAGATTATGAGTGGCTGGGTCAGTGGTGCCTACAAGATGGCGCCTACAAGAGACTACAAGGGTGCAATTGGCTCATGGTGATAGGCTGAGCGCCTGATTTACGTCAATGATTTGCGTCAAGGTCGGCTCATTGGGGCTGCTTGGCGCAATTCGGTGCCGTGGTTACATTTGCAAACCCTGAGATGGTACGCCATGCCTGTCTGTGGCGATCTGAAAGACTATCAGTTCACACAACTAGTTCAACTGCTCGACCGGGGAGTAAAAACAGGCCGTCTAGCAGTTCAATTGCCTCAGGCTCCTCAACCCACGCTTCTGATTTGGTTTCGAGAAGGACATGTCGTGGCGAGCACTGTGCAGGGGGAGCCCTCCGCGTTGGTCAAACTTATGGCCCAGCGCTGCTTGATCCATCAACACCAGGTGGGCTTGCTGCGCCAGCTCGCGCGCAGCTCTGTGCCTCTTGGGATGGCCCTTAAGACCGAGGGCATTCTCCTGCCCGAACATCTGCAATTGCTGTTCAGTTTGCAATTGCGTAACAGCTTTAATCGCTTGCTCTCGGCTTCAGCCGGGTGGTTCCGTTTTGAGGAGCGGCAAGCTGCCCCTCGTTCGGAGTTGACAGGGTTGAGCCTGCGGGGTCGAGAGGCGCTGGTTCTAGGTCTACGCCAATTGCAGGACTGGCAAGCCCTGCAACATCAGCTGTTAGCGCCGGGGGCGGTGGTTCGCCTTAAGCCTGCTTCCAATCCCAGCTTGCGGCTCAACTCTCTAGAGCGTCAGGTTTTGCAGCAGTTAGATCCTTGCTGCCAGGTTAGTGAGCTGGAGCGTCGAATGCCAGTTTCTGGTCAGCAGATTCGACAGGCGATCTTTCGGCTCCAAGTGCTCGATCTGGTTCAAGAAGATTTTGCTCGGTCCATTCATTCGCCCAAGCCTTTGGTGCTGCCTGGAATGCCACCTGACTTGCCTGTGCCTTGTGTAGAAGACCGCCAGGGGCTAGCTAGTGTGCCAGGCAATGAGCCTGGCAGTACCAGTCAAAGTGAGCAAGGTGAGCAAGTGCCAATTCTGCGAGCGTTTGTCGATTTTCTTAAAGGAGTTGCCTGATGTCGGCTGTACCGCTCTCTCAACCAGGTTCTGCTCAGCCTCGTGCTCTCAGCCAAATTTTGCGAGTGGTGATTACGGGTCCAGTCGGCGCAGGTAAGTCGACCTACATTGAAACCACCAGTGAGATCGAGGTCGTGCGCACCGAGCGCCAAGCTTGTACGCCTGCTACGCGTCGCTTAAAACCCGAAACCACAGTGGCCATGGACTTTGGTCGCATTACGCTAAACCCTCGCATGGCGGTTCATCTCTATGGCACACCGGGGCAAATGCGCTTTGACTTTATGTGGGACCTGTTGATCCAGCGAGCGCATGGCTATGTGCTGCTGGTGGCTGCACATCGACCGGCTCAGTTTGAGACGGCCCGCTACATTCACCGCTTCATGAGTGAGCGCACCCTGTCTCCCTGCGTCATTGGGCTTACCCATCTCGACTCACCGGATGCTTGGCCACCGGTAGAACTGCTGTTGGCTCTAGGTTTTGATCGGCAGACCTGCCCGCCTGTGATTGGCGTGAATACGCAGGAGCGCCGCTCGGTAGCGCGTAGTTTACTGCTGTTGGCCCAACATATGAGCCGTTCGCGCCAAAGCACCAAAGCACCAACCCAGCCGCCTACTAATCCGGCTTCCCCGCCGATTGCCTTTTCTGCCTGAGTCAAGCTGGCCCTTCTAGCTCACTTCGCCTCAGGAAATTGACCGGGAGCTATTTGACTTGATTTGGCAAAGTCTTTGGCAGCTCTTTGCCCACCAGCATTGAGTCAACCGGCCCCTGAAGCAGTGCCTCCCAAACCACTGCTGGAGGAATGGGTCTGAAATCTGCTTGCCTCCAGCCAGCTTTTAGTTGAAGCCCACCAATTTCTGGTTTGGTCTGGCTGGAGCTAGATCGGTCGGGCCAACATTTGATGTTGACGCGCTAACTTTTAGTTTGACCGCGCCAATATTTAATGTTGGCAGGGCAGCTTTTAAATTGGCAGGGCTGAAACTTGATCTTGTTGGACTTGCACGTACTAAAGAAACCAAGAGAAGCTTCAAAAAATCTGCGCAGGAAGAATGGTAGGTCAACGAGATGCTCTCTAGAGAGCCAGTCCCTTCTGGGGAGCAGGCTTCTGGGGAGTTAGCTTCTGGGGAGTTAGTCGCTCAAGTGCTAACCCTGCCAAAACACACAGTCTCGCTGGCGTTGGCCTAAAGATTGGGTTAGGGTTAATAACTGCTCTTGAGAGAGCAATTGCTTGGCATAGGTTAAGTTAAGCGGCTGCCTGGACGTATAGGTAAAAAACAAGGCCTTGCGTTCTGACGCAACGGGCAATCTACCTCGATGAAAGATGCTGCCTGTATCCGCAAAAACTACTGTGCCAGCTGGCCCCACGCAAGCTTTCCAGTCCTGTCTGGGAACTACAGACTTAACTGCCCTATCCACCGAAGCTTTATGCAAGCGATGGGAATGATACTTTAACCATTGAACAGGGGCAATAGAATTCTTGGCGATGTATTCAAAGGGTCCTCCCTCTTGGTCTACTTCATTTAAATAGACAATAATTCTAATCATCCGGCGGTCTTCGAGATCCTGATGCCAAAGGCGAGTAGCAACTTCCCTTCCATTCGCCACTTCTCGGCGACAGGAAACGCCTAAATAGGCCACAGGGACGCCGATGTAAGTTTCAACGATATTGAGAAGCTGTTGATCCAGCCCTGCTAAAAACAGCTCTGGATAATGCGAGATCTGTTCGGGTGTGGCATAAACCGAATGTCTACCTCGCCTGGTGACTCGGTTTGCTTCTAGTTCCTGGAACAAGCCGCAAGCTGCTTGCAACAGTTGGGCTGTTGAGGGCAGAGACAACGCCGCAAGCGAGGTTACGTAAGCGCCCTCAGACCGCAAGGTATTAACAATAGAATGCTCGCTTGCGGATAGCTTGGGCAGGTGACTGGCATATTTAAGTAGTTCTGTCCGATAGCGAAACTCTGAAGGGAGTTGTAAAACTTTCTGCCGGACTCGTCGCAGCAAACCTTGATAATTTTGGGTGCTGATGGGCTTGAGAGATTTCTGAATCAGGCTTGACATCTCTTGCCGACCTTCTAAGTCTTGTGCAATTTCAGGTCACTAGATCTGTAGTGAAGTTAAATACAAGGCGAGTTCACCTGCTTTAACGCTTAAGAGGTGAACGAATACAAATAGGCAAATGCAGCCCCAAGCTAGCCTAAGACTTGCGATGTCCACAGGCTTTAGCTAGATCTTCAGACTGTTATGAAAAACTAGTATGGTTGTCGAAAAATATCTTGATCTGCTATTTGAGGCCAGAGCGAAGGATCCAGTCTAAAGAAGCTCTTGTTATCTGACTTGCTGTTGCGGTCTAAGCTTGAGATCTAATCTTGGGTTTAAGCTTATCTGGCCTTTCAGAATAAGTGATAGCTTGCCTTCAATCGCTGTCTTCAATTTGCTGCTTTCAATTCGAAACCTTCCAAGAATCTGAGAGCCTGATGACTATTTCTTTGTCTTTTTTGTCTTTAAAACGGTGAGGGGCACACAAACGTGTGCCCCTCACCTAAGCATTATCTAAAAATGCGCTTACACGATTGCCGTTAGCGCTTCTGCCACAATTGTCAGCGCTCGATCGATCTCCTCAGCCGTGACAATCAGCGGCGGCACAAAGCGCACTACCTTGGGGCCTGCGGGCACCAGCAATAGACCTTGCTCCAAAGCAGTTTTGACCAAGGCCGGTGCAGTCAAGCCATTGTCTTCTTTCAGCACCAATCCCTGGATCAGACCCCAACCGCGTGCGTGATCAAGCAGATTCGGGAAACGGGATACCAGCTCATTCAAACCTGCCTGCAATTGAGCACCTCGCTCTGCGGCATTCTCAATCAAGCCATCACTGACCAGCGTCTGAGCAACACAGAGGCCAGCCGCGCAGGCAAGAGGATTACCCCCAAAGGTGCTGGCATGGTCGCCAGGGCCGAAAACATTGCAGAACTCCTTGCACAGCATGGCCCCAATCGGCACGCCACCGCCCAAGGCCTTGGCAGAAGTGAAAATATCTGGCTCAATGCCCAGGTTTTCATAGCCCCAGAGCTTGCCACTACGGCCCATCCCTACCTGCACTTCGTCCAGGATGAGCAGAATCCCTTTCTCGTTGCAGAGTTCGCGGATGCGTTGGAAATAGGCTCGGTCGCCAGGACGGACACCGCCCTCACCCTGCAAAGCTTCAAGCAGAATGGCGCAGACACGGCCCTCTAGCGCTTCAACTGCTGCCTCTAAAGCTGCCAAGTCGTTATAGGGGACGTAGTGGAACCCCGGCATCAGGGGGTCAAAGTTCTTTTGATATTTGGGCTGGCCTGTAGCCGTGATCGTCGCCAGCGTGCGTCCGTGGAAGCTAGCAAGGGCTGTGATAATCACCGGCTCACTGATGCCCCGCTGAATGTGGGCATACTTGCGGGCCAACTTGATCGCAGCTTCGTTTGCTTCTGCACCAGAGTTACAGAAGAAGGCTCGGTCCGCGCAGGAGTGTTCGACCAGCCACTGCGCCAGTTGCCCCTGCTCGGGAATGTAGTAGAGATTGGAAACGTGATGCAGCTTGCGCATCTGCTGACTCACGGCATCAATCAGAGCCGGATGGGCATGACCCAGCGCACAGGTGGCAATTCCAGCCACAAAATCTAGATACTCCCGGCCTTCGGTGTCCCAAACTCGGCAGCCTTCACCACGCTCCAGCACCACAGGGAACCGGGCATAGGTCGTCATCACATGGGCATCAAACTGCTCCGCCTCAGTAGAGGCTTGGTGTTGAGCGGTTGGTTGCAAAGAGACGGGCTGGACCAAGGCTTCTGGACTCACTGGACCCTCAAGGATTTAGTTGGCTGAGTAACTATTTTGGCCCGGTTTTCGAACAGGCTCCTTCCATTATTTCCATGTTTGCCAACGGTTGCTGTTGTCAAGTCCCCTAATCTTGTCAGGAGCCGATGGCAATTAAGCCCTTGGGGATCTTAAATAGCTACCTCCAGAACTCCAAACACCTTGAGCTTCAGAGAACTTGGGCTGTAGGCATTTTGAGCTTCAGGTAGTTTGGCCTTCGGTGTTTCGGGCTCTAGGCGTTTGGGCTTTAGGCATCTGGAAAAATGCCCATACTGGCCAGACGAGCATAAACGCGACGGCGTACCGCTTCGGCCTCAGCTGATTGATCGGCCTCAATCAAATCCAATGCTCGACGGTAGTGACCGGCAGCCAAGTTCCAGTCCCCCATCTGATGCCGAGCTAGGCCAGACTCAGCGTAGGCATGAGCCTTGAGCAGTGCAGGCTTGAGCTTGCGCTGCTCCGAGAGCATGAGCGCGTAGTCAAAGCTGGTGATTGCCAGTTCAAACTCGCCTAGAAGGCGGAAAATCATGCCCTGGTTGATGTAGGTGCTGATGTCCTCGGGGTTTAGGCAGAGGGCTTCGTCGTAGTCAGTAAGTGCATCACTATACTGGCCGAGAATGGCGTAGAGATTGCCTCGTTGGTTGTAGAGGCTGACACTGGGGCAGGTTTGGATTTGCTCGGTGAGAGCGGTAATCGAGCGACGCAAGCGAATTTGCGTCAGGCGAGACAGTGAACGCTGGTGTAGGGATGAAACCCGTGCATGGGGACGACGACGGATGCGCAGACCTGTCCGTAGCTGGACTGGCCGGGACAAACCAAATTGGGTAGAAGTAAGACTAACCTTCATGGTGATAGCTCCCTGGGTGAGTGACCCACACTCGCACCTTAGGCAATTCAACCGGATCGCAGTGCCACACCTGTGTCACTTTTGTGGCAGGACTCTGCCACGCGTTACAGCTGTCGGTGCCTACCTAACTGTTGCCAGAGGCTGGGTGCTAGAACTATCGATACTTTCAGGGTTCTGACGAAGAATCCGGCATCTATCTAAATAGGTAGCGAACCTTACCCATCAACTCATCCCTTTGGGGGTGCACAAAAGCCAATTCGAAAACTGGCTCACTTCTGCTTGCAATTCTGTAATTTCTTTGAAGTCGGCCCTTTTTTAGGATGGGCTTCCTAAGATCGGGATATGGGGGTGTGTAGTCGGGCCCTGTCCTAAGGTTGCTAGCCTGAGATTGCTAGCCTCAAGTAGCTAGGTTGTTCTTGCCCGCCGTCACCCGATTATTTGCTGTTCGTCTTAACTGGCTTACTACTTGGTTATTTGCTTTGGGCTACTTGCTTCTGGATTATTTGGCCTTAGCCATTTGCTCACTGGTAATTTCTTGGGGCGGGCTTGAGCCTAGGCATTTCAAGACATTTCAAGACATTTTGTTCTTAACTTTTACATTTCCCCATGGTGGATAACACGCAACTACCTCCTGCCCAGGAACTGGCGATTAGCCGTGACCTGATGACTTTGTCACGCCATGTGCTACAGCAAGTGGGCGGTGGCAGTTATGACGCTCAGGCGCAGGATCTCAGCGCTTTGATGGGGCGCATCGCCCTAGCAGGCAAACTCATCTCTCGCCATCTCAGCCGTTCAGGTCTAGTAGAAGATGCCCTTGGTTCAACCGGCTCGGTGAACGTGCAGGGCGAAGAAGTCAAAAAGATGGACCAGTACGCCAATCGGATCTTCATTCGCGCCTTGGAGCAGAGTGGCTTAGTCTGCCGTCTAGCCTCAGAGGAGATGGAGAAACCCTATTACATCCCCGAAAACTGCCCGGTTGGACGCTACACCTTGCTGTTTGACCCCATTGATGGGTCCTCCAACATTGATGTGAATCTGGCGGTTGGCTCTATTTTCTCGGTGCGTCAGCAAGAAGGCAATGACGAAACTGGCGAAGCCTTAGATCTGTTGCAGGACGGGCGCAAGCAACTGGCTGCAGGCTATATCCTGTACGGCTCCGGCACCGTGTTGGTCTACACAATTGGTAAGGGGGTCCACTCGTTCTACCTGGATCCCAGCTTGGGTGAATTTATTCTGGTCCAAGAGAATATTCAGGTTCCATCGACGGGCAACACCTACAGCATTAACGAGGGCAATTTCTGCTCTTGGCCAGAGTCAATTCGTCAGTATGTTATGCATTTGCACCGGACCCCCGGCTACACCTCCCGCTACTCCGGAGCGTTGGTGGCCGATATGCATCGCATTTTGATGTTGGGTGGGGTGTATTTGTATCCCGGCACTGAAAGTCACCCCGATGGCAAGCTGAGACTGCTCTACGAAACCGCACCGATGGCCTTTTTGATGGAACAGGCTGGCGGTAGGGCCAGCACTGGCACTCAAAACGTGCTCGACGTGATCCCGAAGAAACTCCATCAACGGACGCCGCTTATTATCGGTAGCCCGGACGATGTAGCTCTAGTGGAATCTTTCGTAGGCTCGGGGGCATCGGCTCAAGAACCTGTTCAAGTCAGCGAACTCAGAAGGTAACTATGACAGCAACCAATCCCCTGTTCGAACTCAAAGAACACGGTCAGAGCGTCTGGCTGGACAATCTCACCCGTGATTTGATCCAGTCCGGCGAACTCAAACGACTGATTGAGACCCGTGGTCTGCGTGGGATTACATCAAACCCAGCCATTTTCGAAAAAGCGATTAATGGCAATGCAATCTACGATGCCGACATCGAAACGGGTGCCAAAGCTGGTAAATCAGTTGAAGACATCTACGAATCTTTGGTGATCAAAGACATCCAGGATGCCTGCGACATTTTCCAAGGAATCTACGAAGAATCCGACGGCCTTGATGGCTACATCAGCATCGAAGTTTCACCCACGCTCGCCCACGATGCTGAGGGGACGGTTCGGGATGCCGTACGTCTTTATGAGACGATCGGGCGCAAGAACGTCATGATCAAAATCCCCGGCACCTCTGAGGCTGCTCAAGCCATCTCAGAAGTGGTCGGGCGCGGCATCAATGTGAATGTGACGCTGCTGTTCTCAGTGCAAGATTACGAGAACGCTGCCTACGCCTACATTGAGGGCCTAGAGAAGTTTGCTGCTACTGGTGGCGACATCAGCAAGGTTGCTTCGGTTGCTAGCTTCTTCCTCAGCCGCATCGACTCTAATATTGATGACCGCATCGAAGCCATGCTCAAGGGCGACGATGACCTCAACAAAGAAGCGCAACTGCGGGCCTACCAGGGCAAAATCGCCATTGCCAACGCCAAATTAGCCTACGAGAAGTACAAGGGGATCTACGCTAGCGACCGTTGGCAAGCCTTGGCAGCTAAGGGAGCTAAAGTGCAACGCCTATTGTGGGCTAGCACCGGTACCAAGAACCCCAACTACAGCGATGTCATGTATGTTGATGAGCTGGTGGGACCAGACACCGTCAACACTATGCCACCCCAAACCGTTGAAGCCTGCGCTGATCACTGTGACATCCAAGATCGGATTGAGACTGGCTTGGAGGGCGCTCATCGCCTCATTGACTCCCTACCCGAAATTGGCATCAATTTGGATGATGTGATGCGCGAGTTGCAGGTTGAAGGCATCGAGAAGTTCGTGCAGCCCTACACCTCCTTGCTCAACTCTTTGCAAGAGAAAATCCAGCGTCTCACGCCGGCTTAAGTAGACTAAACGTTTAGATGATTGGGGCAGACCTCAGCTGAGGAGTGCCCCATTACTTCTAACTCGATATCTAAACTCGATAAAACTTGCCCCAGAACAATTTCTAGTGCAATTTCTAGAGAATCTCTTTCGAACTCAGTTTAGGACCCCTTACAGGACTAAAGGACTTTAGTTGCCATGGTCAGTCTGCTCGAAAATCCGCTACGGGTCGGTTTGCAGCAGGAGCGTATCCCGGAGCCGTCCATCCTGGTTATCTTTGGTGCTTCGGGTGACCTGACCCAGCGCAAATTAGTCCCAGCCCTTTATGGTTTGCGTAAGGAACGCAAAATGCCCCCCGAGCTGACGATTGTGGGGGTAGCCCGACGCGACTGGAGCCACGACTACTTCCGCGAACAAATGCGGGAAGGGGTCGAGCAGTTTTCTAGTGGTATTGGCTCAGAAGAAGTTTGGAAAGACTTTGCGGAAGGCCTTTTCTATTGCCCCGCTGACATGAGCAAGGTCGAAGACTACCACAAGCTCAATGAGCTGCTTAGTGAACTCGACCAAAAGCGGGGCACAAGGGGCAATCGGGTCTTTTATTTATCCGTTGCGCCCAAGTTCTTCCCAGAAGCGATCCAGCAGTTGGGCGCGGCTAACATGATCCAGGATCCGCGCAAGACGCGGCTGGTAATCGAAAAGCCCTTTGGCCGGGATCTGGCTTCTGCTCAAGAGCTGAATCGGGTTGTGCGTGAGGTCTGCAAAGAAGAGCAGATCTATCGCATCGACCACTATTTGGGCAAAGAAACCGTGCAGAACCTCTTGGTGCTGCGCTTTGCTAACACAATTTTTGAGCCGATCTGGAACCGTCAATATGTAGACCATGTGCAAATCACGGTGGCGGAAACGGTGGGCGTTGAAGACCGAGCTGGTTATTACGAAACCTCCGGTGCTCTGCGGGACATGCTTCAGAACCACCTGATGCAGGTGTTCTGCCTGACCGCGATGGAACCACCCAATGCGTTAGACGCTGATTCTTTACGCACTGAGAAGGTCAAAGCGATCCAGGCGACCCATTTAGCTGATACTCGCCGTCTGGAATTGTCTTGCGTTCGAGGTCAATATGCTGCCGGTTGGATGAAGGGTAAGCAGGTACCGGGCTACCGTGAGGAACCCAACGTCAATCCCCAATCCACCACGCCCAGTTATGTCTGTGCCAAGTTTCTGGTTGACAACTGGCGCTGGCAGGGCGTTCCCTTCTACCTGCGCACTGGCAAGCGTATGCCCAAGAAGGTCTCGGAGATTGCGATCCAGTTCCGACAGGTGCCGCACATGATCTACCAGTCAGCGGCTCAGCAGATTAGCCCTAACGTGTTAGCTATGCGCATTCAGCCGGATGAAGGGATCTCGCTCAAGTTTGAGGCCAAAATGCCGGGTCAAAGTCTCAGCACCCGCTCGGTGGATATGGACTTCCGCTATGGCAATACGTTCGGTGTCTCAGGCAGTGATGCCTATGACCGTCTGTTGTTTGACTGCATGTTGGGAGACCAAACTCTCTTCACCCGTGCTGATGAAGTGGAAGAAGCTTGGCGCGTCGTTACGCCTGCGATCAACGCCTGGGATGCTCCCTCTGACCCAGCTCTAGTTCCTCAATACGAAGCTGGCACCTGGGGACCTGCCGAAGCCGAACTGCTCATGAACCGCGATGGCAGACAATGGCGTCGGCTTTAACTCGGAGTTAATTCGAATTAGCTAACATAGACCCAGGCTTAAGCCCTCACCTAGACTATGAATACCCAAACCTCCACGCTTGACCAGCAGTCCATTGTGCCGCTCCAGACGCCCAAAGATGTCTCAGTTGGCGAGATCGAGGCGGAGCTTGGCAAAATTTGGCAGTTCCACGGTGAAACGAGTGTAGCCCGTGCAGCTACCTTCAACCTTCTGGTTTATGAGCCCGAAGAAGCAGCAGGTATTCCCTCGGCTTCGGTTGAGGCTATTGCCACTCAAAATCCTTGCCGGGTCATTGACCTGTGCCCTAGTCCTGATGGCAAGGACGAAGGGCTGACCGCTCAAGTTGCCGCCTATTGTCCGGTGCAGAAGCGTCGCAGCACCCTAGTCTGCTGTGAGTACATCACCATCCAGGGCAATCTTGAGGCTCATGAGCGGCTGCACAGCACTGTAGAGCCCCTGCTAATCACCGGTCTACCCGTATTTTTGTGGTGGAAAGCCAGTCCGGTCTCTGACAGTGGCCTGTTTGACCGTCTAGTTTCGTTGAGCAATCGGGTCATCATAGACTCGGCGTTCTTCAGTAGCCCTGAGGCCGACCTGCTGCAAGTGCAGCGCTTGAGCAGCAAAGGCGTCCATATGAGTGACCTCAATTGGTCCCGTCTGGCCCCCTGGCAAGAACTAACCGCACAAGCCTTTGACCCCCCCGAGCGTCGGGCCTCGCTACAAGCCGTGGACCGCGTCACTGTTGACTTTGAAAAGGGTAATAGTACCCAGGCGTTGCTCTACTTAGGCTGGTTAGCGAGCCGTTTACAGTGGCGCCCGCTATCCTATAGCATTGGCACAGATGACTACGAGCTGCGTCACATCACCTTTGTCGGTCCCAATGGTCAAACGGTTGAAGCTGAACTGGCCGCTGTCCCGGTTGGCAATGTGGGCAGCGTGGTCGGCGACTTGATTGGCTTACGTCTGACCTCGACCGACGACGAGGCGGATTGTTGCACAGTCCTCTGCTCAGAAAGCACGGGCTGTATGCGCATGGAAGCGAGTGGCGGTGCCCAATCTTGCCGAATTCAGCAAGTTACCTCGCTGGCAGATCAAGACGCCGATGCCCTACTGGGTCAGCAACTTCAGCGTTGGAGTGTGGACGCGCTCTACACCGATAGCTTAACGATCGCTGCGGCCATTGTGGAATCTGCCAATGCTCCAGTGCAAGCCTGAGCGCCTGCCCTGACCCCTCCTGCCCTGACTATACAACCGAGAACTCAAGCAGAACTGGGAGTGTAATCTATGGA
Organism: Leptolyngbya sp. FACHB-261; assembly: GCF_014696065.1. Taxonomy (NCBI): domain Bacteria; kingdom Bacillati; phylum Cyanobacteriota; class Cyanophyceae; order Leptolyngbyales; family Leptolyngbyaceae; genus Leptolyngbya; species Leptolyngbya sp. FACHB-261. Next base: position 581,095 of record NZ_JACJPL010000027.1, on the reverse strand, counting down.
CCAATCAGTGTTGACCTGGCTGGGTTCTCGAAGTGTAATCGGAGCTCTGTTACTAACTGCTAACGCTGCAGTCGCTGCAGAGCTGGCTATGCCTCAATCCAGTGCGCCTGCCCCTCAGCCAGCAGTTGTGCCCGCTGCTTCGCGCCCACCTGTATTAGAGGTGCAACTGGCGGAGCAAGCTCCAGAATACCGACTGTTGGAGTTCACTGAGGAAGAGAGCAATGCATCGATTGCTAAGTTTGGCTGCGATTGCCCTGCTCATCTCAATGCCCTGCGTCAGCTTCGGGGGCAGCCATCTCTCTATCAGTAGATTCGATTGGTGGTACTCGTTGTCTTGAAGCCAGTTGTCCTGAAGCTTTGCTGAGCCACTTATGGCTTTGATCATTGCGGGCACCCACAGTGGTGTGGGCAAAACCACCGTTACCCTGGCCCTGCTGGCGGCACTCGTCCGGCGGGGCTTATGTGTGCAGTCATTCAAGGTGGGGCCTGATTACATTGACCCCATGTTTCACACCCAGATCACCGGTCGTCCCTGCCGCAATTTGGATCCGGTGCTGACTAGTGAGGCTTACGTCACTCGCTGCTTTGCAAGCCAGGCCCAAGGGGTAGACGCCGTCCTGGTTGAAGGGGTGATGGGATTGTTTGATGGCGACTCGCAAGGAAGGGCTAGCACTGCTCATCTGGCCCACCTGCTGCAATTGCCGGTATTGCTAGTAGTTGATTGTGCCCGGATGGCACAGTCAGTTGCGGCTATGGTTCACGGCTACTGCAGTTTCGATCCCCAGCTTCAGTTCGCCGGCGTTGTGCTCAATCGGGTGGGCAGCGAGCGCCATCGCCAATTGCTGGAGGCCGCGCTTGAACCTCTGGGTTTGCCTATCCTGGGCGTTCTGTACCGACACGAGCAAATTCAACTGCCGAGTCGCCATCTGGGGTTGGTGCCGACTGAGGAGTTACCTGCGCTGTTGCAGCTCACTGACCAGCTTGCGCATCTGGCAGAAACTCACTTCGACTGGGCCCAGTTAATGCCGCTATTGCAGGCGGCTCCGCTTGCCTCTCAGACTAGGGAGCCAGCCGGAGTTCTACCCAAAATTTGGCAAAAAGGTGGGCCAATCATTGCTGTGGCCCGGGACCCTGCCTTCAGTTTTTACTACGCAGATAACCTGGAGTTACTGGCTGAGTTAGGCGCCGAGGTGCAGTTCTGGAGTCCTTTGCAGGATCGCGAGTTACCGGTTGGTACGCAGGGGCTGTACTTCGGAGGTGGCTTTCCCGAAATGTTTGCTTCGGTATTGGCAGAGAATCAAGCAGCCCTAGCCCAGGTTCGGCAAGCCATTCAAGCTGCTATGCCAGTCTATGCCGAGTGCGGTGGCCTAATGTACCTGAGCCAATCAATTACTACCTTTGAAGGCGACACTTACAAACTGGTAGGTGCTCTGCCTACTCAAACCTGCATGGGAGCACGCTTAACCTTGGGCTACCGCCTAGCCACCACTGCGCAAGACAGCGTGCTCGGCCAAGCCGGACAGCCAATACAGGGGCATGAGTTTCACCGCTCTACCCAGAATCCTGATGCTACGCAACCGCTATACCAATTTGCTGACGGTAGGCAAGAGGGATGGCAGTTGGGCAAGCTCACCGCCTCCTACGTTCATCTGCACTGGGGAGCTACTCCAGAGCTACCTGCACACTTTTTACGGGTTTGTCAGCGATTCGCAAAACTCTGTTAAAATCATCGGGTTGTTTCCCAGGTTGCTTACCACTTGAGCCAGTCGATAGACCTGCCCAAGGTTGATGAGAGGGTTGATGAGCTCGTTCAGGAGCTGGCCGCCATCCAGCAGACCAGTTCCAAGCGGATTGCACTACTCGGTTCTCGCCACGTTCCGATCACCCATCAAAATTTAGTCGAAACCCTCAGTTATGCCTTGGTACTGGGTGGGAATCGGCTGCTGACGTCCGGCGCCACGGGCATCAACCTCGCTGCGATTCGTGGGGCCCTACGCGCCGACCCCAACTTGCTTACCGTTATCCTGCCTCAGAGCCTCGATCGTCAACCTCGGGAATCTCGAGAGCAGCTTGAAACTGTTATTCATCTGATCGAGCACGGCGAGAACGATAACCTGTCTCTAGCTGAGGCAAGTGCTCAGTGCAATCAGGAGATTGTCTCCAAGTGTCAGCAGTTGATTTGCTTTGCTTTTCATGACAGCAATACACTGCTCCAAACTTGTCGGGATGCTGAAGAACAGCGTAAGGTAGTCACGCTGTTCTACTTTGACTAGCCCATTTTTGACTGACCCGTTTTTGACCATCTCATTTCTGGCTAGCAATTCCACCAGTGAGCATCCCGAAAAACTGGTAAACCAGGCAGTAACAGCTCTTTAGCCTCCGCTGTGCTGAAGATCACACCACTTGCTGGCAAGGTTTACCAATATTTAATAATTGAGTGCACCAGCTAAGGTGAATCTTGACGGTTCGCCTCCTGCTGACATGGTTAGATGCCAATAGGCGGCAACTACCAACAGAACAGGGTGGTTGCTAGGGTGCCTTTTCAGTCATTTCATCTACCGTCTGCCGTCGAGAGTCAGTTTGGTGCAGATCTGGCTGGGGCTACCTGAAAGCTCTCCAATCAAAATTGGGGTTATTTCTGGGTCATGTCCTTGAATAAACCTTCGTGAACAAACGTTTACAGCAACGGGATTTCACAGGTTAAAGGCCCTGGGTGTAACCCTGACTGCCCCAACCTTGCAGCAGTCACATTGCTGTATATGCCAACTGGCACCGATATCCTCCTGTGAGGATTAGGGGATTTAGGTAGAGATTTCCAGTTCGCCTGCTCCTGAAGTAGCTACCCGTTACTTGAAGAAGTACCCATCACTTAGCAATCCTGCCCTAGAGGTCATCAGATGGATACAAACTCTAATAGACCTGAAAGGATGAGCTCGGTTACCCCTCGGCACGAGGGGGAGCTACTGCACCTATTTAGCAGTGGTCAAACCCTCATCGCGCGAGGACAGGGGCTGGTCCTGCTTTGTAAAGAACATTACGTTGATGTCGTGGGTTCCGATGCCATGGTCGGGGGAGTCGCAGACTACTCCTGCCAGAAGATCTTCCTCCTAGGCTCCATTCACTTCGCTCACTCCCAAAGCTCTGAAGAACGACGAGCCGCTTTTGAGGAGCGCATTGCCTGGATCAATGATCTGTCTGAGTTGGCTTGTGAGGTCGTTCCTCTACAGCGTGCCCAAAAATGTCTGACGAAGCTCATACAAGCAGCAGGTGCCAAAGCAATCGCTGATCTATCGGACGAATGGCTCTGTCAGGTGTGCGGGGTTCTACCGAATACGATGACGATGGCTCGTAAAGGGATGGGCCTTCCCGCTAGTCCAGCGATGAGCGATGTCAATATTGCTCAAGATCGCCTGCTCGCTCAGTCGCTCTAGGGTCGGTTCTGTGCGTTTAGGTTGTCATTCAGTCAGGGTGCCTGTGCCTGGACTGCTGCGCGAATTACTGGCTAAATTAGTGAGCTACCCCACTGATGCCGCAAATTATGCCTGAGAGGTATCAGAAACTCCCATTCAGGTTTGCGACAAAGCTGTATGGTAGTGGGTGTTTTGTGATCCTTCTACAGCCGCTTGCTGCCCAAAATTCCTGAATCTGCCCCGCTCGCGCCACCAGATCCCTCTCCCCACTCCTGGTCGGCTCTATTGCCGCGAGCACCTTACGCACCCTGGCGAGTTTGGCTCAGCCTTATCTTGGCAGGGGTGTTATGTGCCGCTGATCAGAGCAGAGCGGTCCGCTCCTTTGGTCAGCAATCGGCCGCGGCAACTCTGCTGCCCCTACTCCATAGCGGTGTGCCATCTGATCTTGGCTTGAACCGCCTTACGCTGGTTTACGACCACCTTTTAGTTAAGCAAAAGAAGGCGGATTCCCAACTGCTGCGAACGATTGCTCAGAAGAGTGGTTTGGGCTCTGACGGCACGATCTCACTGTGCACAGGACCGCTTTACTGCGTAGACTTCAACGGTGATTTGCAGCCTGCTGCTGCTGCCAGTCTGATTAAAGTCCCAATTGCGCTGGTGCTAGTGTCCCGTTTGGAGGCAACTAACACTAGCCTGAATACTGCTATCTATCTTGACCCAGGTAACTACACCGAAGACCACTCAGCGATCGCTATTGGCCGACCTCAGACGCTGCGTTATTTGATGACCGAAATGCTAGCCAATAGCAGCAACACGGCCACCAATCAGCTGATTGACTACCTGGGCATGGATACAATTAACCGAGAGCTGAAGGCAATGGGCTTTACTCGGACCAGCGTGACCTACAAGGTGGTCGGTGATCAGATTTTTCCACAAAACCCTGGCACAGTTGCCAACCGCATTACCAGCAATGAGCTGAACCAGATGATGCAGCTCATTTACACGCGTAATACAACTGGTTACCATGCCATTCGCGCAGCTCTAGCCAAGCAGTACGACGACACAATGGGTATCAGTGCCCTTGCTGGCTTCAATATTTTGGAAGGGCGAACGGTGCGTTGGCTCGGCGAAAAAACCGGGGGCACTTCCCGAGTTCTAGGCACTACGCTGGCCTTCAAGCTGGGGGAGCAGATCTGCTATCTTTCGGTAACGACCAATAACCCTGGCGGCGAATCCCAAATTCGTAAAGCAATTGATGCTGTGGTTCGCTCACGGTAAACGAGTCAATTGAGACCCAGATGATAGTTATCAGACTGTGCTGGGGTCTGGCCCCTGGCTTTGGGCGACTTTACTTGCGGTTAGTGTCAACAGTTCGCGCCAATCTTGATCGGCAGCTAGCGCTCGTCGAGGCACAATCTGAAAGATCTCGGGGGTGGGATAGAGTAGCAGAACAGCCTGGTTCCAAATGGCCTTTTGATATTGAGACCAAGCTGTCTGGCCCTGTAGCGTCTGACCGCTGACCTGAACCTGCTCTTCATCAATATCTAGATTCAGAGGTTGACGCAAAGCCCGTTGATCGCGAAAACCGAGTGTGGCAAACAGTCGCAAGAAGACGCTGGTATAGAGCAGCAGATAAAAGCCAATCGCAGATAGTAAGATGTCTCGCCCGAGAAACGTTGGCGAGAGATAGAAGTCACTACCGGCCAGCAACAGAGCTACAGCCCCCAGAATGGGAAACAAACGAGCTAACGGTTTCCGCCGCCAGTGCAGCAGGTTAGCTTGATAGAAGTCTTCAGGCGTATAAGTCAACTGAATGTGCATGGAGCTGGAAAGCGCAAACCTCCGTATATTACTGTGCCAGCTCCACCTCAATGTCTGCCCCAAGCCTGACTCCGCCTTCCCTTACTCTTCTAACCAGGCTTCCAGGCTGCCCAGGGCACGATTGCGTCCGCGTTCGGTGCGCACAGAGCCTGCAGTCAGATTATTGAACCCATGCACTAATCCTTTGCCGCCCAGAGCGACCAAGCTCACGCGGTGGGTTTGACCCGGTTCAAAGCGGACTGCATTACCCGATGGAATATTTAAGCGCTTGCCAAAAGCTACACTACGCTCAAACTCTAGAGCCCGATTGACCTCAAAAAAATGGAAATGAGAACCAACTTGGATCGGGCGGTCTCCAGTATTGGTTACCTCTAAGTCGAGAATCTCGCGCCCTCGATTGGCAATGACCTCGGCGTCATGGAGAAAGTATTCACCCGGTATCATGGCGTGCCTTTAGAGGTTGAGGTTAACAGTTGCCGGTTGGCCAGTTGAGTTGGCTAGCCGGGTTAGCTAGTTAGTTTAAGTGACTGGAGTGAGTGGCTGAACTGATTGATTAGTAAGGGATTAGAAGGAGCCGCGCACTTAGGTAGGATAAAGCCTCCGCTGAAGCTCTAGCAACTACTCAGCAACAACTACCAAAGGCAACCGCACCTGAAAACAAGTCTGCCCTGGAAAACTGCTGACCTTGATTTGACCGCTTAGGCTTTCTAATAGCTTCTTTACTAACGGTAGGCCGAGGCCTGTGCCGTTGACTGCCTGCCGGTTTGCCTCTTGGCAGCGGTAGAACTTATCAAAAATTCGGTCGAGGTCTTGAGGCGTAATGCCAGGGCCACTGTTGAGCACCTGCAGTTGTAGGCAATTGCCCTCTTGCGTCGCTTCAAGACTCACCTGGAGCGCAATTTCACCACCTGTTGGTGTGTACTTACGGGCATTACTCAATAGCTCATGGACAACGCGCCGCAGGCTACAGAGATCGGAGTAAATCAGCGGCAGATGTTGCGGCATTGACAAGGTAAATCGCAGCTGGCGAGCTAAGAAACTAGACTGCAAGCCCTCTGTGATCGAGTGCAATTCAAGCTCCAATGAGATGGGCTCTAACTTGGTTTCCTGGGTGTTTGCTTCTAAGCGTTGGAGATCTAGGAGGTTATTAACCAAGTCAATTTCGTACTGGCACTGATCATTGAGGATTTGCCAATAACGCTCTTGCTTTTCTGGTGAGGTGTCTAAGCGCAGCATTTGCAGCGCCATTTTCATGCTGGTCAGCGGTGTGCGCAGCTCGTGGCTGATCGTGCTGAGGAAATTGTCTTTGAGTTCGTTGAGGTGCTGTGCCTGAGCCAAGGCCAGTTGCAGCTGCTCGGTACGCTCTTGAACCTGGCGCTCCAGTAATTGGTTGTGGAGCTGAATTTTCTGGTAGAGCTGGGCCTGATGGATAGCAATCGCTGTCTGGTCGGCCACCGCTCGGAGCACTTCAATCTCCTCACTGCGCCAGGAGCGGGCTTGGTACTGGTATAGCCCTAGCATGCCGTTAATTTCTCGGCCAAACCGGGTGGCCACAGCCAGCGAAGCCCTGATTTGCCAAGACTCGAAGCGCTCACGCATGGCCTGATCCAGTTCTGTGGCCTGCCGAATATCGGCAACAGCAATTGGATCCGGACTGTGGATTAGGGCTTGAATGTGGGAGTTGTCAATGGTGACCGTACGGCTGGGCGGACTGGCACGGCCCTGACGCTTCCAGGCAGCGATCTGGGTAAACGCTTCTTGATCCAGAGAGCCAATGGCAATGACACACAGGTCAACGTTGAGGGCTGCCCCCAACAACTGCACGGTTTGCTCCAGGATCGCCTCTGGGTCTAGGCTGCTGCGGATCGCCGAGCTAATTTGATTGACTAACGCTTCCTGGCGGGCGTGTTGCTGAGCTTGTTTGTACAGGGTAGCCTGCTGGATTGCGGTTGCTAATTGCCCAGAGACTTCTTGAGCTAGTTGCTGATCGGCGACCGTCCAGTGGCGGACGCGAGCGCACTGGTTGAGGTAGGCAATCCCGACCAAAAGTGCTTCGTTACTTTCTGGTGCTCGACATAGCAGAGGCACTACCAACAGCGAACGGGTGCGGCTGTGGCGATACTCAGAGCTGCTGGCGTCGATGCGCTCATCAGCTTCAACATCAGCAATGGCAATTAGGCGTTGTTGACGCAGCACATCCTCAGTGACGGCGCCATGATCAGCAAAGCTCTGGCGTACTGAGGGCCAGGGGGATTGGCAATACTCAAAGAAATCTTGACCTGAGCTAATGACTCGCGCCTCACCCACTAGCCGAATAACGCAGCGATCGACTTGGAGTGCTTCGCCAAGACGAGCTACAGCGCGACGCAGCACTGTTTTTAAGTTAAGTGAACTACGAATATCAGTCGCGATCTGATAAACCAGGCGTTGGCGTTGAGCCTGTTGCTCTAAGCGCTGAGAGTGTCGCTCCTGTTCCCACTCTGTACTCAGACGCTCGGTGAAGATGCGCAACAAACGCAGTTCTTCAGCAGCAAATGGCCGCTCGTGGCGATCCATTAAGTGCAGAATGCCCCAGACATATCCTTGAGGTGTTAGCAGTGGGCAACCCAGATAGGCGCGTAGCTGCTGAGATTGCAAAAAAATGTCTGTAGGAAATAGCTTGCGCAGCTCACCATGGCATGTGTACACCTGACCGGTTTGATACACCTGCTCACTGGGGGAACCGGCTAGCGGCAACTCGCCTCCGTGGTGGAGTTGACCATCGGCCAAGACTGAAACAATTTCGACGCGAGCACCCTGGATTGGATCGGGTCGCAGTCTTTCGATGGTGACATAAGCGACCTCAAATAGACTGGCCAGCACTGTAACTGCCTGGTCACAGACTTCGCCGAAACTGCCCCCTAGCCGCAAACTCGCTTCTGGTAGACCCGTGAGAACCTGGGATTCTGCCCTCTGTGCCAACCCTTGGCCTGAGCTAAGTTCCAACTCATCTAGCAGTTGGGACAGGTGTGTTTGAACCGGGTTAAGCCCTCGCGCCAGCCAAGCCAACAGCGTCTTCTGAGCAACCCAACCCAGTAGTTGATGTTGTGCAACTACTGGTAGCCGTTCACGACCTTGCTTCAGAAGCGCTGCAGCAACTTCACTCAAGGAGTGTTCTGGCGTTAGTAAGAAGCTAGATGAGAAGCCCTGTTGCATGTTGGAGCTAAGCTCCAAGAGCTTATGGCTGGCTGTAGCGTCAGTGACGGTGGCCTTCATTCGAGTATCTGCATAGCAGAAGAATAAGGGGCTGGAGATCTATTGGAATGCAGCCTGAGTTTGATGGTTGGTTAACCGAGTATTCCACCCAGAATAGCCTTGCCTTAAGCTGTCTTCAGTCAGTGAAACTACGGCCTCAAGTAACTCCACATTCAGAATTCATAGTTGCAAAATCCATAGATTTAGTGTCGTTAGGCTGGAGTGGTAAGCTAAGGAGCACTGATTTGCACGTAGGTTTGCCATGTCTGCACGGATTCCGGTTACGGTAATTACCGGGTTTCTTGGAAGTGGGAAAACTACCCTGATCCGACATCTTTTGCAGAACAATCAGGGCCGGCGCATTGCGGTCATCGTCAACGAGTTTGGTGAACTGGGCATCGACGGTGAGCTATTGCGCGGCTGTGAGGTGTGTCCTGAGGAGGTTCAGACTGGATCTGCAGAACGCAGCCCTATCTCAACCACCCCCATTTCAACTAGCGCTGCAACTAATATCATTGAGCTCACCAATGGCTGCCTGTGCTGCACAGTCCAGGAAGAGTTTCTACCCACCATGCAGGCTCTGCTAGAGCGGCGGGCCCAGCTTGACCATATTCTGATCGAAACGTCTGGCTTGGCCCTGCCTGCCCCCCTGGTTCGAGCCTTCCGTTGGCCGGAGATCCGCAATGCCGCTACTGTAGATGGGGTCTTGACTGTGGTGGACTGCGCTGCTGTTGCTGCTGGGGAGGTTGTCAGTGACCCAGTAGCTCAAGAGGCGGCCCGTCAAGCTGATCCCAGCCTGGATCACGAAACCCCCCTAGAAGAACTATTTGAAGATCAGTTGGCCTGTGCAGACTTAGTCATTCTGAATAAGAGCGATCTGGTCAGTGCTGCAGACCAACAGCAGGTTCTAGAACAGCTGAGGCCACAACTCAGTGCCAGAGTCAAGACTGTGACGAGTGCTCATGGTCAGCTCAGTGCCTCTCTGCTGCTGGGCTTTAATGCTGCGGTCGAAGACGACCTCGAGCAGCGCGAGGGCCATCACAGCCACGCGGAAGGTGAGGATCATGAGCACGACGAAGGTATTATCTCTGTGCCCGTAGTGCTGAACCAAGAGTTCGATCCAGACCGTTTGCAGGCGCATTTAGAAGCGCTGGTGCAGCAGCAAGAGATTTACCGTATTAAGGGTTTTGTTGCTGTGCCTGGTAAGGCTATGCGTTTGGTGATGCAAGGGGTCGGTAAGCGATTTGATCGCTTCTACGATCGTCCCTGGCTATCGACAGAATCGCGGCAAACTCGCTTAATTTTCATTGGGCGTGGGCTAGAGGCTGAGCCAATTCGAGCTGGTCTTCTGGCTTTACCCGTCTAGCGCTAGCTCCTATTCAACTTGCAAACGACCTGTTTGCAGGTAGTCAAAAACGCGATGAATCTGACGGCGCTCACCAGCCGTGAGCTCTCGCTCGGTCGCCAGAGCCGAGCTGAGTTCGCCGTATTCGGTTCGGGACATGCAGCCTTGGTTGAGAATCTGAGTTGTTAATTGTTCGAGGGGTGTTTGCTGCGCAATGGCGGCGCTAGATCCGAACGTCATGAGAAACAAACTCCTAGTTCTAAATGAGGTAGTTGCAGTCGTCAGCATTGGCTGTATTTTATTTCTCATGGAAGCAAACGCAAGTCCTGATAATAATCAAAAGTTCAGCAATTTCACGGCTCATTTAGAATAAGCATCGGAGCTAAAACTGGTGTTTTTTCGGGTTGCGAAAGCGACTGAAGTGAGAACTTCTGGGGCTCGATTCTAAAGCTAATTGTCTCTAGTTTGGCTTTCGTAAACTTGGCTTAGGACTTCTATTAAGAGTTGATGAAATTGTGTCGAACGCCCAATTTTGGGCTAAATGCTTTCAGGCTTGAATCAGGCAATTCGGCTGTCAAAAAATACTTAGGCAAACCCCAGTCTGGCCCTGATTGATCCATGACTTTGTGGGTTCAATGATCCACTGTTGCCATAGTCTGGCTCAGAATCAATAGGGAACCGGTAGGGAAGCGGAAAGTGCAAGTGTAAGCCGGATGGGTGCCCGTCCCAATTCAAGCATGAGGATGAGATTTCGGAATAAGCGAGCGTTGGGCAATTCTGGACAGTTCACAATAGAAAACATCAGGTGTTTTGTCTGATGCGACCCTAAGTTTCGAGAGCAAGTTTGATGAATGTTCACCGCCTGCCTGTCCTCTCAGACAACTACATCTTTCTGCTGCACGACCCTGCCTCTAGTACGGCTGCCGTTGTCGATCCTGCTCAAGCGGAGCCAGTCCTACAGCAGGTTAGAATCCTGGATGCACGCCTAGTCGCGATTTTTAACACCCACCATCATGGCGATCACGTCGGCGGTAACCTGGAGTTGCTGCGGGCATTTCCAGAAGCTACGGTGTACGGCAGCGAACTAGACCGAGGCCGAATTCCAGGGCAACAGGTCTTTCTGAACGAAGGCGATCGCGTGAGCTTTGCTAAGGAGACTGCGGAAGTCCTATTTGTGCCTGGTCACACCCGAGCCCATATTGCCTATTACTTTGCTGGAACCGGTGATCTCTTCTGTGGCGATACGCTTTTTGCTGGCGGTTGCGGTCGCCTTTTTGAAGGAACTCCAGCTCAGATGCTGGATTCCTTGAGCAAATTGCGCCGCCTACCGGAGGCCACTCGCATTTGGTGTGCTCACGAGTACACTCTAAATAATCTAAAGTTTGCACTCACCGTTGATCCCCACAACGCTGAACTTCAGACTCGCTTTGCCCAGGTGCAACAAGCGCGACAACAACAGCAGCCGACTGTACCTTCACAGATTGGGGTAGAGCGCCGAACTAATCCATTCTTACGCTGGGACCAACCGGCTTTGCAACAGAGTGCTGGCTTAAGCGATCCCATTCGCGTCTTTGCTCGAGTTCGGGATATGAAAGATCAGTTTTAGGATCAGTTTTGGAATCGCAATTGTAAAATCAGGCCTATGGAAATCCTGATCGTCGAGGACGAAGCTGAAATTGCCAACCTGATTCAGCTTTATCTGGAAAAGGAAGGCTTCACCTGCCGCTGCGCCAGGGATGGCTTGAGCGCTCTCAAAATTTTTGCGGAGCAGAAGCCGGATCTAGTCATTCTAGACCTACTAGTTCCGGGTCTAGATGGTCTTGAGGTCTGTGCCCGGATTCGTTCTCGACCAAGAGACAAGGATCCCTATATTTTGATGCTGACTGCCCGAGGAGAGGAGATCGACCGGATTGTATGGCTCTCAACCCGCAGATGACTATGTGGTTAAGCCCTTTAGCCCTCGTGAGTTGGTGGCGCGGGTACAGGCCTTGTTGCGGCGGGTTCTGCGTCAAGCCGGCCAAGCCCAAATTCAGCGCACAGCTCATTTCAGCGTTGATTTAGAACAGCGCGCAGCTTGCCGTTACCAAGATGACAAAAACGAGCCCTTAGAACTCACAACGCTAGAGTTCGATCTTCTAGCAACCCTGATTAGTCAACCTGGACGTGTGTGGAGCCGGACCTAGTTAACTGACCGACTGTGGGGAAGTGATTTTTATGGCGATGACCGCGTAGTTGATACTCACGTGGCCCGCTTGCGGAAGAAAATTGAGCCTGATTCCAACCGCCCTAGCTACATCAAGACGGTAATTGGAGTTGGCTATAAGTTTGAGGATGTCTCTTCGGGCTGAGCACTCAGGGTCTGGACTGGCTCAACCGGCATAGTTGCAAATTCTATTTCTAAGCTGCTGAAATCATATGCAGATAAACGGTGGGCTGTGCCGTGCATATAGCCCATGTAGCTTCCCATCAGAGAGTAAACAGCCAGGAGGCCAGCGGCTGAGGTGGCGACCAGAGTGCCCGCCAGCATTAGCGAGAACTCCTTGCACTCCAGTGCCCGTTGCATGAGCTGTAGCGCCCAAGCAACCAGAAGAACGACCAGAATGAGAAGAATAATCATAATGTAATAGATCTTAACCTTGATTCCTGCAACTGGCCAGAGGAAGTCTACAATTCGCAAGGTCTGACCCCGAGCTGCAGCTGTGAAGTGAAGCTTGAGGCTGCTAAGTTAGACTGTGAAAAGTTTTTTGAACAGATTTCTCAGCCTCAAGTAGACAAGCGAGCCTTAACTGAGGAGCCACCTCAAGCTCTGCTGCACTAGGGTTGTCAGACTAGCTCCTCACAGGAATTTGGTGTTGACCGAGATAGGTTTTGATCTCAGCAACCGACAGTTGGCCGTAGTGGAGCAATGAGGCAAGCAAGGCTGCTTCTGCGCGACCTTCAGTTAAAGCTTGACGGATATGCTCACAGGTCCCTGCCCCACCGGAGGCGATGACCGGAACCTCCACTGTCTCTGCAATGCGCCGAGTCAGTTCAAGATCGTAGCCTGCCTGAGTCCCATCGGCATCCATACTGGTGAGCAGGATCTCGCCTGCCCCCCGCTGGACCACTTCTTGTGCCCACTGCACTGCATCGAGTCCAGTGTTTTGTCGGCCCCCACGCACGTAGACATCCCAGCCCCAGATCTCGGAGCCAGTCTGATGAGTCTGCTCCGGATCAGTCTGGTCGCTCTGGTGGGAGGAGCGTCTGCGAGCGTCGATTGCCACCACAATGCACTGGTTGCCAAAGCGCTCACTGGCGCGGTTAATAAAGTCTGGGTCACTGACCGCAGAGGAGTTGATGCTGACTTTATCAGCACCCGCCCGCAGCAATTCTTTGATCGTGTCTAAGTCACGAATGCCCCCACCTACGGTGAGCGGAATGAAAACCTGCTCGGCTGTGCGGTGAACCACGTCAAAGATAATGCCCCGGTCCTCATGGCTAGCCGTGATATCTAAAAAGACGAGTTCGTCGGCACCGGCTTCGTTATAGACTTGCGCCAGTTCTACTGGGTCACCAGCATCGCGCAAATCTACAAAATTGACTCCCTTGACTACGCGACCAGCTTTGACATCTAGGCAGGGCAAAATCCGTTTAGCTAGCACAGCTCGAATCCATCCTGAATTTGGAGCAGAACTCTCTCAGGGTATATGGTTAACCGTCATTCATACTGGAAATACATCGTCATTTTTCGTTTCTCATGCAGCCTGAATCGACACCCATTAAACCTGCTGTTCTAATCACGATCATTGGCGAGACGGTTTTGCAGGACCGTCTAGTCCGTCTTTTAGAAAGCCAGGGGGCGACTGGTTATACGATTAGTGCAGCCCAAGGCGCAGGTCGTCATGGTAGCCGTATGGGCGATATCGCAGGCTACAACACCAATGTCGAGATCAAAACAGTGGTGTCGCTAGAGGTGTCAGATGACATTCTGCTTGCTTTGGTGCCTTACTTGGAAAGCCATGCGCTGATCGCCTTCCGGCAGTCGGTTGAAGTCTTAGCCAGTTAAGTTTGGATAGCTGATGCGCTACAGTGACTCTCTACTCGCGGATGGTTGGTTGCGTTCTTTTCGCACCACGGTCCGAGGGGCTCAACTCAATGCCTACGGTTTCTTGTTCGGTGGCCAGCTCATGGCTTGGATTGATGATGCCGCTGTGATGTTTGGGCGTTGTCACATGGAGCATGCATCTGTAGTTACCAAGAAAATCTCGGAGATGGTCTTTAACTCGCCTGCCCATCAGGGTGACATCGTGGAGGTTTTTACCCGAGTCCGACGGGAGGGTCGGACTTCGCTAACAGTAGAAGTACAAGCTTTTGTCTTTAATCCTGAAACGCCTACAGCAACAAACCAGATTGTGGCTTGCGAAATGGTTTTAGTGGCACTGGATGAGAAGGGTAGACCCTTTGCCTGGCATGAGCGTCCGCGCACTGGAGACTGGCACGATCAGTATCTAGCTCGCTAAATACTTGAGGTTTTTAGCTGGACTTGAGCTTCCAGTTGGGTAGCAATTGCTTCACCTACCTCTATATATCTATATCCATGCCTATATCTATGCGTATGTACGCTGCTGTACAAGCTGGTGGGGCTATTGGTCTGCTCTCTCAGCGTGTGATGCTGAGTTTTACTATGTCGCGCATCAATTACCTTTCAGCTGTTCTCAACCAGTTGGGCGGTTCATTTTTCTGAATTTTGTGGTATCAAGTGAAACCTTAGCTAGCTATAAAGGCTCTTGTCGAAGCTTTGAGACCACCCTTCTATCCTGAGGCAGCACTAGTTTTTGATAGCAGTACTAGCAACGGGGAACCTAGCTTGTGCTAAAAGCTGTGCTAGTAGTAACAGGCTCTGCCAAAGGAGAGATACCTTAGGTGGCAGAATTGCACTGAATTATAGCTAGCTTCTGTCTACGCCTGCGATGCTGATCATCGAGTCTGTTTTTTCTAAGGAGAATCCCTTATTTTGCTTGTCAAACTGTTGGCAAATTAGAACTTAAGAGGGCTAAAATTGTCATTACTCTGATAACCTTATAGAACTCGTTAACGCTACACCAGAGGATTAACCTACATGGCTGCCAAGACCACAGTCAAAGACAAATTAGATCAGTACCGTAGACTTCAAGAGCAACTCCAGCAGATCGAGAGCGAGATCAACATCCCGACAGCTTACCGTGACTCTGGCAGAATTGAAGAGGGCATCAAGCTCCAGAGTGTGCTAGATGGACTGGAAGATCTGGGCCTATCGCCTCACCAGTTAGCAGATTACATGGCAGCTAAAAAGATTGTTGCTAGAGGCTATGCGCCAGCAGATGGGGGGGGGAAAGCTTACAGCAAAGGGCCTGGTAGAGGTAAAACCGGAACCCGCAATAATCAATTTAGCCGTCTGACCGGTGAGCGACGCGAATGGTTGGAAACGACCATTAAGTCCAACCCGAATCTGGAAGATGACGAGCTTGTCGAGATGCTCAATGAGAAATTTAGCGGCAACTTCTCGCCAGAGTCGGTCAGCAAGCTGGTCGCTCAATTCCGCTAGAGGTTAAAGCCTTGCTCAAGCCTGGTGTGCTTCTATGCTGGTAGCGATATGCTCAGAGGCTAGAACCGCCAGGCTTGCCTCTGTTGTACTTATCTTGATTTTTGGCCTTGATTTTGTCTCTAATTGCGCCCTTAGATTGTGGCCTAGACTGCGGCTTTTTGCCTGGGCACTTCTTGCCTCAATATTTTTTGCCTAGACATTAGGAAAGCCAGAATGCAACCGGACCAACCAGGCTTACCAGGTAGTGAGCCCTATCAGCTTCTGCACAATCGTCTTCAATATCAGGGTCGCAAGTACGGTTACCGGGTTGATCGACTGCGTTTACCTAATGGGGTTGAGGGCGATTGGGAATGGATTCCCCATCCTGGTGGGGCCTTAGCAGTACCCCTAACTAACGAGGGCAAGCTGGTATGTGTACGCCAGTATCGTTTTACAGTTAAAGGCCGACTGCTAGAGTTTCCGGCAGGAACGATAGAGCCTGGAGAGGATCCGGCGGCGACAGTGCGGCGCGAAATTGAAGAAGAAACTGGTTATCGGGCTCATCGCTGGGAAACATTAGGGCAGTTTTACCTGGCGCCTGGTTACTCGGATGAGATTATTTATGCGTTTGCGGCTCTGGATTTAGAGCTTTTAGAGAAGCCGCCCGCTCAAGATGAAGACGAAGACTTGGTGGTTGAGTTATTTACGCCTGAAGAAATGGAAGCGGCAATCCTGGCCGGTGAACCCTTTGACGCTAAGACGATCACCAGCTTTTACCTAGCACAGCGTTTCTGGCGGTAGGGCAATCCGGGGTGAATTCCACCGACCAGGTCCGCAATGTTTCTTTAAAATGAGACTACTGAGGCTGCCCTACGTCTCCCGCTGTTAGCTATGCCGTTTTTGCCTGTCGTGCGTGCTCTGGCACGTACTCCCCTGCTGTCAGAGTTGCTCACCCGTCTGGAGCGACAACATCATCTGCCCTTGCGTGGGATTTCCCGCTTGCCGAAGGGGTTAGTCAGCGCCGCCATTGCTCAAACCCGAGCCATTAGTACTTTGCTGGTGGTCACTTCGACCCTAGAGGAAGCGGGGCGCTGGTGCACCCAACTAGAGGCGATGGGCTTTCGAGCGGTGCATTTCTACCCCACCTCCGAGTCTTCGCCTTACGAACCCTTTAACCCAGAGTCGGAAATGACCTGGGGGCAATTGCAGGTCTTAGCAGACTTGCTAGCTTCGCCTCAAGCGGGCAAAACTCTAGCGGTTGTTGCGACCGACCGTGCCCTGCAACCTCACTTACCACCAGTCGAGGTGTTGCGCGACTACTGCCTGGCTTTAGAGCAGGGTATGGAACTCAGCTTGGGAAACCTGGGCGATCAGCTCAGCCGTTTAGGCTATGAGCGCGTGTCACTGGTTGAAACCGAAGGGCAGTGGAGCCGTCGGGGTGATATTGTCGATATTTTCCCGGTCTCCTCTGAACTGCCAGTCCGCCTAGAGTGGTTTGGCGATGAACTGGAGAAGATCCGCGAGTTCGATCCGGTCAATCAGCGTTCGCTGGACCCTGTGCCCTCGGTAGTTCTAACACCGACTGGCTATGCTCCGATCCTGGTGCCCCGGCTTCAAACTCTCGACTTGTCAGCTCACTTGGATGATGAAGCGCAAGAGAAGCTGCTGGAGGGCATTGCACCCGAGGGCATTCGTCGCTTTTTGGGTCTGGCTTATGAGCGCCCAGCCTCTATCCTCGACTACCTGCCTGCTGATAGTTTGATCGCACTGGATGAAGTCGAGCAGTGCCGTGCCCATGCCCAACGCTGGTTTGAGCACGCCGAGGAACAGTGGCAGGAGGTGGGTGGAACTCCGCCCCTACCTCGGATCCATCGCCCTTTTGGTGATCTCCTGGCAGAAGCTCAAGGCTTTGCCCATCTCAGCTTGAGCGAACTGGTAGAAGAGGGCAGTGAGGGGCTGAACCTGGCCAGTCGTGCGGTGCCTGCGATCCCTCACCAATTTGGCCAACTAGCTAAGACGCTACGCGATGAGCGGGATCGGGGCTTCCAAGTCTGGTTGCTTTCAGCTCAGCCGTCCCGAGCTGTGGCCCTATTGCAGGAACACGACTGCCCTGCGCAGTTTGTGCCCAGTCCTCGCGATACTGGCGCCATCGACAAATTGGTGGGGCAACATACGCCAGTTGCCCTCAAATATTCTGGGCTGGCAGAACTCGAAGGCTTCATTCTGCCGAGTTTCCGACTGGTCTTTGTCACCGACCGGGAGTTCTTTGGGCAGCACAGTCTGGCAACTCCCAGCTATGTGCGCAAACGTCGCCGTAGCGCGTCGTTTCAGGTCGATCCAAACAAGCTTAGTCCTGGCGACTATGTGGTGCATAAAAACCACGGCAT
Source organism: Leptolyngbya sp. FACHB-261 (assembly GCF_014696065.1). NCBI lineage: Bacteria > Bacillati > Cyanobacteriota > Cyanophyceae > Leptolyngbyales > Leptolyngbyaceae > Leptolyngbya > Leptolyngbya sp. FACHB-261. Next base: position 563,356 of record NZ_JACJPL010000027.1, on the reverse strand, counting down.
CGGCAAATTCCTGAAACTAGAAAGCCTGACGGTCAACCACGAAACGCGCGAATACCTAGTTATTCAATATGCCGATGGACTGCTGCGCGTGGCAGCGGATCAGGTGGGGACATTGTCACGCTACCGAGCGGTGGGCAGTGCGGCTCCCGAGCTGAACCGCATGTCCAGCAAAGCCTGGGAAAAAACCAAGGGCAAAGTCAAAAAAGCGGTCAAAAAAGTGGCTGTGGATCTGCTCCAGCTCTATGCTCAACGGGCGCAGCAGCAGGGACATAGTTTTAGCTCTGACACGCCCTGGCAACGGGAGATGGAGGAGTCTTTCCCTTACCAACCCACTCCGGATCAGCTCAAGGCGACCCAAGATGTGAAGCAGGATATGGAAAGTACCCGTCCCATGGACCGGCTAGTCTGTGGCGACGTTGGCTTTGGCAAAACGGAAGTAGCGATCCGGGCCATTTTCAAAGCGGTGAATGCGGGCAAACAGTGTGCGCTGCTGGCTCCGACCACGATCCTGGCGCAGCAACACTACCACACGCTACGGGAGCGCTTCGCACCTTACCCGATTCAAGTCGGTCTACTCAATCGCTTCCGCTCGGCCAATGAGCGTAAGGAAATTCAGCAGCGCCTCGCTACTGGCGAACTCGATATTGTGGTTGGTACGCACCAGCTCTTGGGCAAGGGTATCGTGTTTAGAGATTTGGGGCTGCTGGTGGTGGACGAAGAGCAGCGTTTCGGAGTCAACCAGAAGGAGAAAATCAAGGCTCTCAAAACTCAGGTCGATGTGCTCACGCTGACTGCCACACCAATTCCTCGGACCTTATATATGGCTTTGTCGGGTGTGCGCGAGATGAGCCTGATTGCCACACCGCCGCCTTCGCGTCGTCCGATTAAAACTCACCTATCTCCCTACAATGCGGAGACGGTGCGTTCTGCCATTCGTCAAGAACTTGACCGGGGCGGCCAGGTATTTTATGTGGTTTCTCGCGTTGAGGGTATTGAAGAAATCGCAGGTAAACTGCGCGAGATGCTGCCGGGGGTGCGGCTGGTGATTGCCCATGGCCAGATGCAAGAAGGTGAACTCGAAGCAACGATGCTCACCTTTAACAATGGGGATGCAGATATTCTGTTGTGCACCACGATTATTGAGTCGGGTCTGGATATTCCTCGCGTCAACACGATTTTGGTTGAGGATGCTCAGCGCTTCGGTCTTAGCCAGCTCTATCAGTTGCGCGGTCGGGTTGGTCGAGCTGGAATTCAAGCTCATGCCTGGCTGTTTTATCCCAGAGAAACAGCTCTTTCGGATCAAGCGCGTCAGCGATTACGGGCGATTCAGGAGTTTACGCAGTTGGGTTCTGGCTATCAGTTAGCCGTTCGCGACATGGAAATTCGAGGCGTGGGTAATTTGCTGGGAGCCGAGCAGTCTGGCCAAATGGACGCGATTGGCTTTGACCTTTATATGGAGATGCTGCAAGAGAGCATCAATGAGATTCGCGGTCAAGAAATTCCCAAGGTGGACGATACCCAAATCGATTTGCCACTTACAGCGTTTATCCCGGCTGATTACATTCCCGATCTCGATCAGAAGATGAGTGCTTACCGAGCCGTGGCAACAGTTAGTCAGTCGCGCGATCTCACGCAGATTGCTGCGGATTGGGTGGACCGTTATGGCTCGCTGCCGACTGCTGCTAGTCAATTGCTCAGGGTGATGGAGTTGAAATTGGTCGCCAAGCAATTGGGCTTCTCGCGCATTCGTTTAGGCACGAATGCCGAAGGTGGTAAGCAGCATGTTGTCCTTGAAACGCCAATGGAGGAACCAGCCTGGAACCTGCTCAAAGCCAATTTGCCCAGTCACTTATTGCCTCGCTTTGTCTATCAACGAGGCCAAGTAACTGTGCGCGGTCTAGGTATTCTCTCCGCTGAGAAGCAATTGGAAAGCCTAATCGACTGGCTCGGCAAAATGCAGGGTGCTTTGCCGGAACCTGTGGCTGTCTAATGTAGGCCCAATAGAAATATGACCCGGAAACCGGAACAATGATTTCTGGGTCATCTAGGGCCAGTGCCTACACTCAATTCTCATGGCATTTTTACCGTGTTCCATTACATCCGAGCCAGAGCTGCAAGCAACTCAAAAAGTGATCGATGCTTTGTTGGATCGCAGTGAGCTGACATCAGACGAACAAGACTATCTGAATGTCTTGGGCGCACTGGTGTATGAATACGAGCAGAAGCAGGAACTCGTCCCAGACATTCATGGCGTCGAACTGATCAAAACTCTGATGCTCGACCTAAACCTGCGTCAAAAAGATTTGGTTCCAATCTTCAAAACCGAGTCGATTGTCTCGGAAGTATTGAAGGGACAGCGTAAGCTGACAGCAGAGCATATTCGTAAACTCACTGAGTTCTTTCACGTCTCTCCAGCTGTCTTTTTTGAAGCCCAAAACTAGCTTGACCTGATCGAGTTTCATCGCTTCTATGAGCCAACGAAAATTACTAGAGGGACCCGGTTGGCGCTTGGGTTGGGCACCGGGATCAGAGCTGTTTGTTGGTTTAGTGGGTAGCGATCTCTGGTCACTGGAACTCACCAACCTCGAGTTGCGCGATTTTTGCCGCTTACTGTTGGAATTGAGCGAAAGTATGGCGGCTCTCAAAACTGAGCTAATGGACGAAGAAACGCTAGTCTGTGAGGCCGAAACCGAACAAGTATGGCTGGAAGCACGAGGCTTTCCAGACCGATTTGGTGTGTCATTGCAACTGCAAACTGGGCGTCGGGCTGATGGTCAATGGCAGGCAGAAGCCGTGCCAGGGCTAATCCTGGCGGTACAGGAGCTTCAGCCCTTATTGAACCGTCCAGGCATCAGTGAATGGGTGCAACCGTTCTAACTTGCCCATTCTGACTCGCTCCTTCTAAATTGCTCTTTGTGAATGGCGCTTGAGATTTCTACACAGTCCGCGGCAGGGCAAAAACGGTGATAAGATTGCCCCACTTGCTCGGTTCTGGTAGGGAACAGCTGCCAGAGGTAACGGGGAAAGTTTGGTGAGAATCCAACGCTGTCCCGCAACTGTGACGGAGAAATCTCCTAGCCAGGATGCCCGCCGATGCGCTGCTGAATCTAGTGTGCGAGGTACACCCATGACCGCTTCTTCCCGGCTCTCTGCTAAATCAACGCTGTCTCAGAAAGCGATCAGCTTCACCCTTTCTCTGCCAGTACAGGCCACTCTTTATACATCCTTGTGTGCCTTGATCCTCTGGACTGTCTATTTCTCCACCTATCCAGCGGTGCATAATTCGCTGCACTCCGTGCGCCATCAAACGCTGCTGGTCGGCTGCCACTAGCTCTATGTTGAAATTCAAATCAACAACGCTCCTCAGCCTAATTGGGCTGTTGAGCCTGGCTGTTGTGGCCTCAGCGCGTCTGCCGCAAGCTAGCTTGCAACTCATTACCCAACCGCCGCTTGACCAGTTGGTGCCCTTCGATGCCACGGGGGAAACTGCTCAATCTGCACCCATTTTGACCTTGCAACTCCGAGATGCAGCAGGACAGCCTTTGCCGAAAGCTAAAGTGCACCTGCAACTGTTTGCACCGTCTCACAATCCGTGGTTCTCGACTGATTTTCCAGTAGTTGAAGGAACTCAATTACTAGAGCTGACGGCTGAAACTGAACGCGGCGAATTGCAGCTCCAGCAGATGCTACCGATTCGGGGCAACTATCGACTGGCCGTGGAGGTTTTACCCGTTGATACCGATGCCTTTGCGCCCATTGCCCAAACACTCACATTGCGGGTGAGCGAACACAGCAACAAATATCGCAACTTTGCAATTCTGGCGGTGATGCTTTGGCTGGTGGGTTTAGGTGGGGGTTGGCTGATTGGCAAACCTCAAGTCATCCAACCGGGTGAGATTGCTCCCCAATCGATTCGACTATTGCTGAGTGCTGTTGTGCTTGTGGCAATTGTGGCTTTACTGGTTGTCAATATCAGTGCTGAGCTGGCAGAATCCCACGCGCATCACCATGAGCATTCAGAAGTTTCGTCCGCTCAAATCCCTCAAGGAATTGCCCAATCGCAGGGGTTAGAGGTTCGAATAATCGGCGATACTCAAGCAACTGTTGGACAACTAGCACAGTTGCAAATTCAGGCAATTGATCAACAAACAGGCCAGCCTGCGACTGATCTAGCTTTTCAGATTCAGACCAGGCAACTCGAAGAAAATTGGTTGGCTTTCGCTTATACCGGCACTCCAGATCCGGCTGGGCAACTTGCTTGGCGACAACAATTTTTTGATGGGGCACCGCATCGGCTTGAAGTGACTGTTTTACCGCAGTCAACTGCCGGACGCCAATTTAAGCCTTTTAAAGTTGTACAAGAAATTGAGGCTGAAGGCGTAGCCCCACCGCTATTGGTTCGGCTGATTGCCTTGGGATATTTCACCAGCATCGTGCTTCTGGGCTTGGTTATGGGGTTGTGGCTACAGCGCCGGCAATCCTGGGCTCAAGCTCAAGGTTCGTGATCACTGTGGCAAGTTCAGGCTCAGCTTGATGCCTCTGGGTCAATTCCAAGCGCTCGTAGCTGTTCTTGCAACTGTTCGGCTCTAGTTTGAGCTTGTTGCAAGGCAAGTTCTGCTTGCTCAGCGCGTAGTTGTTCTTGTTCGGCCCGTTGCTGTTGTTGTTGTGCTGCTTCCTCAGGTGTGGGAACTCTCTCGCCCTCTGCTGTGAAGTAGCGCAACTGACCTGCATCAACACCCAAATACAGCTCTAGCTCTTGGCTCCAAAGCCAACCCTGTGCAATAGGGGTGATTGCCTCATACTGCCTGCCATGAAGCCGAAAGCCAGCGAATTCTAAAGTCTCAGGCGAAAACCAGAAATACTCAGGTGTCCGGAAGCGGTCCTGGTAAAGGGTCTTCTTGAGATTACGGTCAGTATCAGCCGTGGAGCTAGACAGTAGTTCAATAATCAAATCGGGGTAGCGGCCATCTTCTTCCCATACCACCCAGGATTTGCGGGGCCGCTTTTCGGTGTCTTTGACTAGGAAGAAGTCTGGGCCTCGGAAGTCGCGGTTGCGTAGTTGTTGGCGGCTGAAGTAGATGGTGAGGTTAGCCCCAATGAAAAAGTCTTCGCGCCCGCGCCAGAGCCACTCCAGACAGGTGACCAAAATCAGCAATTGTAGGTAGTGCAGAGAGCTTTCCATCTCTGGTTCATCGCTTAAGAGCTGGCTGGTATCGGGCATCTGTGCTTCAACGTCTTGAGCGCTATAAGCCATCGCATCCTGCCTTACAGTCACTTCAGGTTTGTATGAGCTGCTCTTGGCTTCCATTGTAAGGATAGGGCTGTAAGGAAGAGAACTCTGTCTACCAGCTCAGCACCAGCACTTCGGAAACTTTGCCACGCCGGTCAGGTCGAGAATTAATCGCTCGACTGGCCTCAATCGAGATCACCCGAAAGTCGGCATACAAGTCGCGAATAAAGGGACAATCGGAATTCGAAAGCATAGTACGGACGCCCCGCATTTGCAGCTGAGCAAAAACATCGCGCAGGGCAATTTGATCCGCCTCACAGAAGCTAAAGCGACTGTAGGCCGTGAAACTACTGGTTGCTGAAATTGGCTGATAAGGTGGGTCAAAGTAAACGAAATCAGCCGGAGTTGCAGTCTCTAAAACCGCCTGAAAGGGCTGCACTGCAATCTCAGCAACCCGGAGCATATCTGAGGTTTGTCGCAGTAGATTCGGATCGTAAATTTGAGGATTGCGATAACGCCCCATTGGGACATTAAAATGTCCCAACGCATTCTCTCGATATAAGCCGTTGAAGCAGGTTTTATTGAGATAAAGAATGCGAGCTGCTCGCTCGACTGAGTTCAGAGTTTGCTGCTTAGGCAGAGCTCGAATCTGATAGTAATAAGCATCACAGTGCTGGGCTTTGTGTTGAGCCAAGAGCTGGATTACTGCTTCGACCTGATCGCGAACACAGGTGTAAAGGTTAATCAGCTCTGGGTTAATATCGGTCAGTACCGCTCGCGCCGGGGCCAGATGAAAAAATACAGCAGCCCCGCCTAAGAAGGGCTCAAAATAAGTTTTGAATTCACTTGGCAAATAGGGCTGATACTGAGCTAACAATCGCCCTTTGCCACCTGCCCATTTCAGAAAAGGTTTCGCCTGTAGTGGCATCAGGAAGGGTTCAGACCGATGACTTTTTTCAAGAAACGGCCAATCGGCTCCAGAATATTCTGAGCGAAGTGATGCTCCTGTTCCTGGTTGGGGATGAGACTCATCATCGTGTGATATTCATCCAGCAACTCGCGCTCCAGGTCCGAAATACGCTCATCAGCAAACAGCGTATTGGCGATTTCAGCCAGCAGTTTACGGCGGCCCTCTTCGCCGGTATCGTTGAGATATTCCACGATCCAGGCTTCAGTTTCAGTGCGTGATACACGCTGCTGGGTCAGCTCTTTGAGTTCCCGATTGTAGGACTCGCCGTAGCGCTGGAGCAGCGTTTGCAAATAGGTCAATTCCGCAGGCTGAAGTGCCCCATCGATCCAGGCAGACCCCAGAACGATTTTGAGCAGTAAACGTTGCTGAGGGTCAGGCTCCATCGCTCAAGCTGCAATTAGATTTTGCTGGAAGAAATCGAGCGTCCGTTCCCAGGCATCCTGAGCCACGGGCTCATTGTAAACCTCAGGTCGGGTGTCGTTGAAAAAGGCGTGATCCACGTCTGGATAAATTCTGGCCTGGATTGAACCGCCCGCCTTACGAATCGCGGTCTGTAATTCGTAAACTGCCTCCGCCGTCACAGAGCTATCGTGCTCGGCAAATAGCCCTAGCACAGGCGCTTTGAGTTTGCTGAAGTCAGGCTTGACATGGGGATGAATGCCGTAAAAATCCACGACTGCGCCAATACTCTGGCTCACCGTCGCTGCCAGCAAGGCCAATTGACCCCCCATGCAGAAGCCCACAACTCCCAGTTTTTGGCTGGTCACGGCTTCGTGGTTTAGCAAAAAGTCTGCTGCGGTTTGCAAATCCTGCGCGGTCTGCTCGATGTTGAGCGCCATCAACAAGCGCCCTGCTTCATCCGGCGAACTAGTCTGCACCCCGTGGAACAAATCGGGAGCCAGTGCCACATAGCCAGCCGCCGCAAAACGGTCAGCAACATCTTTAATGTGCGGCACCAGCCCCCACCATTCCTGGAGCACGAGCAGCCCTGGCCCTGATCCCGATTCCGGGACTGCCAGATAGCCAATGTTTGCGATGTCCGTGCCCATAGTCTTTTCTCTAAACTGCAATCAACCAACTGCAATCAACCAACTGCAATCAACTGGCTGTGATCAACTGGAATCAATCTGGCCCGAGTTTTAGAGCCTCAATTAACTAGGCCCCAACCAACCAGGCCCCAATCCTAAGCCTCAATCGTGACCGACTTGATTTTGTCGCCTTGGCGAATGGCATTGACCACATCCATATCTTCGGTTTTGCCGAAAGCGGTGTGGACACCATCCAAATGTGATTGGGGCGAATGGCAGATAAAAAACTGGCTACCACCCGTGTCTTTGCCGGCATGGGCCATCGACAGCGTACCCGCCAAATGCTTATTGGGATTGCCCTTGGTTTCACACTTAATGGTGTAGCCCGGACCCGCCGTGCCCGTACCCTGTGGGCAACCGCCCTGAATCATGAAATTTGGGATCACTCGGTGGAAATTTAGGCCGTTGTAGAAGCCTTTGTTCGCGAGGTCCACGAAGTTCTTAACGGTGCCGGGGGCGTCTTGATCAAAAAGCTCCAGATGAATGGTGCCTTTGTCTGTTTCCATAATGGCGCGAGTCATGGCTCTCTCCCCGAGATATACGCAGCCTTCACTTTATCAGGCCGACTATCCAATCAAGCCTAACTGGTACGATCAGGGCTGGGCGGACTTCACAGCATAGACGAATATGAAAATTTCCCTCAACTGGTTGCGCGAACTGGTGACCTTCGACCTATCGCCTGAGGCGTTGGCCCATGCCCTGACTATGGCCGGGTTTGAAGTCGAGGAAATCGAAGACCGTCGCACTTGGGCCAAGGGGGTCGTGGTTGGGCATGTGCTCAGCCGCGAACAACATCCCAATGCCGATAAGCTCAGCGTTTGCCAGGTAGATATCGGAGCTGAGAAACCACTGAACATTGTCTGCGGTGCCGCTAATGTCGCTGCTGGGCTATTCGTGCCCGTGGCAACCGTGGGCACTGAGCTACCGAAAATCAGCCTCAAAATTCGTCCCTCTAAGCTGCGGGGCGTGACTTCTGAGGGCATGATCTGCTCGCTAGCCGAGTTAGGATTGTCGACTAAATCTGAGGGCATCCACAGCTTCAACCAGCCAGATCTCAAGCTGGGCTCTGACGTGCGGCCCCTCTTGGGACTGGATGACGTTGTCCTGGATCTCTCGTCCACTGCTAACCGTGCCGATGCTCTAAGCATGGTGGGTATTGCCCGTGAGGTGGCTGCTCTAACCAACGGCCAGCTCAAACTGCCCATCACCCCCAAACTGGAGATTCCTACAGACGCAGCCAGCTCACTGCGGTTGCAGGTTGAAGAACCCCAGGCTTGTCCTGCCTACATTGGCACCTTGATCGAGGGCGTGAAGATTGGCCCTTCGCCAGAGTGGTTGCAGCGTCGCCTTCAAGCTGCTGGTATTCGCCCCATTAGCAATGTTGTAGATGTAACCAACTACGTTCTGTTGGAGTGGGGTCAGCCCTTGCACGCCTTTGATGCCGACCAGTTGCGGCGGCAGGACCCAATTACTGTAGGTGTGCGTTTTGCCAAGTCGGGTGAGACATTAACGACGCTAGACAGTCAGAAACGTGACTTGCAAGCTGCCAACTTAGTGATTACCGATGGTGACAAGCCTATTGCCCTAGCTGGTGTGATGGGCGGTGAAGAGTCCGAAGTGTCTGAACAGACGGTCAATCTGGTTCTGGAAGCAGCTCTGTTTGACCCGGTGGCGGTACGGCGCTCAGCGCGGGCCCAGGGCTTACGCAGCGAGGCCTCAACCCGTTATGAACGCGGCGTCAACTTTGCAGAATTGGAAATGGCCTGTGCCCGTGCCATTGCTTTGATTACCGAGTTGGCTGGGGGCCAGGCGACAGCCCAGAGCATTGCGGATGCGCGTCAAATTCTGCCCCGCACGATTGAGCTGCGTCTGGACCGCGTGGCTCAGGTTTTGGGTCCTGTCGAACCCACCGATGGCGAGAACGCCAATGCTTCTGAGGAAGACGAGTTCGAAGGAGAAATCCCGCCTGAGCAGATCGAGCGCATTTTGACCTCACTAGGCTTTAGCGTGCAGCGCACTGAGGAGCGGGTCTGGACAGTGGGTGTGCCGCCCTATCGCTATCGAGACATGGAGCGCGAGATCGACCTGATCGAAGAGATCGCGCGGCTCTACGGCTACGACAACTTCAGCGATACCTTACCCGCTAAGAGTGAGCTAGGTTACCTCTCGGTCGAGCAGGCTTTACTGCGGCGAATTCGTGAGGCCTTCCGGGCGATTGGCCTGACTGAGCTGATCCACTACTCACTGGTATCGCCCAATGAGAGCGAGCAGTCGGTGCAGGTCCAACTGAGCAATCCTCTGCTGGCAGAGTATTCAGCGCTTCGATACGAGCTGTTGGATGGCCTGGTTGGAGCCTTCAGCTACAACCTTGACCAGGGCAATGGTCCGCTCAACGGCTTTGAAGTTGGGCGGGTTTTCTCTCGCAGCGAGGAGGGCAACAGCGAAGCCGAGCACCTGGCAGGCATTCTTGGCGGTGACAACACCGTGGGAACCTGGCAGCACCAGAATCGGCCTCTGGATTGGTACAGCGCTAAAGGTCTTTTGGAATCGGCCTTTGAACGGCTAGGGCTTAGCGTCGAATATCAACCCGATCGTCGTGATCCCCGCCTGCATCCTGGACGTACGGCTTCGCTCTGGATCTCAGGCGAGCGTCTGGGTAGCTTTGGACAACTCCATCCTCAGTTCCGTCAAGAGCGCGGCTTGCCCGATGAGGTGTATGCCTTTGAGCTGGATCTGTATGTCCTGATGTCTGCGATGGACCGCAGACCTGTGGCAATTTTCAAGCCTTACTCGACCTATCCAGCTTCTGACCGGGATCTTGCCCTGTTCGCGCCGTTGGATCTATCGGTGTCAGAGTTACAACGCACGATTAGCAACGCGGCTGGTCCCCTGCTGGAATCGGTATCGGTCTTTGACGAGTACCGAGGTGAGGGCGTCCCAACCGGGAGGCGCAGTCTGGCCTTCCGCCTGGTTTACCGTTCTAGCGAGCGTACTCTGACCGATCAGGAAGTTGAGCCGGTACACCAGAATGTGCGCGAGGCCCTAGTCGACAAGTTCAATATCAGTCTGCGGAGTTAAGCTGGTGCCCAAGTACGTTCTCTGGGGTTCGTATTGCGACAATGTCGTGGAAAAGCGAGCCCCTTACCGTCAAGCTCATCTAGACAATCTTCAGAAACTGAAGGAGGCAGGTTACCTCGTCACCATCGGTCCAACCCAAGACTTGCGCAAGGTGTTTGGCATCTACGAAGCGAAAGACACCGAAACTGTTAAGGCATGGGTGGAAGCTGATCCCTATTGGCAGAACGGCATCTGGACTGAGTATGAGATCCACGAGTGGATTCAAGCTTTGTGAGATCCAGCTAAGGCCTAGCAGTGTGGAGCTAAGTAGCTAAGCACCAAATGACAAGTCGAGCGACTCGTCAAGCTATAGGTCAAAGAAGGGATGACGAATCCCTGTGCCGTGACGGGTTTGCTGATTACGAGCTTCGATAAAGCGACGGGTCGCCTCGGCCCGGTTTTTCATGAACGCAGCCCAAAAACCGGGCTGAAATTCATCCATGGTTTTCGCTAATGCCCAAACATCAACCGCCAGGATGTCATGGAGAACCTGATCTTTTTGCCGCAGGTCAGCAAGATGTTCGGCCAACTCGGGTGGCATGGAACTCATGGGTGTGGACTGGGCTGAGTTGGTCATCGGAGCGCTCCAGAAATCAAGAATTTGCAACAGGGGACGGAAAAACTCTGCTCAGTTTGGAAACTCTCATTTAACTCCGGATCCAACGGCGCAACCTCCACCAACTGGGTCATTGGTGTATTTATGGCTAAGAGATTCTGTTGTAACTATACTTAGAGGCTCCTGTCCACAGGAGTCTCTTCTATCTTACTCATTGAATCTCTTTGTCACGAATTTCAAGCGGATGCCTTAAGCCTTAGCTAGAGTGAGTTTTAAATGAGACGTATCGTTAAAGCGTTCTATTCGCCACAGCGTACTGTTAAAACGGGACGTTGCTTCAGCGTTTAGCCAGCGTTCCCAGTCCAGCGTTAAGTCGAACCGAGCCGTAGTCGCTACGTTAAAGCCCCAGGTACGGGTCGAACCCAGCAAGGCTGACAATAGATGAGACAGTAGGCCGCCGTGTGTCACGATGAGCACCGGACTCGGCAAAGGAACCTGCAAAATTTTCTGCACAAACTGTTCTGCACGCTTGCGGGCTGACTGCGGTGTCTCTGCCCCCTCGATCGGCAGCCAATCGACATTCTGCTCTAAGCGTGCGCACAACTCCGGGTAACGCTGGCTAGCTTCAGCCCAGGTTAGACCGGTAAAAATGCCCTGATCTAACTCCCTCAACTCTGGACAGATTTGGGAGGGCACTGCCGGTGCCACCCATTGAGCAGTCTGGAGGGCGCGTTTTTGTGGACTGGTATACAGGCAAGCGGGTTGCAGAGCCTGATCTTGGAGCTGCTGTTGCAGTAGGCGGGCTTGGTGAAAGCCATAGGGCGTCAGTTCAGTCTCGACGCAGCCCAGCATCCGGCCCTCTGGATTGCCTTCTGCCTCTGCATGACGAATCAGGATCAGTCGCGTCTGCATTCTAAAGTGTGCACTCTGAATAGGGTAATTGCGGTTTCGGAGACGCTGGCCTTTAGGTAGCTTGCACTCTAGGGTAGTGGCACCGCCTCAGCAGGTTACTCCTCGATACCCACCATGATCGACCTACCGTCTGCTCCCTGCTCTGGACCTAGTTTCAACGCTCCCCCCGCCGCTCGTCCTATCCCCAGCATGGTTCCTTATTCAGTTGAGGCTTTGCTAAGCCGGTACGAAGCCGGAGAACGTGATTTTCAAGGCATTAATCTCAACCTGGCGGATTTGTCGGGTATGAATTTGCAGGGGGTGAACTTGCAGGATGCTCGCTTAATCAAGGCCAATCTGACTGGGGCTAACCTTAGTGGTGCTGACCTGGGCGGCGCGATTTTGCGCGGAGCCTGTTTACGCTTTGCCCGCCTCAGCAACGCCTGCCTGAACCGGGCTCTGTTGAGCGGTGCCGATCTGCGCTTTGCCCGCCTTGACTATGCCAGTCTGGTTGCAGCCGATCTGATTACTACGGATCTCTCGGGTGCTAACCTTAGCAATGCCGATCTCAGCAATGCTGACCTTCGCTACGCTTCACTCTGGTTTTCGGCTCTGCGAGGGGTCCGGTTAGAAGGGGCTGATCTCAAGGGCGCTCGGCTGCGCTTTACCTTCCTGAGCCCCAGTCTCTCTTGAGCCAAGTTCTCGGGCCAGATTTGAGCCAAGCTTCGGGTGATTCAGGTGAAGTCTTGCTGAGTGAGTCTCAAGCTCGAGTGTCTGCCCAACTGGGCACATAGCGCCAACTCTGACGCAACTCCTGCTTGATCGCTTCACAGTCAGGTTCTCGTTGGTGGACGAGCCTCCAGAAGGCAGCAGAATGATTAAGGTGGATAGTGTGGCACAACTCGTGGACAAAAACGTAGCGCACTAGCGGAACAGGCAGAAATAGCAGCTTGTAGTTGACACTAATTGTTTTGCGATCTGAGCAACTGCCCCACCGAGTTTTCTGGCCTCTCACTGAAGCTGTGCTGAAAGGTAAATTCTGCTCTTGGCTGAGTTGTCGGAGCCAGGGCAGCAGATGAGTTTGAGCTTTGTAAGTCAACCAATCCCGTAAGGCTCGGTGGCATCCAGCAACTGAAGTGACTGCCCCACTAACCACCAACCGCCTTGCGTCCTGTTCTGCAATCTTCTGTTCAGTGATTTTAAGAACAGGGTTAGAGCTGGGTTGATACTCAACTGTCCAAGTTTCACCAATCGCGCGCAATTCTATGGTTTCAGGGAGTTGGGCAGGCGGTTCGCTGGCTAGAACTTGACACTGCGCTTCTAACCGCTTGAAGGCGGATTGAATCCAGGTCTGCTTCTGTTGGATCAGTTCTGGAATTCGCCTGTGATCAAAGCCTACCGGCACAATTACTTCTAAGCCGCTCCGAGCTGAAATTCTCAAGCGAGCATGTTTGGCTCTGGAGCTTTCGCGAATGCTGTAGTTCGGTGCTGCAGTTATTTGCTGTTGGGGATTTTGGCGAGAGGCTGGCATGGAATTTTGGCTGAGGCTAAGCAGAATGTAGCAGTTTGCGAGACTGGCTTCAGCAAGCATCTCCTGCCAGATTACAGCTAGGCTGTTACATCAGGTCGTCACCTCGTTAGGTTGTCATATCACGGAGTAAGGGAGCCGCCAGCATGATTGCTACGCCCCGCGTCAGAGCCCCAGAACTGCCCCGAAATCAACCCTGGCTCAACACTGAGCAGCCCTTATCGCTGTCGCAATTGCGGGGGCGGGTTGTGCTTTTAGATTTCTGGACCTATTGCTGCATCAACTGTTTGCATGTTCTGCCCGATCTCAAATTTTTGGAGCAGAAATATCGAGATGCGCTCACCGTGATTGGGGTCCATTCGGCTAAGTTTCAAAACGAGCAGGAAATCGAAAACATTCGTGCCAGCATTCTGCGCTACGACATTGAACATCCGGTGTTGGTGGATAACGAATTTCGCGTGTGGCAGGAGTATGCAGTTCGGGCTTGGCCCACGCTGGTGCTGATCGACCCCGAGGGCTACTATGTTGCTCACGCTTCTGGCGAGGGCAACCGTGACGCCCTCGATGCTGCTATTGCTCAGCTGATCGCCGCCAGCCAGGAGCGGGGCAAGCTCAACTTCCAGGAGTTGCAGCTCAAACTGGAGAAACAAAGCCGACCGCTTACCACTCCCCTAGCTTTCCCCGGCAAGGTTCTAGCTGATGCGATCGGCGAGAGGTTATTCATCGCAGACTCAGGCCACCACCGCCTGGTCGTCACCAGTCTTGCCGGTGAGGTTCTAGCGGTCATTGGCACTGGTAGCCGAGGCCATGCGGACGGCAGCTATGAAGAAACTCAATTCTCTGCGCCGCAGGGCATGGTTCTAGATGTTGAGCGCCAGTGGCTCTATGTTGCTGATACCGACAATCATCTGCTGCGTCGCGTAGATTTGCAGGCCCAGATCGTGACCACGATTGCCGGAACTGCGGAGCAGAGCCATCAGATCCAGCCCCACGCGGGTCCTGCGCTCTCAACAGCACTGAATTCTCCCTGGGATTTGGAACTAGTCGAGGGACGGCTGTTTATTGCGATGGCTGGCCCTCACCAGATCTGGCAGATGGATCTTGAGCGTGAATTGGTAAGCACCTATGCCGGTACAGGGGCTGAAGCTTGCGTCGATGGTCCGCTCACAGATGCCGCCTTTGCTCAACCGAGTGGCATCACTAGCAACGGCAAAGAGTTGTTTGTTGCTGATAGCGAAACTAGTACCATCCGGGCTGTGGAATTGGGGGCTAATCCCCAGGTGCGGACTGTGTGCGGCAGTGGTGATTTATTTGGCTTTGATGACCGTGACGGCATCGGCAGTGAAGTGCGCTTACAACACTGTTTGGGCGTGGAATATGCTCAGGGATCGCTTTGGGTCGCAGATACCTATAACCACAAAATTAAGCGGGTCGATCCAGCTACTGGTGAGTGTCAAACGGTGGCTGGTTCCTCGGCTGGATTGGCCAATGGTGAACGACAATTGGCTCAATTTAGAGAGCCTTCTGGTCTCAGTTTTGCAAATGGCAAGCTTTATATCGCCGATACCAACAACCATGCGATTCGTTGTCTGGAGTTGACAACTGGTAAGGTCATGACTTTCAAGATTAGGAGCTTGTGCGCGCCTGATCTTTGCTTTCCAGAAGACCTCAATCCTGAAGAGTAAGTGCTCTTTCTAGATCTCGTAGCTAGTGCTCTAGCGAGCGATTTTCGCGCTCGATAAGTGATGCTACCTCTTGCAGCATCACTTTTGCTCTGATAGGGCAAGCCGTATACCTAGGCCCACTAACACAGTGCCAGCTAGATACCTAAGCATCTCGACCAATATTACTTGTCCTGCTAATCGATCTCTCAGAGTTCCAGCAACATAGCCCAGTGTTCCATAGATCAAGAAGCACAGTGTTGTAAAAGTCAATCCGAGGGCAAACAACTGTATCCCTACTCGGCTCGGGTTCGGATCCACAAATTGTGGCAGAAACGCTATGAAGAACAAAATACCCTTGGGGTTCAAAACGCTGGTAATGATGCCCTGCCAGACAACACGGTTGAGCTTATTAGAATTGGCTCCTGCTGAAGCAATGGTCAGACGCTGTTTGCTCAGTAAGGTTTGGATACCTAGATACAACAGATAAGCTGCGCCTGCATAACGAATAATCTCAAACGCCGCTGCTGACGATTGTAGGAGGGCAGAGAGCCCAAGCACAGCAAAAAACGTATGGATAACATAGCCTGAACAGATGCCTAGAGTGGAAAGTAGCGCAGTTCTGCGTCCCTGCGCAACTCCACGGGTTATCACATAAAGCATGTCAGGCCCTGGTGTGATAATCAACAGTGTAGCAGTCGTCAAAAACAGAAGAAAACCCGGTGGTTGCATTGAAGTAGTGCTCCCTCAACCTGTATGAGGCGAGCTTATAATGTCTGAGTTCTACTTGGCTTGGATGAAACTGCGCCCTGTTATGTAATGGCTGGCACCTAACAACTTGCTGAGTTTCTAGTTGCCAAGTGGTGACGTTGCTCAATCCAAACCCGTATCTGCGTCTCGGAGACTTGGTAAATGGCTTGTTCTGTCGTTGGATCATAGGCACTCCACCAAGTATTGCCAGTGTAGTCATCAACACACCAGACGCGTAGCTCACATTCTCTGCTCAAGGTCTTAATAAAAAGCTGCCTGAGCTCCCCTAACTTCTGGTTAAGAACTTGAAGTAATGAAGATGGTTCCAGGCCAATACCTAGGCGAGCACTCATGTCAAAACCCTCTGGTAATTGCTAATAGGTTCACTTTAAGAACTGTGCCGCCATTAATCAAAACACTGTCTATATCTCATCCATCACTAAAATCGATGGATCAGTGTTAGTATTCTCCAGAGTTCAAGGATATGGCTGATCTAGGCCCTGCGCATGAAGCACAATCGTTCCAATCAGTTGAAGCTATCTCAATTGCGTATTCTGATTGCAGCGGCAGAGTACAGCAGCTTTAGCGAGGCGGCTCTACAGCTAGGGATGTCGCAATCGGCAGTTAGCAATGCTATTGCTGTGCTAGAGGCAGATTTAGGGGTGGTCTTATTCTCGCGCGGTCGCTACGGCGCTCATCTTACACCAATTGGTGAGCGGGTCATTAGCCATGCCCAGCAGATGATGCAACTGCAAGAGGAGATCTTTAAAGATGCGAATCTAGCAAGAAGCTTGCAGGGCGGACAGGTTCGAATTTCAGCTTTTCGCACTGTTTCAACGCATATTTTGCCAGAGGTAATGGCTCAGTTTCGTCAACGCTTTCCTGATATTACCCTCAGTATTATTGAGCGATTTGACTCGCCTAGTGTTGAAGAAGATTTGCGTAAGGGGCGTGCTGAAATTGGTTTTGCTGATTACTCAATGAGTGACGAATTTGAGACTTGGGAACTGTTGCGGGATGAGTGTTTAGTGCTGTTCCCGCCTAACTTTAAACTCATCGGCTCAGAACTCAGTTGGGAGCAGTTGTGCAATTATCCCCTGATTATGGGACCGGATGGCGATAGCTGTGACCAACAGGTTTATGCCCATTGTGCAGCTCTGGGCAAATCTTTACAGGTTGCTTATCAATTCAAAGCCGATTCCACGATCGTGAGTATGGTTGCTCAAGGCTTGGGTGCAACGATTATTCCCCGCCTGGCAGCGAACCCGATTCCAGATAATGTCCAGGTATACAGCTTGCCCGTTCCCTTCTTTAGAATTATTAGGGTAGCTACTCTGGCTGGTGCTCTTCTGCCCCCAGGCGTCTTCGCGTTTTTGGATCTGCTGAGAAATACAGGCAAGCTAACCAAAATATAAAGCGTTCGAAGTGATGAGGTGTCTTAGCCAAAACTGTTTAGCGAGGCTACCTCATCACTTTGATTTCATCACTTCAAGCAAGTCCCGATGCATAATGACCTTGGCCTAATGATCTCGGCCTAATGATCTTGCCGTAATGAGCGATTCAGCGCACTCAGTAAAGCTTTGCCAGAAGCAAGGCTAATGTTGGGATCGACGCCCACACCGAAGGCGAATGTCCCTTTATGTCGCACTTGAATATAGGCAGCTGCTTTGGCATCAGTACTCCGACTTAAAGCGTGCTCGTAGTAAGCTGTGAGTTCAAAAGCAATGCCTAGCTCATTTTGTAATGCTTTGGCCAAAGCATCGATGGGTCCATTGCCTCTGCCTGTGATCTCTCTGCAATTGCCGTCAATGCTGATTTCAGCGTCGCAAGTGACCTGTTCATCCTCGCTGCTTTCTGAAATTCGGAATTTTTGGAGTTTCAGGGGCGAGATCGCATCAATGTACTCATTGAAAAAGGCATGCCAAATCTCAGCGGGTTTCAGTTCTTTGCCAGTGTGATCAGCGATGCGTTGAATGATTTGACCAAACTCAGGCTGCATGGGTTTGGGCAATTGGAAGCCGAATTCCTGATCCAATAGATAAGCAATCCCCCCCTTACCCGATTGGCTATTGACGCGAATGATCGACTCATAGGTGCGGCCAATATCGGTCGGGTCCATCGGTAGATAGGGAACCTCCCAAATCTCGCTTTGGCTCTGGGTGTAGTGAGCCATGCCTTTGCTAATTGCATCCTGGTGAGAACCGGAAAAGGCGGTAAATACCAATTCTCCAACGTAGGGATGCCGGATATGAGTCGTGATATTGGTGCAGCGCTCAACCACATCAACAATTTCGTCAATATTGCTCAAATCCAAGTTCGGATCAATGCCCTGTGTGTACAGGTTGAGCGCTACCGTGACCAAATCAACGTTGCCGGTTCGTTCGCCATTGCCTAACAGGGTTCCTTCAACGCGTTCAGCGCCAGCCATCATACCCAATTCGGTACTGGCCACGCCTGTGCCCCGATCGTTGTGCGTGTGCAGGCTAACAATTGCTAGGTCACGCTGCTTGAGGCGTCGGCAGAACCACTCGATTTGATCAGCGTAGGTATTCGGGGTGCAGAGTTGCACGGTCTCTGGCAAGTTCAAGATAATTTTGTTGTCTGGTGTAGGCTTCCAAACATCAATCACGGCCTCACAGATTTCGACGGCGAAGTCAACTTCTGTACCAGAAAAGCTCTCTGGAGAATACTCCAAAGTAATCTTGGTTTCGGGCATCGTGCTTGCCAATTCTTTAATTAATTGAGTCGCTTGGGCTGCGATCTCAATAATCTCTGGCTTGCTCTTTTTGAAAACAACGCGCCGTTGCAATTCTGAAGTTGGATTGTAGAGGTGAATGATCGCTTGCTTGGCCCCGCGCACCGATTCAAACGTCCTGCGGATCAAATGCTCACGCGCTTGGGTCAGGACCTGAATCGTGACATCCTCCGGGATTCGGTTCTCTTCGACCAAAGTCCGTAGAAAATTGAACTCGACCTCTGCGGCTGAGGGGAATCCGACTTCTATTTGTTTGAACCCGACCTTCACCAGCAGGTTAAACAGCTCAAGCTTCTGGGCCAGTGTCATCGGCACCACCAGGGCTTGATTACCATCGCGTAGATCGACTGAGCACCAGAGTGGGGCTTGCTCAATCACTCTGGAGGGCCACTGCCGGTCTGGCAAGGTGATGGCGGTAAAGGGTCGGTACTTATAGAAGGGCAGCTTATGCATGGATTCAGGCTCCTAGTCGCGAGAAATTACGCAACCTCATATAGAGACCTTAAGCCTATCGGTTGGTTGAGGTCTTGGACGGAACTGCGCTCTCTCGGGGAGGAGTTCTGGAGGCGTGCCAAGTGCCCCACCATTGCCGGGCAATACTCAGTTCTCTGCAAGGATCAGCCACTGAGCAAACTGTGCCGGTACTGGCCTGGGGTTATGCCAAATGTCCGTTTGAACAGGCGATTGAAGTGGCTTTGGTCGAAGAAGCCGTTAGTTAACGCCACCTCACTAATCGATTGTCGGCTTGTCCGCAATGCCTGCTTAGCTCTTAAAACTCGAATCTGACGTTGATAGGCATGGGGAGGTATACCGACACTGTGATGAAAGGTGCGGATTAAGTAATAGGGGCTGAGATTTGCCAATTGCGCCAGTTCATCGATAGACACATCAGCAGCATAATGAGCTTCGAGGTAGTTGCGTACCTTTTCTACCGCCGTTAGCTCTTTGCCCACGGGTCGCAGTTCGCAGTGTTCATCCGCATGGTTGGATATGAGCTTAGAGAGGGTGCATAGCAGCAGCGAATCGCGCTCAAGTTTGGAGGTGGGATGTTCGAAAGCCGTGAACAACCGCTGAACTAGCTTCCTGACTCCTTCGTCCCACACGGCTGTTTTAGGAAAATAGGGCAGCCCTTTACCCCGCCACTCGGTTTGCCCAATCACTTTTTGCAAAAGCAGTACATCAACATAAAGGTTGCGATAGGCCCAACCAGCGTCTGTGACGGCACCCCCCGTGTGAACTTCGCCAGGATTGAGCAGATTGAGACTACCTGGATAAACGGTGTGGGTTTCGCCTCGGTAGGCGTATGCTCCCTGTCCCCCATCATTGATGCCGATGGTATAGCTTTCGTGCATGTGCTTAGCATAAGTATGCTTCAGCAGCCTTGCACTAAAGAGTTCAATGCCGCAGGTGTCAGCGGGTACCCATAATTTAACGAACTCTTTGGTTGGCTCCATCGGGGCGACCAGAGATAAGGGAATCTGTACCCAACATAGTAGGCCGAATTGCAGTGAGCTAGGCTTTCAGCCTAGAAAAGTCATGACCTTGGAATCTATCGACAGCCTAATGTACAAAAATCAAATCCCCACCCTGCGTAATCGAACTGGATTCAGGAATGGTTATGATGAGAGGTGATAGTTGAAATACATGAAAGTATAGGACTGCTTGAATAAACCAGAAGCTTGAGGTATCGGAGTTTAAAATTAAATGGTTATGCAAGCGCAGGAAAAAATCGCTATTCCCCTGAAGAATACTTAGAGCTAGAGGTTGATTCAGAAGAACGTCATGAGTATATTGATGGTGAAATTGCTCGGATGACAGGTGGTACGCCGAACCATAATCAAATTGCTGGCAACCTCTATGCAGCTCTAAATTTTGCCTTAAAGCGACAACCCTATCGAGTTTTTGTAACTGACCAACGTCTCTGGATCCCCAAGAAACTTAACCCTATCCTCTATTCCATTCCAAATCTTGCTCGCTGAAATCTACGATAAAGTGGACTTCAATGCGCAAGAGTAAGTTGGTCTAATTTGCCTTATGCTGACTTTTAACTGGTAACATTTCTGAAAACATGAGCTTCTTTCTTAGTCGCTGTACTCTGGATTAAGAGCCAGAGCCGGGGCTAGAGCAATAGCCAGATCTAAGGTCGAAAACAAGAGCATCCTTTTCTCTTGAATTATGAAGCGAATTCAGGACGAGGCAACGTTTTGGCAGGATCCCGAACTTGATGGTGTTGAAATTCTCCACGCCCATTACGTTACGCAATCCTTCAGCCGACATACTCACAATGCCTTTGTAATCAGTTTGATTGAGCAAGGTGAGGGTGCGTTTTGGTATCGAGGGAGCCTGCGCCATTCCTCGGCAGGAAGCCTTGGGCTATTGAATCCAGATGAACCCCACACTGGACATGTTCTCGGCAACATTGGCTGGACGTATCGGGCACTTTACGTCGATCCAGGGTTGCTGCTGCGAGTTGCCCAAGACATTGCTGAGCGGCCTTGGAATGGCTGCTGGTTTCCAGAACCGGTTGTTCAAGATCGACGCGTGGCTCAATCAATACGGACGCTTCATCGGCTGTTGATTGAGCCGAGTTCTACCCTGGAACGGGAGTCGGCTTTGCTGGTTGCCCTGTCTCAACTTCTGCTCCGCCATGCAGAACGTCCCCCTAGCTTGCAACGAAGAGGCCCAGAACATCGTGCGGTTACCCAGGTGCGGGAATACATTGATGTTTGCTATGCAGAAAACTTGTCACTCCAAAAACTGGCTGCACTTGCTCAGTTGAACCCCTTTCATCTGGCGCAAGTTTTTCGCAAAACCGTGGGACTGCCGCCCCATGCCTATCTCAATCAAGTGCGAGTGGCGCGTGCCAGAACCTTGATTGTGGCTGGTGAGCCGATTGCGCAGGCAGCCCAAGCCACAGGTTTTGTCGATCAAAGCCATTTGACTCGTCGTTTTAAGCAGGTACTCGGCTTTACTCCTGGACAGTTATTCAAACGTTCTTAGGCCCTACCCCAAGAATGTACAAGATGCCTGGCTTGAATGCCCCCACAGTAGTAAAAGCTACAATATCAGGGGGTTTTCATGGTCCAACCTGGCAAAAAAACTAGCAGAAAAACCGAAGGCAAAAAACGACCAAAATTGCTCCTTTCTATCCAACAACCACTCACGCAGGCTTACCTCAAACTAGCCGTAATGACGCTCATTTGGGGAGGATCTTTTATTGCGGGACGGGCGGTCGTTCAAACGATTGGTCCCTTCTCAGCTGCCTTTTGTCGATACGCAATTGCCACGCTGCTTTTACTGTTTCTTACGATTAAGTTGGAGGGGGGATTGCCCCGACTGAAACGGCAACAGCTTTTGCCGGTAATAGCGCTGGGTTTGAGCGGTATTTTTGCTTACAATGCTTTCTTTTTCTTAGGACTGCAAACGGTTGAGGCCAGCAGGGCTTCTCTGATTGTCACAACCAACCCAACCGTGATTGCCCTCAGTGCCGCTCTGGTTTTCAGGGATAAGTTGACTCGTTCTAAGTGGGCAGGTATCCTCACCGCCCTGCTTGGCGCTGCCCTTGTGATTACCCGAGGCAATCCTCAAGCCCTTTTAGCGCAAGGGATTAGTTCTGGGGATCTGTTTCTGCTGGGATGTGTTGCCAGTTGGACAGTTTACACCCTAGTTGGTAAGCGATTGATGGTGACTTTATCACCGTTTGCCGCTACGACCTATGCCTGTTTAGTGGGTACGCCGCTTTTTCTAATTCCTGCGATTCAAGAAGGGCTTTTGCAGGAGTGGCAGACGTTTTCGCTTTCGGTTTGGCTTGGCATTCTTTACCTTGCTGTTCTGGGAACCGTGGTTGCTTTCTGCTGGTACTACGAAGGTTTGAAAGCAATTGGTCCCACGAAAGCTGCAATTTTTATCAATCTTGTGCCCGTAGTTGCTGTGACTTTGGCCGCGCTCCTGCTAAATGAACCTTTAACCCCAGTGTTGCTTTTGGGTGGGCTATTAGTTCTGATCGGTGTTTCACTGACCAATCGCTCTTAAATGAGCATTCGGACCCTCATAAGTAGCGAATTCCTTGAGCCAAACCTCGACAAACCCCGGTTAAAAAATCCAAGTCAAGTGTTTCCAGGCGGTCACTCGCTTTATGGTAGTGGGGATTGCGCAGATAAGCCGTATCCGTGACCATCAACGCTCGATAGCCTCGATCCCAAAAAGGCGCGTGATCGCTGGCACGGGTTGCCGGCACAAGCTGTCCTTTTTGACCTGCAGGCAACCATTGGCAAGGCACGCCAACCTGGCGAATTCGACGGCTGAGACCAATGAGATCAGGTAGAGTGGGCAAATTGCCAACTAGTGCAATAAAGTTGCCACAGTTGGGATAAAAATACTGCAACCCCGTTGGATAGCGCTGCGATCCAGGGGCCGTAGTGCAGTAGCCCAACATTTCCAAAGACAGCATCAAGCGCAATGATTGCTGCTGTTCTCGGAGGAAATCGGCATAGCCTTGGCTACCCAACAGGCCATATTCTTCCAGGTCGAAAGCAACCAGACGCAGCGGATGTTTGGTTGGCTCAGCACTCAGCAAACGAGCCAGTTCTAGCAGGGCTGCAACGCCTGTCGCATTGTCATCGGCACCCGGTGAGCCGGGCACAGCATCGTAATGAGCACCAATCAGAATTGGCGGTTTTTGAGCTGCAGTTTGTCCAGACGAGGAAGGCAGATTCAGAATTAGATTTTGGTGGCGCTTGCCGCGAACTTCAAACTCATGAACCTCTACCGCTCCCCATCGCTCAAATTGCTGGCGAATATACTGCTGCACGTAGAAATGACCGGCAGTTGCCAGGTAGGGATCGCGTTCGCGTACCACTTCTTGCAAATGAGCTTGCAACCGCGCTTTGAGGTCGTCCAGTTCGCCCAGCTCGTTTGAATGGCTTAAGCTGTTCCCGGTCATGAACGAGCAGGTCCGCTCGGACCCGATTGACCCCGCAGAATGCCGCTGTAGAACAGGCGTGTGACGGCCTCATAAGCCCAGTGACCAGTGGGCACGTCAGTAAAGGGCGGCTCAAATTGCGAAATCGGAGTTTGGTAAACCGTTGCCAGTGGTAATGGGGCTTGGCTACGGCGAATCTGCGTGGCCTGGAGAGGCTGGGCTGGCTCAACGGGTGCTGCTGTCGGTTGTCCTTCACGCATAACTGGAGCCGGTTCGGGTTGGGTCTGGGCCTGCGCTGGCAGCGCAGAGGCCATGACCAGCAGCCCAAATGCCAGTAAATATCGCCAGGAAGAACGGACCATGCTTAGTGCTCCTATGCTCTATTTTCTATTTAACTGCGAGTTGCTGGCGACTGCAGGGTCAGAGCCTTTGGGAGCTGTCTATCGGGAGACGCACTTCAAAGCAGGTTTCTCCTGGCCGTGAGCTAAGGCGAATATCTCCCTGGTGCTTTTCCACCACAACCCGATAGGCAATATTGAGGCCCAATCCCGTACCACTGCCAACGCCCTTAGTCGTGAAGAATAGGTCAAAGATACGCGATTGCAAGTTTGGTGGAACGCCTGGGCCGTTATCGGTGATGGTTATGACTGCACAGTCGTTCTCGCAGCAAGTTCGAATCGAAATTTGTCCCTGTTCTTCTTGGCTTGTGTTCGCGTTTGTATTGATATTTTTGGCGCTTGTCTGATCTGTGTGTGTATCTTTTCTAGGGTCATTGACCGCATCAATAGCGTTGTCGATGAGATTGGTCCACACCTGATTTAGTTCACTTGCATAAGCTCGAATGGGCGGTAAACTGCGGTCATAATCACGGGTAACTAACACACCTTTCAACTTGTGCTTCAAGATCGTGAGTGTACTCTCCAGCCCTTCATGCAAGTCCACTTCTTGCAAGGGGGCTTGGTCTAAATAGGAGTAGTCCTTGACG
The DNA here is from genome assembly GCF_014696065.1 of Leptolyngbya sp. FACHB-261. NCBI lineage: Bacteria > Bacillati > Cyanobacteriota > Cyanophyceae > Leptolyngbyales > Leptolyngbyaceae > Leptolyngbya > Leptolyngbya sp. FACHB-261. Next base: position 538,904 of record NZ_JACJPL010000027.1, on the reverse strand, counting down.
GCTTGCACGAGCTTAGAAATGCGCTCAGTGCTGTGCTGAACCTCAGCTAATAACTCGGCTTGGGCTAAAGTTGCCTCTAGCCAGGTCAACACGTCGCTTAGCAATTCGGGGGCAACCTGTTCTTTGAGCCTCTCCAGCCAAACTACATCCAATCCAGCTCGGACTAAATTCGGGGCCAGTTGCCAACCCGCAACAACTCCGCGTGCCTCTAGCCAGTCTGTCAGTTTATCTTCTAGATCGCTCTGGGTTAGAGGGTCAAGCTCCACTCGCGCTTGGGTTGGATGGAGCAAGGTCTGCTGTGAGTCTGCTAAGAAAGCCTGCTGGGCAGGCAGCATTGGCCGTTGACCTAATCTGAGCGTAAGGGGGTGCAATGTTTCTAAGGTCTCCTGCAACTGTCTAGCAGCTCGTTGACCGGCTGAAGCAGGGTTATTCAGCTCGTGAGCGAGACCCGCGGCTAGAGTGCCAAGAGCAACCAGTTTTTCACGTTGTAGAGACAAAGATTGCACCTCCTGCCAACGCTTCGCCATCGTGCGTAGAATGGCAACCGTGACAGTCGGGGCAGTCATCAGCAAACGCCAAAAAACCTCGTTTTCTAATTCGAGAATGTGGCAGGGGGTAACAGCACGCCCACTGGCCCAAAAATGAGACATGCCCATTAAAATCGGCAGTTCCCCAAAGAGCGTGGGCGTGGAGTGCGTAGTTAGAAGAATTTCTTGTTGCTCAATCGTTTGTATAATTTGAAACTGTCCTGAAAGCAGCAAAAAGACGTGTTCAGCAGGCTCACCTTCTGCTCGCAAAACTTCGCCAGGTTGCAACCAAAGCTCAGTTCCCTGTTCGGCCAGCCAATGCAGTTGCTCCTGTGGGAGAGCAGCAAGCAGTGACACCTGACGTAACGTATCGAGGTGGAGCATCATGACACCTAAACGAGGCCCAAAGGAATCCCAGTCAAGCTCAATGTGGCTTCAATTTGACTCCTTGATGCTACTGCTATTCCCTCTCCCACAAACTCTAACAATAAGTTGATTTAGAAGTTGATTTAGAGGTGATGATTGTCAATGGCCTCAAACATTCCACCAAAGGTTGCTCCTCGGGTTCTGGCAAGAAAGTCGTGGGGGAAGCCCAATTGAATCTGACTCGCTTCATCTAAGCTCTTGAGATGTGCGTCTGCTAATTCAAAATCGAGACAGGCTAAGTTGTCCTTGACTTGCGACAACTTTCGGCCACCAATGATTGGAATGATCTTTTTTTGCCTCACCCAATTGAGGGCTACTTGAGCAGGGCTTTTGCCAATCTCTTGCGCTACTTGTTGTACAGCGGCGGCAATACCCAAGTTTCTTTCGCTTAGCTCAGTGAACTGAGCTTGCTCCAATCGCTTTGATTCTGAGGAACTACCTGTTGATGCATTCTGTGTTGATGCATTCTGGTTGTACTTACCGGTTAGCAGGCCACTGGCTAAAGGTGACCAAGCAGTGACACCGAGGCCGAGCGCACGGGCCATTGGCAGCAATTCTCGCTCTGAGGTTCTTTCAATCAAGTTGTACTCAATTTGTAAGCCAATGAACGATGTCCAGCCTCGCAATTGTGCCAGCATATTGGCCTGCGAAATGATCCAAGCCGGTGCATCTGAGACACCGATATATAAAACCTTGCCAGCACGGACCAAATCGTCAAAGGCTCGCATGACTTCTTCTACAGGGGTGGTGAAATCCCACGCATGTAGCCACAGCAAATCAATATAGTCGGTGTTCAATCGCTTCAGGCTACGCTCGACCGATTGCACCATGCTCTTGCGATGGTTGCCAGCGCGATTGGGATCTTTTGTAGGTGGGCTATCGGTGTATTTGGTAGCGAGTACCACGCGCTCTCGATCCGCAGCAATGAATTCGCCCAGATATTTCTCGCTGCTACCGCCCGTGTAAATCTCATTAGCTGTATCAATGAAATTGCCTCCCGCTTCTATAAAGGCATCGAAGATTTTTCGACTTTCTTCGCGGGATGCTCCCCAGTCAACTTCTTCGCCAAAGGTCATAGTACCCAGGCAGATTTCAGAAATGCGTAAGCCGCTTTTGCCCAATAGTTTGTAACGCATGCTGTTCTCCAAATGGATTGAAGGATTTACTGAAGTGATCCAATCAACATTAGATCAATCAACCCGCAGCATAGCCGCCATCAATTGTGATTGACTGGCCTGTAACCCAGGCAGCCGCATCAGAACAAAGGTAAATAACCGTTCCAGCCACTTCTTCTGGCGTGCCAACTCGTCCCATTGGGTGCATGGCATTGAGTGTTGCCATCGCTTCTTGGCTACCACCAAAGCTGCGGTCTAGAGTGCCGGTACCACCAATCGCGCCTGGGCAGACTGCATTTACCCGAATACCCGATTTAGCATACTCCAAGGCAATGCATTTGGTTAATCCCAAAACGGCATGTTTGCTGGCGCTGTAAATGGGAATGGTGGCGAAACCGACAACACCGCTAATCGAAGATGTATTGACGATGGCGCCACCGCGCTCAAGCATTCGAGGAATTTGATACTTCATGCTTAACCAGACACCCTTGACATTGATATCCATGATTTGAGCGAATTCCTCTTCGCTTTGCTCAGTGAGCGGTTTGGGTGTTTGTTCAATGCCTGCATTGTTAAAGGCACAATCGAGGCGGCCAAAAGTTTGAATGGTCTGCTCAACTAGGGCCTTCACTTCTGCTTCCTGGGTTACGTCAGTTTTGATAAACAACCCCTGACTACCTGCCGCTTGAACCAGTTGGACTGTTTCTTGCCCTTCATCGGTTCGACGGCTGGCCACTACCACTTTGGCTCCCTCACGGGCAAAGGCCACTGCGGTCGAGCGACCAATACCAGAACTGCTGCCAGTAACAAGTGCAACTTTGCCATCAAATAAGGCCATGAGAATCTCCCTGTTGCATCTCTTGTAGACACAAATTTGACTCGAGTATTGATTGATTAGGTGTGTAAGCTACTCAGCCAAAAGCTTGAGCCTCCGCATGTGCTAAGCGCCCAGGAATCGGCTTTAATGGGTAAACAGACCAGAAAAAAGCGTCAGCGGCGTGTTGGTCGCCCACGAAGTTGGTCGCCTCAACAATGCGACCACCCTGCATGCGAAACAGTAGGCAAAAGGGGATGTCGAGCTTAGCCTCGCCCATAGCGCCATAGCCCCGATGGCAATCAATCACATAATTGTCATTGCCACCCAGATAGATGAGGTCGGCCTTGAAATTGGCTTTATCCAGTTGCTCAAAGAAGGCGAATACTTCGTTGGGTCCTCGCTTGGAACCAGCTAGTGGATGATGTCCTGGTATGTGCCAAACAATGTTAGGTGCGAAAATTTGACGCACGGTTGCCAAGTCACCCCTGCCGTAGGCTGCATAGTAACGCTTGATAGTGGCAACATTGGGGTGATCTGAGGAACTGGTCTGGGCTAAAGCTTTTTGCCCTAGTAAATCTTGGCTGCCTAAAAGAAATGAGAAGCCCGCAACCGCTCCTAAATTCAAAAAGTCTTTTCGAGTGGATTGGCTGGATAGAGTTTTCTTCATGACAGTCTTCACATCCGTAGTCAGCGGGCAAGAGTCAGCGAACAAGAATTAGCGAGCGAGGTGGCCACCCGTCACATCTAGATCCATGCCTGTCATAGAGGTGGCTTCATCGGAGGCGAGAAACATCACAGCCCGTGCCATTTCTTCCGTTGTCATAATTCGCTTCGTTACCATTGTCTTGACTGCCTCTTCGTAATTGCTTCTGAAGAAAGAAACAGACTCCCGTAACTGTGGCGTATCAACCGCCAGAGGTGAAATTGAATTGACGCGGATATTGTGATCTGCATTCTCGATTGCTGCAATCTTAGTCATGCCCACAATGCCGTGCTTGCTGGCAGCATAGTGAGTCATTCTGGGAAAACCAGCATGGCCAGAGACGGAAGCCATGTTGATAATGGCACCGCCTCCTTGACGACGCATGTATGGGATTTCATATTTCATTGAGAGAAATTCGCCGACCGTGTTAGTTCTTATAATGTCCAAAAAATTATCGAGTGGGATATCTTGCAGTTCGGCAGGGGTCATAAAAATGCCTGCATTGTTGAAAGCAATATCGAGCCGTCCGTATCGCTGAACGCAATTATCCACGAAGGCTTTGACATCGTTTTCAACCCGAACATCAGCTCGCTGGTAAGTGGCTTTGCCGCCTGTTTCTCGAATACTGCGAGCGATCTGTTCTCCCAGCGCCTCCCGACGACCGCAAAAGTGAACGCTAGCTCCTTCTTTGGCAAAAGCTCGGGCAGTCGCTTCACCAATCCCTGAGGTTGCGCCGGTAATCAGTACAACTTTGCCAGCAAACTTACCATTGGGATTCGCTCTGCCCACCTCAGGAGTGACAGGCTTTTGGGTGTTTGCTTGTACGGTCTCGGCCACGATTCCTGTGGCAAGTCCAGCTATTCCTAAACCACTGGTCAATAGAATTCGACGACGAGAAAGTCTTTGGCTGGGCTTTCGACTGCTGTTTGTAGCCTGTTGGTCGTTGTCGTTGGTGTTGCTCATGGTTATTTCAAACTTGCCTCAAGAAACTATGGTTTAAATCTTGCACTGCGTCAATTCGGCTGGTAATTCTGCCTGAGTTTCGCAGCAACTACAGTGATTTGTCTCTGTAACCCCATATCTGTAGCTTTTGAAAACTGCAATGCTCCCGATCAAGTTTAGAAGCCAGGACCATAGAGTCTCCTTCTTGAATAGTTGAAATCTCAAATTGAGCGAGTTTTGTCAATCCTAAACTGAAAGAAATCTTGCCATTTCTTCATGAGATGCTCAGCAGTAAATAGGCCAGCGCCACTACTTTCTACAGGACTTAGCTTGCTTTGTCTTGAACGTTCTTGCTATTCTGACTTGCCGTTCTGAGAACGGTAGCGCCCTGGCGTCACCTGCATCAGTCGCTTGAAATGCCGCGTGAAGTGGCTTTGATCTGCGAATCCCGTTTCAATTGAGACCTGACGAATCGACAATCCCTGAGAAAGCAACCTCTTGGCACGGGCAATGCGAACCTGAGTTTGATATTGATGGGGAGGTAGCCCTATCTCGCTACAAAACACACGATGCAAATGATAAGGGCTGAGGTTAACTACCTGAGCTAATTGCTCAAGACTGACATTTTGGGCCAGGTTATCTTCTAGATATTCACGAGCTTGTCGTACGCAATTCTGCTCTCGTCCCACACTTCTTTCTGAGGCTTTCGCATCTGCATATTGCGTAGTTAACTGCGTGAGTACGTGCAGAAGCAGAGATTCCTGCTCTAGCTTAGAAGTAGAAGTCTCAACCGCTAGATGAAAGTCTAGAAAAAGCCTGGCAAGTGATCGGTCAAGAATGATTGGGTTTGCGAAAAAAGGCAGACTTGTTTGATGTCCGGCAATTTCTGCCGCAATCGTTTCTAGTAAAGCAACACTCGCATACAACGTACGAAATGTGGCACAATTTTGCCGATCTTCAACATCACGGGCGGAATGTACTTCTCCTGGGTGAATGATGCTGAGGCTACTTACTGGCACTGCATAATAAGTGCCGCGGTAGTAGTATTCACCTGGGAAATCAAGGCTGAGGCAAAACTGATACTCCGCATGAGAGTGCTTGGGTAGCGACTCTGCTGGACCTGGCGCGTAGCGGTATAGCTCCAGCAGAACATCCTGGAAGGACCACACTTTGATCGTGTGTTGTTTTTTCTCTGGTGCTAGCGACACACAATTCCCCGTTGTCCCCGCCAATGCCTGCTCTATTCTCCTTAGTAGCGCTCTAGTAGCAGCTTGACCTCTTCAGGAAGTTCCAGTCCTTTGAGAGCTTGCCACTCCGCTTGACGCACCGCTAGATAAGCTTGAGCCAAGCCGGGCTCCAGGGCACCCTGCAACACTTCGTCCTGGCGCAGATGCTCAATGGCTTCTCCCAAATTGGTTGGTAGAGGAGCAATCTGCTGGGCCTGACGCTGTTCTGGCGATAGATGGCCTGGATCAACGGTGACTGGCTCACCAGGGTTTAAGTTGCGACGAATGCCATCTAAGCCTGCTGCGATTACTGCTCCCAAGGCCAGGTATGGATTAGCAGTAGCATCTGCGGTTTTGAGTTCAAAGTGGGTCGAGCCAGAACCGCCTGGACCACCGGGAACCCGCACTGCTGCCTCCCGATTGTCTAAGCCCCAGCAACAAAAAGCGCCGCTCCAGAAATGCGGTCGAATGCGGCGATAGGAATTTGGGCTGGGCGTTGTCAGGGCCATCAGGGCTGGCAAGTGCTGCAAAATACCTGCGATAAAGGCCCGCGCAACTGCCGATAAACCGCCTACACTGCCTGGGCTCGGCAACAAGTTCTGCCCGTTCCGCCACAAACTCAGATGCAAGTGACAACCACTCCCGGCTTTGTCGGCAAAGATCTTAGGTAAAAACGAAGCTCTGAGGTTATGGCGCAGCGCAACCGCCCGTACTGTCTCGCGGAAAGCTATCTGCTGGTCGGCAGCTTGCAGGGCGTGGCTGTAGAGGATTGAAATCTCCTGCTGACCCGGTCCAGACTCCGGATAATACTGCTCCACCTGCATACCCTGTGCCAGGAGAGCTTCAGTAATGTCGTCAATCACTGGCTGATGCAGGTCCATTGCCAATGTGGAAGCAAACACTGTCTCGTCAGCTGGCAGCGGCCCGTCTGAATTGGATTTCAGCAGATAAAACTCGTTCTCAAACGCCGCCATCACCTGAAAGCCGCCCTGCTGCTCTGCCTCAGCTATCATGCGTTTGAGAAAGTGGCGGGGGCACAGCGACCAGGGCCGCTGATCCTTGACCATGTCACCAAAGACACGAGCATGGCTAGGGGCGTAAGGCAAGGGCATAAGGGTCTCCCAGTCGGGCACCAGCTGCACCTCACCGACTGGTCCCAAGCCACTGCCTGATACCACTGCATCGTAAAGAGCAGGCAGCGCTTGCTGAGCGACTGAAATACTGACTCCGTCTGGATGACGTGACAAAGCGCCGATGTGAATTGCCTTAGCGCGAATAATATTGGCGTTGTCGCACCAAAGCACCCGGATAAACCGCGTATTGGCCTTACCCAAAGCTTCCAGGACGTCGCTGACCATGCCTTCTCCAACTGGCAATCTCTCAGAAAATTGCCCGGTTTGTGCTGTTGTTGTGGGTTCAAGCGGCTGTTTGAGCTGTTGTTTGAACCGGCGCGCCGATCCTACGGTCTTTAGCCCTAGATAACTGTATCTACCTGGTCTATTTACCGTTTTTGCTGACTTGCTGCTCAAAAATCCCCCTGCTGGGAGAGGTTTTGCTTTTGGGGATTTTAATAAGCTGTGGTCCTCTTTCTGCGCCTGGCTCGAAGGTTCGATGTCTCTTGTCGTCGCTAGGGATCGGTGAATGGAAGGTCAGCAACCTCGAAACTTAAATAGGCCAGCAACGTCTACACCAGCACGGAGTCAGAACGGCTTTATGAATACCTTCTTTTCTGGTGCCTCGATGATTCTGTCCATTCTGGCGTTAATGGGCAGTGGCTTTACGCTCTATCAAGTTTTTGATCTGCGTCAGTCCATCGACAGCCTTGAAGATTCTGTGAGTCGCGCTGCTGTAGCTCCTGCCCCAGTTGCGGTCAGCCCAACCACTGTCAGCAGCGAGCCCACTAACTCAACTGCCAGTAGTGATCCTGCGACAGACCAGTCCAGTGCAGAGGGGACAGCGACCCCAGGCGCAGCTAGCACAGCAATCCAGCCAGGGCAATTTGTGCAATCGGCATTTGGCACTAAGGCAAGGGTAGAACTGCTTTCGGCCAAGCGCATTAAGGATCCAGCAAGCGGAAATCGGGATGTGGTGAATGTGCAGATGCGCATTCGCCGCGAGGCAGAAGACGTTGTTGGCAGTGACATGCTGAACGTAGGTAGCACCAAAGCCGTTAACCCTGGGACCAGCGAAACCTACGACCCTGTTGACTTTCTCAAACGCTCAACTGGGCCCGTCAGTTTATTTAGCATGCGTCAGGGTGCATCGGCGGACGCCTACGTTTGGCTAAGAATCCCCGAAGGGGTAAGCCAGATTGACCTGTTTGTGCCGCAAACCGGAGCCTTCAAGGCTGTGCCAATCTCAGAGTAGAACCGTTTTCCAGTCGTACGTTTAGCTTGCCAGCTGTACGCTTACCCGGTTATACGCTTGCCAGTCATCGCTTGACATTCATTGTCTAAACCTCGGCCATCAGCCCCTTCCCTCAGTCTTGATGACTTTCAAGAGCAGAGTTGAAGGGGCTGTTTCCGTATCTAGTGCTCAGAATCCAGCGCTTAGGTGTGTCCCAGCTCTCCTGGAACCTTCTGGCTGCTCAATTGCTAGCCGCCGATCTGCACCATTGTGCGGCTGTAGTTGGTATCTGTACCCCGGTCGCGGGCTTTGAAATTAATCTCGGGCTTAAGCCGTAGCAGTTCGGCAACGGCGGAGCGAACTTCCGTTAGATCTTGCTCCTTACGCAGAGCCTGCCGCAGGTCAAGTTGGCCTGTTTCGTTGAGCAAACAAGGGCGCAGCCAGCCGTCTGCAGATAGCCGCATGCGGTTGCAGCGGTCGCAAAAACACTCGGACATCTGACTGATAAAGCCTAGGGTGCCTTGAGCACCTGGAATCTGGAAAATATCAGCTGGCCCATTACCTCGCACCGCTGACTCGATCAAACCCCAGCGTTCCCGGATACGTTGCCGCAAGGTTTCTGAGTCAACCCAGCCTTTGTGCTCAAACAACTCGGCATTGCCAATGGGCATGAACTCAATAAAGCGCACATGCCAATCACGCTCCAGGGTCAAGGCGGCTAGGTCGAGGACCTCAGTGTCATTGACACCAGGAATCACGACCACGTTGAGCTTGAGCGGATTGAACCCAGCTGCATGGGCGGCCAAAATGCCTTGCCAGACGCGCTGCCAGTGATTGCGTCCGGTGATCTGACGAAAAACTTCAGGGTCTAGAGAGTCGAGGCTAATGTTGATCCGGCGTAAACCAGCTTCATATAGACCAGGAGCCAAGTCTGCGAGCAGATAAGCATTGGTAGTCATCGACAAATCGCTTAAACCCGGCAGATGCGCGATTTGTTGAATCAGATCGACAACCCCTGGACGAATTAGGGGTTCGCCCCCTGTTAGCCGAAACTTGGTAAACCCTAGGGGTATAAACACGTCCCGTAACAGGGTTAATAGCTCTGCATCGGTGAGCAGATCCTGGCGCTGAACGAACTCCAGGTCCTGACCCTCTGGCATGCAGTAGGTGCAGCGGAAGTTGCAGCGGTCAATCAGGCTGACACGAAGATAGTCGACTGGATTCATGACGCCCTGGCTTGGTGCTGCCTGGATTGGCTGCCTTCATTGTAGGGTTGCGACCACTGCCTACACCTAAGCGTCAAAGGTAGCCAGTCCAATTTCAGACGGGGAGGCATTTAGCAGTTCTGCCAAGTTGGCGCGTAGGGGCCAGGTTGTATCTCAATGATTGGCTGAGTCTGACTCCATCAGAGCCCGCAGCTTGCTACAAAATGCGGAATCTTCCAGGGGAGGCAGGGCATCCGTTAGCTCTAGAGGGGTTTCGGGCATAGACCCAGGTTCGGTTGCAGCTAACTCAGTTGACGCTAACCCAGGCGTTTGGTTCTCGTGCTTCAGCAGCAAAGCAGTGCTTGAGGTCTCAGCCCCGTTCAAGCTCTCTGGGCTCAGGCTCTCTGAGTTTAAGTGCTCTAGGTTCAATTGCTGTGAGTTTAAGTGCTCCGGGTTTAGGTGCTCTGGGCTCAAGCTCTCCTGGCTTAATCTGTCTGCGGGGCGCTGGAGTTGGGTGAGCCCTTCACAAACCAAGCGGTCAAACTCATGGCTGAAGTGGGTCCGAGGCTGGCCGCGACGTTGCCAAACTTCCAGGATAAGCTCCACCGACAATGCCTTGTAGCGCCCTCGATAAAGCGCTTCAATTACCGCCAGACGCAGCCAATTCTGGGGGAACGCTACGGCCCACTCCTCAACTAGGTCAGTGCACCGGCGGCCTCCCAAGTCAAAGCTGTAGTGCTCGAGCAGGGCAATCGCCGTTTCCATTCACTTAAGGAGCCTCCCGCTCCACGCCACCGCTGACTGGAGTGACGCCAGTTGCTGAGAAGCGTTCTGTCGGTCCGGTCCAATTAAAGTCACTAATCCGCAGACCCAACGAGCCAATCGCCCGCTCGGGGTTGTACTGCAGCACAATACCGTAGGTTCGGCGGTCGTAGCGCAGCACAAAGTTTGCGTCGACGATCTCACCTGTGTCAAGGTTGATGCTGCCTTGGACTCCAATACGGAAAGGACCATAAATCTGCTGGAGAAATCCTGCCGAGAGCACCTGAACATCTTCGATACGGTCAAATCGGAAGGGGGACCGACCCGTTCTTAAACCTTGGCTATAGGACAGGTTGAAGCTGGTGTAGTCAAAGAACCGTCTGGAGAAGCGCCCTACAGCTCCTACTACCCCAATCGTGCCCGAGAGCAAGCCTTGGTCATCCCCATTGCTGTAGAGCGAATATTGACCAGAAATGCCAGCAAAGATCCCTAAAAAGGGCACTACAGGTTCCGCTGTGTAGCGCAAGCCTGCATTACGCTGTGCGGGCAGAGGGGTCCCCTGCCAGAGGGGGAAGTAGCGGCTGAGAGCTGAGGCCACCTGATAGCGCCCTAGAGTCAGGTTCTCGTCTTCGTTGCGGTCGCTTTCGGCTTCAATCAGCTGGGCGCTGCCCTGGTAGGTGAGTTGGTAGCCATTCCCGAACTGAATCACTGGCGAGGTCAAGACACCGCCAAAGCTATTGCGTACTGTCTGGCGGCCTAACGAGCCGTTAAATAAACGGTTGCGATAGGCATACTGCACCGAGAGCGTATGGGTGCCAACCAGCCTGCGATAGCGCAGATTCGCGCGCACTTGGTCTTCGAGATCGCCTAAGTCAAGACCAGTTAATGCCGCCGAACCCTCTAAAACCTGGCCCGGACCCAAAGCCACATTCAGTCCAGTTTCCAACGCAAATAGGCTATCCGGTGAAAAGCCATTCTCCACGGCACGCTGAAGAGTTAACTGCGGCGTGATCGTGACATTGGTGGTGGGTGTGTTGACCAAGTCAAGATTGCGTTCGAGATACAAACCGCCTCGGTCATCCCCGTCAAAGGCGATCCCGATGGGCGTTTCATCCCGCTGCTGGCGTCGGCTGATGCGTCGCCGCGTCTCTGGTAGCGGCACCACTGTCCTCTGGTCTAGCACCAGAGTACTGCGGGTGGTGGTAATTTCCTCTTCGCCAGTAGCTAGGCGGGTTGATTGAGCACTCTCAGCCCGCAGTTCGAGTTCGGGTGGGGAGTAGGGGTCATTGGTGATGCGTATGTTGCGAGCAACCCAGCCATCGCGGTTGAACTCGATGCGTTCGGCCTCGTAGCGCAGGCGACGAACCGAGCCCTGCCGCCGAAAAGGCTGGGAGCCAATACCCAACTGCGTCTCTATGCCGCCTGCGGACTGCACCTGCAACTGCTCAGGGCCACCGCTGATTGGAACCCCTGAACCCGGTGTGCCTGGCCGCACATCTGAGGCTAGGGGCGGTGAGAAAGGCTGATTGGCATTGCCTGGATTGATCTCGCCCCGGGCGTCTAGAAAAACCCCTTGCTCCAATGCGAAGTTATACTCCAGCCGTTCGCCAGAGCTGATTTGATTGCCTCGCGTCAGTTTGACATTGCCTTCTGCCACACCAACCCGAGTCAGTAGGTTAACCCGCAGACGGTCTGCTGTTAGAACCGAGTCTTGATAGCGCATCTCCACATTGCCTGTGGCTGTGAAAATGCGGCGTTGGTCGTCGTATTCCTGACGGTCTGACCTCAGCTCGACTCTGGAACCAGCCCCAGGTCCGCCCAGAGGCAGCACAGTAGGAGACTCTCTAGGTTCCAAGTCTGAGGCTGGCCGTGCAGCTGGTGCGGGCGTGGGCAGCGGCGATTCAGGGGTTAATGGCTGTGGTGACAGCTGTGATGGCTGCGATGGGAGAGACTGTGACGGAGCCGGCGCACCAGGTTGAGCTGTTCCTGTCGCAGGTCTCGGCTGATAGGTTTCAGGTCCTGTTTCATATCCTGGCTCAAGCGCTTCAGGCTGAGGAGAGACCGGCTCGATTTGACCCAGTAAGGGTGCCGCGCTCGTGCTAGGAACTGTTGGCCCGAGAACTGATGGTCGGATCGGTTGTGGCGGTGAAGTTGCCCGACCTGCTGGATTAGAAGGCAGAACAGAGGACCGATTAGCAGAAAGCCCAGAAGGGCTGGTCGGTAGTGGAGCAGGCGAGCGGGAAAAGGCGGTTGCAGCTGCCTGAGGCTCTTGACTTGCTGGAGCAGGCTCAAATGCAAAGCCTGGACTAGCTTGACCGGCACTAGGCAGCGGCACTTGCTGAACGATAGGAGGGGGAGCAGGTGGTAGGACCAGAGGTGGCATGGAGAAAACTATCCGAGCTGTTGGACGCGCCCCATCACCCTGTCCTGACTTCCCCCCAATCGTGATGTTCCTTCAGCAGCTCTATTCCAGGTCGCGGCGCTTGGGATTACGGGCAGGGTCGTTAGACAGGAAGCCGAAGACAAACAGGGACGCGAAGAAGATAACAACTGCATATACAACGATTTTGAGGGTCAGCATGGATTATTCTCCGAAAGAATAGCAGGATGTGCGTGCCAGGCGCCTGTAGAGCAGAGGGAGCGCTTTGCCCAGCTGCCCTAAATGAGACCCGGTACAAAGTCCTTAACATCTTATCGGAAAACGATCCAATTCCCTGAAGACAGCAGCCTGAACTGCATTCGTACCATAGAAGCTGGCCTGTTCAGGTGTGTCTCCCTTGCAAACTCCTTATTGTCCGCCCCCTTTTGAGCCCCCTCTAATGCTGCGCGAGGGTTTGGCGATGACGGTCTACACAGCAACCTGGGGACCCAAACATTGGCAGCAGACAGTCAGCTTGCCTGAACCTGATTTTCGGCCGCTGGTCGTTGAAGGGGCCGGTGGGGTTCCGTTGGCTGCTCAGCTTGCCACCCCTGCTACGTCTAAGGGCACCAAGGGTATCAAGGGCACAATCATTGCTACTTACGGCATTACTGGCAGCCTGGAAGACGCCTGGTTGTTGCAAGTGCTAAGGCGCAAGGCGATAGCTCAGGGTTATGCAGTAGTGCTGTTTGACTGGCGGGCTCACGGCAAAACGGCTGAACTCTCAGCCACTCTGACTTCCGATGGGTTGAATGAAGGCGAGGATTTCGTCTGTCTAGCGCGGCGAGCCAAGCAACTTGGTTGTCCTGCCCCGTTTTTCCTAGCAGGTTTCTCTTTGGGGGGCCAGTTAGCGCTGTGGGGACTGAAAGCGGCTCAGGCTAGTGGCAACGCTGAGATTGCTGGAGCTGTAGTGATTTGCCCGAGTTTGGAGTCGAACCGTTCGCTGGTGTATCTGGAGCGGTCGCCTCTGGGCCGCTACTTGGAACAGGCAATTGCCGCAGAACTGAAGCGTTTAGCTTGGCACCTGCACGCTTTGCATCCGGGCAAGTTTGATGCGCGGGCGATCGAGCGGGCTAACACAATTCGTGGCTTTGACCGAGAGCTGGTGATTTCTCGCTTGGGCTTTTCGACTGTAGAGGACTATTACAAGGCCACCAGCCCGCTCTATTTGTTGCCGAGTTTAGACTTACCCGCTCTCATTCTTTATGCCAGTGACGATCCGATGTTTGATCCCACCCTGGTACCGGAACTAAAAGCTGCTTCTGCTCAGAATCCTGCCTTAGATTTGGTGCTTACCCCCTACGGTGGCCATGTTGGTTACCTCAGCAGTCGGCGGGGCATGACTGCTTGTGGCGATCCTGACCCCTGGTGGGCCTGGAACCGAGCCCTGGAATGGCTCGATCGGTTTTAGTTGAATATTTGTGCAATGGTGCTCGAAAAAAATGAAGCTCGGGTCAGTATGTTCATGACGAGACTGACGCTTCATCCAAGAGGGCTTAATGATGACCTTGCACAAGTGGCCTGGAACAGGGTGTTTAGAGTTGACAGGCTCGCTTGTGCTGGGGTTGGGTTTGCTTTGGGGTAATCCAGCTCTGGCCCAAATTGCTGCTGATCAATCTGCGGGCACCGTCGTCAATGCCAATACTGTGATCAATGGTCGTGCTGGCACTCGCATCGATGGGGGCACCATTCGCGGCGGCAATCTTTTGCACAGTTTTGATCAGTTCAATCTTGGGCGAAGTGAGAGAGCTTACTTTAGCAATCCTGCCGATATTACTAACATTGTGAGCCGGGTTACTGGCAGTAGTGCCTCTAGTATCCAGGGCACATTAGGCGTCTTGGGAAACGCAAACTTATTCTTGATTAATCCTAATGGCATCGTCTTTGGGGCAGGTGCCAGCCTAGATGTGAAAGGTTCTTTTGTCGCGACCACGGCCAATGCAATTCAGTTGAACAATGGTGATATTCTCGGCACCAATCTAACAACCCCTCTGCCGAATAACGTCCTTAACGTCAATCCTTCTGCTTTTCTGTTTAATCAAGTTCCAGCTAGACCGATTCAGGTGTTAGGCGGTGGAACTCAGCTTGCTGTTCCTACTGGCCGTAGTCTTGTCTTCGTTGGTGGCGACTTAGATATACGGCGAGCAACTTTAGTGGCTCCAGAAGGGCGTGTGGAATTGGGAACAGTTGCAGGTGAGGGAGCTGTTAACCTTGACGCTAGTGATCAAAACAATCTCAGACTGAGTTTTTCAGATGATCTAGCCCGCGGGAATATCCTGCTGAGCCAAGACAATTCTAGTAGTCGAACTGCTGTTGACGTCACTGGAACGGTTGGTGGCAGCATCACGATTTACACCCGCAACCTTGATATTTCCCTCGGCACTCGTTTACTTGCAGGAATTAGCCGAGGTCAAGACAGTAGAGGCCGTCCATCTGGCGATATTGTGATTGATGCGACGGGAGCGGTAACTCTGGTCGGCATACTAGATCGTAATGATGATCTGGGTATCAATAACAATGTCTTTGCTAATGCTAGAGGCAATGCTGGTAATGTTTATATCCAGGCTAATTCGCTGTCCTTGACCAACAACGCTCAACTGACAGCCAACACTCAAGGAATCGGCAATGCTGGCAATCTCTTTATTCAAGTTGACGGGGCGCTAACCCTCGCCAACCGTACCAGCAGAATCAGCAGCAGAGTGCAACGGGACGGTGGTAATGGCAAAGGTGGCAATATTCAAATTCAGGCAGGCTCAATTTCGGTTACGGGTGGGGCGCAAATCAATACTGAGCTGGAAGCAAGGTCTACTGGAAGTGCAGGCAGGATTGAAATTGACACAGGAGTCCTCTCGATCAGTGATGTCGGTCGCCTGACAAGCAGAACCCGAAGTCGAGGCGATGCTGGTGAGATTGTGGTGCGTGTTAATGGCCCAATCAACTTGGTTAGAGGTGGCAGAATCATCAGCGATATTTCTAGAGGAGCGACTGGCAATGGTGGCAACATCGTAATCGAAGCACAATCTCTATCCCTGTCGGAGGGTGGTTTTATAGAAGCCTCAACGGCCTCAGCAGGGCGAGCTGGCGACATCAAAATCCGGGCCAGAGATTTCGTTAATCTAGACGGAGTTTTGAATTCAGAAAATATCCTTGATCTAGAAACTAGTCGAATTTTTGCGGGCACTCAAACTTCAGATGAAACAGTAACTTCTGATAGTCGTGGAGCTGATATTCGCATCACAACCGGACGCTTACGCTTGGCTAATGGAGCCGTTGTGAATGCTCAAAGCCGAAGTCGCTTTAGTGGTGGCAGTATTGCTGTTAATGCGAATAATCTGGAAATTACAAATGGCGGGCAAATCCTGACGACAGCGTTTAGTAGTGGCGCTGCGGGCAATATCAGTGTCGAGGTTGCTGGCCAAGCGACTCTCTCCGGCAGTGATTCAACTTACTTCAATCGGCTTGCTAGGGCGATTGGGGAAGAAGGCTCAGGACGCCCAAACAGAAGACTGATTCGCGATCTGATTTTTAGTGATGGTTCAACCAGTGGCCTACTCGCTCGGGCTCAAGGCACAGGAGCAGGCGGTGACTTAACCATCCATGCTGGCCAATTAGTGGTCCGAGACGGGGCTATCCTCACTACCCAAAGTCAGGGTTCAGGAGAAGCAGGCGACATTCGCGTTGATGCCGACACTTTAGCTGTGGTTCGGGGCGGTCAGTTACTGGCTACCGCTTTAAGCGGTGGGAGTGCAGGTAATGTCACACTCAACATCGCTCAGGCCATTGCCCTAGCCGGTCGCGACCCTACATACAGAACTCGTCGTGGCAATGCTCAGTCTTTAGTGAACCAAAGGCTTTTACCATCCATCGATCAGGCTTTCTTCAATCAGGGCGATGCGAGCGGTGTCTTGGCACAAGCCTTAGGAGCAGGGCAAGGCGGTAACATCACTCTGCAAACCCCCTCACTCTCCTTGAGGGATAGGGCGCAGCTATCCGCCGCAACTTCTGGTCCAGGTAAGGCCGGTAACATCTCCGTGCGGGGTGCAAACTCCGTTGTCCTCAATAACGGTTCTATTTCTACGGCTGTGCGAGCCGGGGCTGCTGGTCAAGGTGGCAACATCAACCTTCAGACTCGATCGCTCTCGCTAACTGGCAATGCTCAACTATCTGCCGAAACTTCAGGCAGCGGTAGGGCAGGCAGTATTTCTGTGCGAGGGGCTCGTCTCATTGCCCTGAGCCAAGGTAGCTTGATCACCACAGCTGTAAAGGCTAGGGCGGGAGCCCCCTCCTCTCAGTTAAATGAGGGCACACAAGGTGGAGCTATTAATCTGCGCACCGGTTCACTGCGGCTGGATAGTAGCGCTGAAATTTCTGCACGTAGCGAGCGACCAGGCAGTAACGCCGGCAACATCACAATCAACGCCAGTGGGGCTTTGCAATCAAACAATAGTAGTATCAGCACCGCTGCAAATCAGGCTACGGGAGGCAGCATTGCGATCAACGCTCGCACTATTCGCTTAGAAGGCAACAGTGACATCACCACTCGTGTTGCCAGGGGAATCGGTAATGGCGGCAATATTTTCTTGAGGGCTGATACCATCTTTGCCTTTGCTGACAGTGACATTATTGCCTCAGCAGCGCAAGGTAAGGGCGGCGATATCACTCTGGATACACCCGTCTTCTTCGGCTTTCGCTATCAACCTCGCACTATCAACTCCTCGGGCGCCAGCCTTGATGGCAACGGTCGAGTAGATATCAATGCCAGCGGTCAGCTTAGCAATGGCAGTGTGCAAGTACCCGATGTCACACTTTTGCAAAATAGCTTGACGCTGCTGCCTGCCAATCTACTGGACACTAGCGCTTTGATCTCAAGTAGCTGCATTGCCCGTCGTCAGCAGGAAGGGGGTAGCTTTCTGGTCACAGGGGCAGGAGGTTTACCGGCTGGTCCCAAGAATCCCAACGCTTCTCCCTTCCCAACAGGAACTGTGCGCTCAATTCCAGAGGCTGTTGTTGAGGAGGATGTTGCTGGGTTGAATCAATCTTGGCAGTCAGGAGATCCTTTAGAGGAACCCGATGGAGCCTACCGTTTGGCTGATGGCCGGATTATGCTGAGCCGAGCCTGCAGCGAATGAGGGAAGACTGACACTCTAAGCGGCTGTCAAATTAGCGCCTGATCACTCAACATTAGGTGAGTGCGCTAGCTCCGTCCATTTAGTGCTTGCTTGGGAAGACCATGCCCCTGCCGTCTCTTGTTCTCGCTTCTGCCTCCCCTGCTCGTCGCCGTCTTTTGCAAAGTGCTGGTTTGGATCCCACCGTTCGCCAGAGCGACTTTGATGAATCGCAAGTGCAAATCAGCGATCCGGCGCAATTGGTACAAACGTTGGCTCAGCGCAAGGCAGAAACGGTTGCGCCCCAATTTAGCAATGCCCTGGTTCTAGGCTGTGATTCGGTTCTAGCCATTAACGACGAAATCCACGGTAAGCCCGCTGATCCCGCAGAAGCTGTTGCCCGTTGGCAGCAGATGCGCGGAGCGGTTGGTGATCTCTACACGGGCCATGCTCTGATCGACACGGCACAGCTCAAAACTCTGGTCCGCTGTCAAGTAACCCGGGTTCATTTTGCTCAGGTCACCGATGCCCAAATTCAGGCTTATGTGGCCACTGGGGAGCCGCTCAACTGTGCGGGCTGCTTTGCCCTCGAAGGCAAAGGTGGCCTATTTGTCGAAAAATTAGAAGGTTGCCACACTAACGTGATCGGCCTCAGCCTGCCCCTGCTG
The DNA here is from genome assembly GCF_014696065.1 of Leptolyngbya sp. FACHB-261. Classification (NCBI taxonomy): domain Bacteria; kingdom Bacillati; phylum Cyanobacteriota; class Cyanophyceae; order Leptolyngbyales; family Leptolyngbyaceae; genus Leptolyngbya; species Leptolyngbya sp. FACHB-261. Next base: position 520,643 of record NZ_JACJPL010000027.1, on the reverse strand, counting down.
CGCCAGATGTTTGCTGACCTAGGCTATGACATCACCGACTTCTGGTCGTGAAGTTGAAGCCTGAAAAATGCTCGGAACGCATTAAAAAACACCCCCGAAGGGGTGTCTACCACGTCAGATGGAGAAGCAAACTCAGAAGCCTTATTTGGCTTAGCTCATAGCCGCATGGCTACGGTCGTAGGTTGCTCGGAAGCTGGGGTGAACTTTACCTTGGATGTGGTTCCAGAATTGGGTCACATCAGCTGCTAAACCGACTTCCGCTGCCGAGCGACTCAGCAAGGATTGTTCGCGATTCTTGATCGATCGATGGTGGCCCATCATCAATAAGCGCGCTTCTTCATGAGCGGAACGGACAGCCATGGCAGGGACAGACATGGACAGTGCCGGAGTGGGTTCAGCCTGGGGAGCAACCTGACGTGCTACAGGCGCAACGGGAGCCACAACTTCAGGTGCCAAAGGTGTTACTGGACCTGTGCGATAAGCAACACCGCGATACTTCAGGTCTAGGGTGGCTTGTTGCACAAAGGGATGTCTCAGGTTGCGGAACCGCCAGTCTAAACCTCGGTACTTACCCTGAGTCCCTTCACCCATGGGCTCTACAGCAGGAGGAGTGTAGTCGTGACTGACACCGCGATACGTTAATTTCATGGTCTTCGCCTCTTGAAAACGTTGTAGTGATGTGAGGCGCGTTCCTTCGGGATATCTCCCTACTTCCGTCTCCCTGAAGCACCCAGTCAGAGCACTGGAGGGGATGAACGAATTCGTTTCTGTATCCTATTTTACGGTTTGGCCCTTCCTAGGTCAAATTAAGAGTCATGAAGCCCTGACTATTTATATTGAGAAGTTGGGCTGACCGTCGTTAGGCTAGTAAGTTGCTTGCAAACGGCTCGACAAGTACTCCCCAGCTTGAATCGGGGGATGTAGAGCTGGGCGGTCTGAATTTTGGCAACTGGGCAGACAAGTAACTACCGTGTCGGTGTTGGGATGACAAAAAAAGGCTACCGAGTAGCGGGAGCGCAAGGCGCTAGGACCAGCAGGGCTAACCACTCGATGCTTGGTCGAGACAAAGACATCGTTGGTCCAGCGTTGCATCAAATCGCCTGTGTTTACAACGATGGTGTCGGGGATGTATGGCGCCCGTATCCATTCTCCCCAAGTTGTGCACACTTCTAGCCCGCCAACTTCATCTTGAAACAGAAGGGTAATGCTGCCGTAGTCAGAGTGAACTCCAGCCCGAATTTGCTCTGTATCTGCTGCCACTGCTGATGCAGGATAGTGCAGTAAGCGCAGCGTGTTATCGCCTGGATTGTGTTTATCGTCGAAGAAGGTTTCCGGCAAATCCAGTGCAGTGGCAAAGGCTCTTAGGATCTCCAATGACGCCTGCGTACAAGTTTGATAAAACTCCAGAACTGTCTCACGAAAATCGGGTAATTCCGAGGGCCATTGATTAGTGATGAGTGCCTGAGAATGCTCAGCAATCTGGGCAGAATCGAGCTCTATACCAACATTAAATGCTTCCTTCAAATCAGTAGAACCGCCCGGATCTAACTGCTCTCGGCCAAAGCCAACATAGCCCCGATTGCCTACCTCGCTTGACCAAGCAATCTGCTGTTTGGCTGAGGTTTCCAAGTCAAAAAAATATTTAGCTTGGGCAAATAACTCCTCGATTAAAGGCTTTGGTACACTGTGGTTCTTAAGATAGATAAAACCAATGTCATGACAGGCTCGATAAAACTCAGCCACAATAGCCTGCCGCTCGGTAGTATTGCCGTTTGTAAATAGTCTGAAATCAATCAGGGGGATCAAGTTAGCAGTGTTTGGCATGTGCAAAAATGTAACTTCAGCTACAAACTAGGTTAAAGCCTCTTCGTAAGTTTGTAGGTGCCAGCAACCTTCAAAGCAGAGTTCTACCATGCCTGAGCCGAGAGTTGCAACGTCAGTGTCAGAGCTTAGAAAAACTCCAGCAAAGAACATGGGCAGTCGTGGGCTAAGCTCATCCCAAATTATTGATGTACTGGCACCAGTAGGTGTAGGGATAGTTGCGCTGCTGTTATGGGACATCGGTGTGCGCTTCAGCCAGGTTCCGCCTTACATTTTGCCAGGGCCTTTAGCGGTTATTAGAGCTTTAATCAGCGATTGGAATGTACTTTTCTCTTCTTTGCTAATTACCTTTAGGATCACAGTATTTGCCTTTATTGCGGCTGTTGTCTCAGGGGTTCTAATTGCAATTCTATTTACTCAAAATAAATGGATCGAGCGCAGCTTATTCCCCTACGCGGTCATCCTTCAGACCACACCCATTGTTGCCATTGCCCCACTGATTGTGATTTGGTTTCGTGATAATACCGAAGCTGCTTTAGTCACCTGTGCCTGGCTAGTTGCTTTATTTCCAATTGTTGCAAATACAACTTTAGGCCTTAACAGCACCGATCATAATCTGCGCAATTTGTTTCAACTCTATCGAGCGTCCCGCTGGCAAACTCTACTGCGGTTACGCTTGCCGAGTGCCATGCCCTACTTCCTAGGCGGCTTACGCATCAGCGGCGGACTGGCCCTGATCGGCGCAGTTGTGGCCGAATTTGTTGCAGGTACGGGAGGCTCGAAGGCAGGGATCGCGTACCAAATTCTTCAAGCCAGCTACAACTTGCAAATCCCCCGCATGTTTGCGGCCTTAGTGCTGACCACAGGGCTAGGAGTTCTGATTTTTATTGTGCTCTCGCTCGTTTCAGACTTTGCGCTTCGAAACTGGCATGAAAGCGCAGTTAAACAAGAAAATTAGGTGTTCGAATCCAATGGACTCATCTCTGCGTACGCTTGGTGTTCCTCCTAATGCCTGGTCTGTGGATGCGCTCAGTGCTGATCTCACTAGGCCCGCTCTCGAACCACGACCGCTCACGCTAGCGACTGCCACTAAAACAGTCCGTTTAGACCTAGCTAAAGCGGCGATTCTCGTCATTGATATGCAGAACGACTTCTGCACTCTAGGTGGCTGGCTTGACCACATTGGCGTTGATGTGACTCCGGCCCGTGAGCCTATCGGTCCGCTGAAAACTCTGCTGCCTGTATTGCGAACGGCTCAAGTTCCGATTATCTGGGTTAACTGGGGCAACCGACCTGATCTGCTAAATATCAGTGCTGGGCTGCGTCATGTCTATAAGCCAACCGGCGAAGGGGTTGGTTTAGGCGATCCATTGCCTAGCAATAATTCTCCGGTTCTAACCGTCGGTAGTTGGGCGGCAGCGGTAGTGGACGAACTAGCACCTGATCCCAGCGATATTCGCGTGGACAAATATCGGATGAGCGGCTTCTGGGATACGCCTCTTGATAGTATTCTGCGTAACCTAGGCCGGACTACGCTGTTTTTTGCAGGAGTTAACGCTGACCAGTGCGTAATGGCAACTCTGCAAGATGCTAATTTTCTTGGCTACGACTGCTTGCTACTTAGCGATTGCACAGCAACAACTTCGCCAGAGTTCTGTATGCAAGCAACGCTCTATAACGTGAAGCAGTGCTTCGGTTTTGTGACTGACTCCTGCGAGATTCTGGCTGCACTTACCTCTGTGGAAGGCAAATCCTAATGGTTCCTCAATGTGTCATTCCAACTGTAAAGTCTCCTGAGTCTTATCAAGCCTTTCGAATCAGTCCACACGATACCAATCGTCTGGCGATCGTCTTTGATCCCATGACCGATAATGTGTCGTTTACCTGCTGCGTCGAGATTTACGATATTGGTGGCCGAACACCTCCTAATCGACACCAGTATGCCGTTGAAATGTTCTTCATCCTTAAAGGTGAAGGGCTAGCGATGTGTGATGGCAAAGTGATGCCGATTCGCGCTGGCGATAGTGTGCTTGTGCCCCCAACTGGCACTCACATTATTGAAAATACTGGCTCAGATCGTTTGTATGCGCTCTGCACAATGGTTCCCAACGAGGATTTTGCAGAGCTGATTCGGGGTGGCACACCGGTGGAACTGGATGAAGAAGATCTATTGGTTCTGAGACGATAAGCTCACTGGCCTAACAGGTTTAATAGTCTCCTGAGTGTTGCTTGCAATACCATGCCCCCAAGCAACCCAGCTTATCCTGCATCCAAATCTTGACTTATCAGGTGTATGGCGACGACCTCAGAACAACAGCCAGCCGAGCACTCCTTGGCTGGCGAAGATTATCCCTTGAGTGCGGTACCTCCAGAAGCTCGAAAATCAATCTGGTCTCTCGCACCCTTACTGATGGGGTTCACTCTTTACTCAGGTACGCTTTTTGCCGGTGGCCTAGTCGGACCCGAGTTTCGATTTTGGCCCGATCTCATCAGCTTAATTGTCATTGGAAATCTGATCCTGGGTGGCTACTCCTCAGCCCTGGGCTACATTGCCGCCCGGACAGGGTTGAGCACGGTGTTAATGGCTCGCTTTAGTTTTGGCAGCTATGGTTCGCGCTGGGTCGATTTCCTCTTAGGCTTTACCCAGATTGGTTGGTACGCCTGGGGTTCTGCCTTGATTGCTGATTTGCTCAACAAGCTGGCGGGAGTACCCACTTCGTTCAATTGGCTAACCATTCTGTTTTTTACTTATTTCTTTTGCTCAACGGCTTACATTGGCTATCGAGCCATGGATTGGCTCAGCCGCATTGCTGTGCCTGCAATGTTGATCCTGATGATTTGGAGCCTATCAATTGCCTCTGCAGAAGTCGGTGGCTTTGAGGGATTGCAGGCCATTATTCCCAAGGGCGAAATGGGGACCGGTGCAGCCCTGACAATCATTGTCGGCACCTTTATCTCGGGAGGAACTCAGGCGACCAACTGGAGCCGCTTCGCCAATTCGGGTCGCACGGCGGCGGTCAGCACTCTCAGCGCCTTCTTTTTTGCTAATGGCTTTTTGATCTTTACTGGTGCCTTTTGCGCTCTCGTCTACTCGGGAGTATCAGAAGTTGCAGACAGCTCAGATATTGTGCAGGTAATGGCCTACCAAGGTCTCCTCTTCTGGGGTTTGGTTCTACTGTTTTTGAACATGTGGACGACTCAGGACAACACCATCTATGCCTTCTCGGTTGCCGGTGCTCACATGTTCCGTACCAACAAGCGCACGGCTTTCGTGTTGGGCGGCGCAACTATGGCTTTAGTGCTGGCTTGGGGGGGCATTTACAAGCTTCTGGTGCCCTATCTCATCCTGCTCGGCACCTTTATTCCACCTATTGGTGGCGTGATTATGGCCGACTACTGGCTACGGCACAAAGGACAATTTCCCGCCCTTGATGAGCCGCAACCTGCCTTCAACTGGGCAGGAATCATTGCCTACATTGTCGCCTCGGCCATCGCTTATTATGCACCTGGCATCAAACCGATCAACGGTATTGTTGCTGCGGTGGTGCTCTACTTTATTCTGTCAAAGCTGATGCTCCCGGCCTCGTCTAAAGCCTCAGCTGATTAATTTGGCCCGAATAGTTCGGGCTGCTTAACCTGGCTGGGTTAACTCGGTGGCATAGCTAATGCCGACCTGAGGAATACAGGAAGCATTAAAACAGCTAGAAGTACAGCTAGAAATTGGGTTAGCCCTACGCTTGGGCTGATCCAATGGTGCTGTGAAAGTCCTCCTGGATCTTCTGGGTTAAGCGGCGGGAGATGCGCTTGACCACTTGATAGAGCACCTGATTGCCGGTGCGCTCAATCAAGTTGCCCGGCATAGCTTGGACGAAGCGCGGCAACTGGACCGTCACCCCTAGGTCAAGCTGCCACTCAATGCAGGTGAGGCAGTCTGTACTGTCGGGCTGGATTTGAAAGCAAGACTTGAAATCGACTTCGTAACCCTGATCAACGAGTTCACCGCTCTCGCAACCCGTATGGTGACAGCCAGTTAAAGGGACCGAGAGGATTCGGTAGAGACCATTAACTTCAGGCAACAGCTCCAAACCTACCTTCGGCTCTAACTCGTAGCCAAGAGCTCCGATCCGCCCAATGCTGACACAGTAGGCGTTTGCACTCATCCGCTCGGTAGCGAGCGGCTTAGCACAACGCTGGAACCAGTCACCGTGGGCACTCAGATAGGAGGCCACCGTTCTCGGGTCCGAGCGCAGCTTCATGGAGCCGGTACTGCAATTGAAAAATCGGGAGGGCGTGACAGGGCTTAGTTCAGCAGCAGGGTTAGCAACCACGTTGACTCTCGTCCAGAGTTAGTGAAGTGGACCTTGCGACAGGGATTTCAGTTAACTTCATCTTCAACTAAGTTAATCTATCTTCTACCAGATCTGGCCCGGTAGGTTCCCCCTGGCATTCTATTCTTAGAGTTCCCAACTGGCTGGGTGCAGCTGACACCCTTTGCTATCCCTTGTTTATTGGAGCCAATTCTGTCTTAATATTGCCATCGGAGCGAAGCCGAGGACCCGCTACAGCCTTGCTTTTCTTCATAGTTCTTAGTAATGAAACCGCCCCAATAAGTTGCGCAGGTAAACCTCCAATGCCTCTCGTTGGTAGAGCTCCTGAACTGTTTGGTCCGATATGCTTAGGCGCCAGCCTCGCCAGACTGAGCCCTTCCGACTTCGGGCAAATCCGTAGCGGCCCATCATGCTTCTCAGAGACTCTGGTGGCTTGTCCATCTCAGCAGAACCATCAGCGTTTGGGTGACGATTAAGCGGGTGATGGGACTCGAACCCACGACATTCAGCTTGGGAAGCTGACGTTCTACCACTGAACTACACCCGCACTGAGCCACCGCCCGACGCGTCTCCGTAAGATAGCACAGGCAACTTAAGCCTGTCAGTCGAGGACTTCCAGCCCGATGACAGTAGAACTACAAAAGTGAGGGGTGTAGGTGTGGCCCAGCCAAGTGCTATGCTGAAGAAGACCTGGACCCACGCGATTTCAACGCCCAAACCGTGTCAGGACCGGAAGGTAGCAGCACTACGGGATGCTTGGAATAGGCGTGGTCTCCGGGTCACTCTTTTTTTAGCCGCGTTGTCAGGTCTCCTGAGGGGTCCGTAGGTCTCTGCCCGGACCTTCCTAGAACCTGAGAGGCGTGCAGGTTTTCCGGCCCAAGCTTATGCTGGAGAAAGCTCTTCAACTCCAACTGCTATGGGTTTCGGTGACATTTTACAGAAGGCCCTCTATCTGGGAGTCGGTTTAGCCTCAGTCGCCAGTGAGACGGCAACAACGAAGCTAGCAGACCTGCGCGTCCAGGCGAAAAAGGTGACCGATGATCTCGTTGCTCGTGGTGAGATTACTACCGAGCAAGCACAGAAGTTGATTGACGAGTTGATCCAGCAAGCGCAGGACGCTCCCACCCGAAACTCTGACCCTAATCCTCAAACCGGCCCCCGTCGTATTGAGATTTTAGAAGATGAGCCTGAGCCCAAGGGTAGCGATGTTGGCGACTTACGGGATCAGGTTTTGAACCTACAGGCTGAACTTCAACGCTTGCGGCGTGAGAGTTAGGGTCTGTTATGGTTATGAGCTAGGGTCTAGGGGCTTGTAATTTGAGCGATGTCTGTTGGCCTGAAGATTCGACTGCCAGGCCAAATGCGCTGCCATTGGTTCATGCTCATCGTGGCTCCCCGATAACCTTGACGCGTGGAGTTGTGCACGATCGTGTTGGCATTCAGCACAATCCCTGTATGCCCTCTACCAATGACAATGTCTCCAGCTTGAGCCTCAGTTGCTTGGATTGAGCGGGCTCCCTGTTGCATCAGCAGGTGGGCTAAGTGCGGCACATAGCGAGTTGGGCTTTGCCCCTGGAAAGCCAGAGTGGGTAAGCCCATACGTCGTCTGACCTCCTGCACTAAGTCAACACAACCGAATCGGTTGAAGCGTTGGCCGACTACGCTTTGAATTGCTTCTAAGACGCGAGGGCTGAGCTCGCGGGCCGAACTATTCATCGCCAGGGTAACCGGAACAGGAGGCCTTTTGATTTGGACCGAGATTTCGGCCGAACCTGTTGAGGCGAGACCTGGTACTGTTCCCCGGTTTAGGTGAGCCGCTAAGTTGTGCCGAGTTCTGACCTGACGCTGGGCTGAGCTATCTCCGCTAACAGCTCGGTTGAGCAACCCTGTTAGCCGTTGCTGTTCGGCCACCAACCGTTCTGGAGTGGTAACTGCTAGCGATTCAGCAGGGGTATCGCTTGCCTTGGAGGGCTGCTTTTGTGCGATGAGAAGCTTTAGGGCTTGGCCTAGCCGTTGGCGCTCAACCGCGATCAATTCTGGACCTGCTAGCCCTAAAGGTATCTGCTCACTTGCCGCTGCACTTGGTTGCGGAGGGGCTGGTGTGATGGGGAGCGGTGCAACTAGATCTGATTTAGGAGCAATAAATATCGGTGCATTCGCTATCTCCACTGCTGAAGGGACTGGAGACTCTGGAACAGTACGTGTGGAAAGATCGGACGGCTCTGAATTGGAAATTAGGATGCGCGTTGGAGATTCGGGTGTATTAACCGTCTCTGCGGGGGGAGCTAAAATAATCGGATCTAGGGCAGGGGGTAGATCAGCCGGGGTCGGCTCTGTAAAACTATTAAGGGTTGCATCTGCAAAGACCGGACCCGTCTGCATCAAAACTGTACCCAAACCCGCACTTAGACACAGGTGATGTGTCCACTTGGTCATGACCTGACTTCCTTGCCTTCTCACGTGTCGCCAAACTACTCATCTCGATTGCCCAGTTTGCCTAGCTAAGACAATCACACCCCTTGTATTGATCAACACGCCACACTAAGGCGTAGCTTGCATAGACTCAATGAACTGACAGTATCTACATTCCAGAATCTACCCATCAGGATGGTTGACAATTCCGGATGCCTTTGAGTAATTCCTTTAAGCATTAACAGTCAGGATTTTCTGAACTGTTAAAACTCCAGCTTTAGGCCGCTAATGTCAGGGTTCTGGTGCTTAATTCAGGTCTGTCTGACCCGTCCAGTTCGAAATAGCTTTACAATCCTGTGGAAAACGTAAAGACAATGCTCGGCTCTTTTATGCCTGCTTGTTCCATAAGGTGAACTGCGACACAATCAAGCCAGCCTAATGTTCAGGGACCGGTTCAACCACAAACTAGCGAATTCTGCCGGGCCTGTTCGGGTTGGTGTTGACTCAGATAAACCAACCCCCAGTCCTTATTGCTTCAGGCCGTACTTCTACAAGTCGACCTTGAAGGAAGGAAGTCCTGAGCCAGGACGGTAACGACTGCCAGCTTCAGAGTGTGTTGACCCTCTCGGATGTTCCCCGTATGATGACCAAATCTTCCTCGCCGCCCCGTCAGGATCCCTACCTGGGTAGCTCTCTTGCCAACCGCTATCGTTTGAAGCACCTCATTGGTAGAGGGGCAATGGGACGGGTCTATGCGGCTGAGGATGGCTTGCTCGGCGATGTACCTGTTGCTGTCAAACTGCTAGCCCATGCAGCGCTTGATGACGTCTCACGGGCCCGCTTTGAGCGGGAGGCAATGGCCTGTGCGCAATTAAGCCAGCGCAGCTTGAATATTGTCCGCGTGATGGACTACGGCATCACAGCCCAGGATGTGCCGTTCTACGTCATGGAGCTACTGACTGGAGAGAGCCTCCGTGACCTCACCGCTGCCCAGCCGCTGCCATTAGCTCGATTCTTCAATCTGGCCCGCCAGATTTGCCTGGGGCTCAGTCATGCGCACGAAGGCATTCTAGTCGACGGTCAGTTGCAGCCGATCATCCACCGAGACTTAAAGCCCAGCAATATTCTGGTGGTTCGCAATGATGGCTTAGGAGAACTGGTTAAAATCCTAGACTTTGGAATTGCCAAGTTTCTCACTGATAAGAGCACAAACTTGCAGACCCAGTCCTATATTGGCACCCTCGCTTACTCTGCACCTGAACAGATGGAGAGCGAGGAGCTTTCAGTGCAGTCCGATCTCTACAGCCTGGGCGTGATCTTCTACACGATGCTGTCTGGGCGAATGCCCTTTCGAGTCAAGACGCACTCCTTTGCTGGCTGGTACCGTGCTCACTGCCAGCAACCTCCCCGCAGTTTCGCCAGTCTCAAGAACAAAGTAGTGGTTCCAGCAGCCCTAGAAGCCCTGGTTATGCGCTGCTTGGCTAAGGTTCCTGGAGATCGACCGCGCAGTGCTGCTGAGGTCTATGAAGCTCTCCTCGACTGTGAGCGGTTCTGTACTCCTCCGCAAGAGGTCGGGCAGTTAACTGGTTGGCAGACCCAACGCGATCGGCGACCGGACAACCTTGCTGAAGACTCAGCAGACTGGCTAGCTCAACCTTTTGCCCCAAGCACAGTAAGCCTCAATCCGTTCACAGTCCGTCAGGGTGAGGCAGACGAAGAGATAGATGACGGCTCAGACTCACTCCCTGGCAACCTGCACTCAACTCCCCTGCTCAGTCAGATGACGGGTGAGCGGTACGACGCCCAAGACAGCTCAGCTTCGCCGTCATTCTCCTCAAGGCCTCACTCCAGGGGTGATTCTGACTCCACTTTAATCAGTGAGATCAGTCATCCGAGCCTGAGCAGTTATCCTCGAAGGCCACAGGTTGATGACTCCGTAGCTCCAGCACCGTATGCTCAAACCTTGAGCGATCAAGGTCGGGACGGACTGCGTTGGGGGCTGCGTCAGGTTACTTACCTTCGACCCCGTCTCTGGCATCTCTGGCAACAATTACCGGAGCCTGTGCGCTTACGGGCCGTGCCTAGTGCGGTAGTTGTGGGAGTGAGTTTGGTCGCTTTGGCTGTCGGTCGGGCTCTGAACCCGAATACACCTCTGGTCGAACGGCTGGCCGCAGATCCTCTGATCCTCAACCCGTCCCTGCCAACGACAACCCAACCAGCTAGTCAACCCGCTCACGCTGCGTTGTTCTTGCCTTTATTGGAGCCTAGCCCTGCTGCCCTGGCTCAATCTCCAGCGACTCCTGCGGCTCCACCATTGCCAACCCAATCGCAAAATCTCTCCCCTTACATCCTGGCTCGATTGGCTCAGGATGATTTGGCTAGCGCCACGACAGCCTGCCAAATGCAGATCTCTCTGGGGGGAACGGTCAACCCATCGGTGAAGGCGGGTATTCTGGCCGCTCAAAGTTGTCAGAGCTATCTACAGTGGCGTTCTGGTGATGCTGGGCAGGCACAAACAACTGCCAGTACGCTGATCGCAACCGATCCACGCCAGCCTGTTCCTTATCTCTACCGAGGGCTGGCTCAGGCTTCTTTGGAGCAGTGGCAGCAGGCACAGGCTGATTTCAGCCAGGTAATTGCGCTCAAACCTGGCTATGGCCCGGCCTACCAAGGCCGAGCTTTGGCTCTCCTACGCCAGGGTCTAGTGGACCAGGCTCTAGCAGATTGCCAGAAGGCTGTTCAGTTTGCGCCTCAGATGACGAGTGCCTACAATACTTGCGGCAATATCAAAGTGGCAAAGGGCAACTTGGTCGGAGCCGTCGCTGACTATTCAGCAGCAATCGGACGTGACAGTCGACAAAGTGTGTTCTTAGTGAATCGGGGCTTAACCTATCTCCGCCAACAGAATTTTCCCCTAGCTATGGCCGATTTAGAACGGGCTTTGGCCCTGAGTCCTGACGGTGATGTAGCCGCTGCCGCTTACTATGGACGGGCTCAGGGGAAGCTAGCTCAGCAAGATTTTGCAGGAGCTCGTTCTGATTTGGAACAGGCCCAGACATCTCTCAGTCTGCAAGAGGGAGTGCTGGCGTCTAAGATCGCAGAAATGCTAGAGATGCTAGACCAGTTCTAGGTCGATGCTGCCCCTTCTGACTGTCTGATGTCTCCTACTCCCCCTAACCGCGCCCCTAAGCCTAGCCCAGCCCCTGCTGGTCGGGGTAACTTGGGCCAAACTTTGCTAGGCACTATCACTCAGGTTGCGCACAAGGCGAGGGTCAACTTCTCCAAGCTGCAACTGCGAGCCAATGCTCGTGTGCCGGAATTGTGGGTTGAGCAACCCGGTGATCCCTCGCCTCAGGTCTATCCTCTGCTGGGAGAGCGATACCTGTTGGGCCGTAGCTCACGGACTTGCGACATTGTGGTGCGTAGTCCGGTCGTGAGTCAGTCGCACCTGCTCCTAGAGCGTAAACCAGGTCGCAAACGAGCCCGATTCGCAGCCCGGGATCAAAATTCTACTAACGGCCTGTACCAAGGTAAGCAACGCCTGAGCCAGGTCGATCTCTATCACGGCGCGACCTTCTCGTTGGGACCGCCAGAGCTAGCGAATGCCGTCACTCTACGCTACAATGACCCGCCGCCCTGGTACATTCAGGCTTTGCGCTACGGCCTAATGGGGGGCGGCGGTGCCTTTGCGCTGCTAGTGTTGGGTGTGCTTGTAGGCTGGCAGGGGTTCTCAGTCAATCCTTTGCCCGCTAGCAAACAGGGACCCGTGATTGTGGTGGCTCGCGATGGACAGACTCCTTTGCGGCAGCGCATTCAAGAGGTTCATGCTGAGAACAAACGAGTCCAGGATTTTGGCAGAGTTCCTGATGCTGTGATCGCCTCAGAAGATAGCCGCTACTACTGGCATCTGGGCGTGGATCCCATTGGTACGACCAGAGCCCTGGTGACGAATATTCGAGGTGGCGGTATCCGTGAGGGTGGCAGTACTCTGACGCAACAGTTAGCCCGTAACGTGCTCGGTAGCTATGTTGGTAAGGAAGATTCGGCAGGGCGCAAGTTCCGCGAGGCGCTAGTAGCCTTGAAGCTAGAGGCAGTCTACAGCAAGCAGTATTTGTTACTGCTCTATCTGAACCGAGTCTATCTAGGCAATGGTGTCTATGGGTTTGAGGATGCTGCTCGCTTCTACTTCAATAAGCCTGCGTCTCAGCTAGATATCTCAGAGGCTGCAACTCTAGCAGGGATTTTACCTGCGCCCAATAGTTACAACCCAGTGGATGACTACAATAAAGCCCTTGAACTGCGCGATGGTGTCCTCTGGCGCATGCGACGGCTGGGCATGATCACTCCCGATGAGTACAACCGTGCTCGCCGTTCGCGCCTGAACATTAACCCAGCAGCGAAGCAGGCAGTTCAGGGTACGTTGGCGCCCTACTTTTACAGCTATGTCTTCGACGAGCTAGCCACTCTACTGGGGGACGAACTGGCGCAGGAAGGCAACTTTATTGTTGAAACTACTGTAGACATCCAAAAGCAGAAAGTAGCTGAAACCATAGTTCGCGATACAGTTGCCGATGAAGGATCTGCTTCTGGCTTCTCCCAAGGAGCCCTAGTCAGTTTAGAGGCGAAAACTGGTGCCATTGCAGCTCTAGTCGGTGGCGTAGACTATCAAGCCAGCCAGTTTAACCGAGCTAACCAAGCCCAACGTCAGCCTGGTTCAACCTTTAAAGTTTTTGCTTACACAGCCGCTTTGGAGCAAGGAATCTCTGCGAACACAACCTTTTCCTGTGCACCCACTGCTGGAGTTGCGGGCTGTCATCACAGCGGTGGTAGTACAGACATGTATCAGGGCCTAGCCTACTCAGAGAATGTAGTGGCGATCCGAATTGCGCAAGCTGCAGGTTTGGATAACGTCGTGAATGTTGCCAAACGGCTGGGGATTGAATCCCCTCTGGAGGCAACACCCCTACTCTCTTTAGGCGTCAAAGAAGTCAACTTACTGGAACTGGTCGGGGCTTTCGACACCTATGCCAATAATGGCGTGCACAGCCGCCCTTTTGGCATCAGCCGCATCCTTGACAGTAGTGATTGTCAAAACCCTCAAGATATCAAGACTTGTCGGGTGATCTATGACCGGGCAGCCGATGCTGGAGCCCAACAACAGGTTCTCGAACCCAGCATTGTCAACACGATGACCGAGCTAATGCGCGGGGTGGTAGCTTATGGAACAGCCAGACGAGCTGGTTTGGGAGCGGTTGGGAAGACGGGAACCACCGATGACAACCGAGATCTATGGTTTGTCGGTTTCATTCCTAGTGGCGAATTGGTGACTGGGGTGTGGCTCGGTAACGACGATAACTCGCCCACCTCAGGTAGCAGCGGTCAGGCTGCCCAGCTCTGGGGAGAATATACGGGACAGGTCAGCCGTTGAGTTGCTCTCCTGACTAGAGACAGAGACGCAAAATCGACTCCGAATGCATTTCAAAACAACTAGCACAGTAATAGTAGGGATGCCCTTTGATTAGGCAGCCTCACTATTGCTGTGCTGTTACTGGGCTAGCTCGTGAGTTTAGTGCACCAACCAACCCTTAAGCCGTTCGGCAATTTGCGGACGACGGAGCTTGCGAATTGCCTTCGCTTGAATCTGCCGCACCCGCTCTCGTGAAAGGTTGAAGATGCCGCTGACTTCCTCAAGCGTGAAGGGCTCACTGTGCGTGAGGCCGTAGCGTAGGGAGATGATGTCCTGTTCGCGCTTCGTGAGCACGTCTCCTAGAACATCCCAAACCTCCTGGCGCATCATGACCTCAGCGGTCTGCTCCTCAGGAGACTGGGACACATCATCTTCTAGGAGGTCCATCAGCTCGGTTTCTTCTTCTTTACCCACCCGGTGATTCAGAGACAAGGCTCGACGACGCACCTGCTGCAACATGCGCAGTTTACGGGGGCTAACCTCAATCGCCTTGGCCAGTTCTGCCTCTGTCGGGTTGCGGCCCAAATCTCGCCGCAGGTCACGGTTTGCCTTCTTGAGTTTGTTTAGCTTCTCAACAATATGGACCGGCAGCCGGATTGTACGCGAGTCATTAGCAATGGCTCGGGTAATTCCTTGCCGAATCCACCAGTACGCATAAGTCGAAAATTTATAACCCTTTTCGGGATCAAACTTCTCCGCGGCCCGATTAAGCCCTAGTGCTCCTTCTTGGATCAAATCCAGAAAAGGCACACCACGATTGAGGTACTTTTTAGCAATAGAAACCACCAAGCGCAGATTGGAGCGAATCATCTTGCGCTTAGCAACCCGCCCTTGATACAGGTTGTATTCGAGTTTGCGCTCAGTCATATCGAACTTCTTGGCCAATTCAGCCCGCGTGGCTGTCCGGCCAAGCTCAACGCTGAGCTGTTCCTGTTGCTCCTCAACTTCGACTAGGAAGCGAACACGCCGAGCCAACTCAACTTCTTCCTCCGCTTTTAGGAGAGGGTAGCGAGCCATCTCTTTAAAGAAGGCTCCAACAGAGTCATCAGACGGGCTCTTGCGATAACCCGTAGGCAATGCCGCTGCAATATCTTCGTGGGGATCAATTTCATCAAGATCGATATCCTCTCCGCCAGCGAAGGTGTCTGGCAAATCTGAGGCATCATCATCGAGCTTAAGTGTATCTTCGATCACACTAAGCTCTTCATCGGATACTTCCAGGTCCGAAGGCTCTACGATGGCTAGGTCGTCAAGAGCACCATCCAGAACATCAGGAAACCTAGGCTCGTCTGGAGGGGCAGGGAAAGTAGGCGTGGAGATGTGCATATTGAACAAGCCAGCCTGGTTCGAGGCTTTCAAGGGACTTTTTGAGTAAGAAGAGTTTCGTAAAAAGGCGTGTAACCAAAGTCTCACAGTCCTTCTTGAAGGCTCTCTACCGAGCGATGGAAATCGCCCTCTGTAAATAGCTGTAGTCGTTGCGCTGCCTGCTAAATCGGCCTCTGTTATGGGAACCCTAAATAGTGGGTCATTGTCGCTTTCGGTTGCGTTTCCCTCTATTCGTAGTCTCTTGAAAACTCCTCAACTTCCCCTATCCCCTGACTGTGCCTTGTTGCTCTTTAGTGGCAAAGGGGGTGTTGGTAAAACTACGCTGGCCTGTGGTTTGGCTCGCCAACTTGCAGCGACCTATTCAAATCAGCGTTATCTGTTGATTTCTACTGATCCCGCCCATTCTTTAGGAGACGTTTTAGGGCTTAGTGTCACCGATCAGCCTCAACCGTTAGCAGATTTGCCTAATCTTCAAGTGCGTTCCTTAGATGCACAAGCTTTGCTGCAAACCTTTCGAGCCACCTATGGCGAGGCACTTGAACTAATTGCAGAGCGGGGCAGTTGGTTTGACCGCGAGGACCTTTTGCCTGTGTGGGACTTAGACTGGCCTGGCTTGGATGAGCTAATGGCTGTGTTGGAGGTCAACCGGCTCTTGGCTGCAGGGGAAGCGGATACCGTCATTCTTGATACTGCCCCTACTGGTCATACACTCCGTCTTCTAGATCTGCCAGATTTCCTCGACAACTTGCTGGGTTCACTGGCTCTGTTTCAAGGCAAGCACCAAGAATTGAGCATGGCCCTTACTGGTAGCTACCACGCTGACCAGGCGGATGCTTTTCTAGAGAAGATGACGTCTCAACTAAGCTCCGGACGCGATCGCTTAAGTGATTCAGACAAGAGTGCTGTTTGGCTAGTGCTAACCCCTGAGCAACTCAGCTTGATGGAGACGCGCCGCTTTTGCAACGCTTTAGAGGGACGGCGAGTGCCGATAGGCGGCTTGATTGTCAACCAGGTGATTCAGACAGGTCGTTCAACTTTTCACTCCTCTTCCCTGCTTCAAGCCCGTCACAAGCGGCAACAGGAAATTTTGCAGATTCTAGCCACAGAGCTCAGCCGCTACCCGGTCTGGCAGGTTCCCTTACAAGCGGCTGAGCCCTTGAGAGAAGCTGCCTTGGATGCGCTAATTGCTCAAATCCAACCTCTTAAAGTACAACTACCTGCCGTCTCGACTGCACCCCTACCACCCCTAAATAAACCGGATGGGCGGGATCAAGTTCATAACCAAGCCCCGTTGCTACTGAGCTCTATCACTGCTGAAACTACAGTTGGCATTACTGCTGGACCAAGGTTGCCCAACTTTTTAAAGGAAGGGAAGCGTCTCATTGTGGTGGGCGGCAAAGGTGGAGTTGGTAAGACAACTACCGCTGCTACTATCGCTTTTCATTTAGCCCGGTCTCTGCCACAAGCACGGGTATTGGTTGCCTCGATTGACCCAGCCCACTCTTTAGGCGATGCCTTTCAAGAGGCTGGCTTACTATCTGTAGATCAGGCTTTGGGCCAAGAGCCTTATCCAGTTCTGCCCAATCTCTGGGCACAGGAAGTAGAGGCTGAGCAGATCCTAGAAGAATTTCGCCGGGACTACTTGCGCTCAATTGCGGCTATGCTCTCAGGCGAAATTGCAACTGAACAAGAGGCAGATGCCGGAGTTTCTCTTCAATATGATCCCCAAGCCTGGCAAAAGCTTCTAGACTTACCGCCACCAGGTCTAGATGAAGTAATGGCCTTGCTATCGATCCTGAAGCAGGTCAACCAGGCAACTTCTGAGCCAACATCAGCCTACTCCTACGACCTGGTTGTGCTCGATACAGCCCCTACCGGTCACCTCCTGCGCTTTCTGCAAATGCCCCACGCTCTAGAAGGTTGGATCAGAATGGCCTTGCGCCTGTGGTTGAAGTATCGCGAGGTCGTTGCTCAAGCTGACTTGGCCCAACGTCTTCGTGGTCTGCTGCAGCAAGTGCGCCAGTTGCAGCAGCAATTGCAGTCTCCTAATGACACTGAGTTCATCAGTGTCATGACACCAGAGCAAGCCGTGTTAGCTGAAACCCAGCGCCTGCTCATCGAACTCGATCACCTCAAGATTTGTCATCGCTTTCTAGTGCTCAACCGCTTGTGGGAGGACTGCACAGATCCACTGGGGCAAGCTTTAAGTGAGCGTCATCAAAAAATGGCTGAGCAGCTACGCCAGCACTCTAGCCAGCAGATCATCTCTGTCCCGTTCTTGGAGCGAACGACGCTAGCAGCGATGGCCGAGCATCTATTCTAAGAACTGTTCTAGGAACTGCGTCTCACTGTAAGCTAGGTCAGTTCAAGGACATAGTTTGATGGCTTACAGCGCAATACTCTAGTCTGAGTTGCGCAAAGGTTTTGATAGGAATGAGGGGGCAAAAGGTTTCTGCCACCATTTCTGTTTACCATTTCTATTAGAACGTTCGAATCAAGCGTTTGAGACAGGTAGTTGGCTGACTAGTGTTGACTTATGAGCGCAGAAATTGAGCAGCAAATTATCGAGCGGTTCCAGGAGATGGACCAACGAACTCAAGCATTTGCTGAGAGCACAGGCATTCGATGTCCGGCCGGCTGTGGGCGCTGTTGTACAAGCCCAACTGTGGAAGCAACGCCCTTAGAACTGCAACCAATGGCGCGAGAAATAGTGCGTCGGGGGGAGCTTTTGCAAAGGCTGGAGGCTTTGGCTCAAGCCGAAACGTCAGTCTGCGTACTTTACCAAACAGATCCCTCAGTCAGTGGTAACGGGCGCTGTGGTCTGTATGCTTGGCGACCCACAGTCTGTCGATTGTTTGGTTTTGCCGCAGTACGAACTAAGCACGGACAGGCCGAACTAGCGGCTTGCTACCATCACACTGAGATTCAATTAGAAGTCGTTACAACAGCCAAGCAATCCGTCCGCCAAGGACTGGACACGCCGATTTTGTCAGAAGAGGCTGCCAAGATTGAGAGCTTAGACCCAACCTGGGGAACTGAGCGTCTGCCTATCAATAAAGCTCTAAAAGTTGCGCTAGAGCGTGAAGCGCTACGAGTTCAGTTCTCCCAAGCATGAGGTGAATTAGCTAGTGCGGCTTGTGGGGATACCACTTTGCAACGCTTGAGGCGGCTGATTGCTTTTTTGTGGCGTGCGCCTGCCTATCAGGCAATTCTCTTTGATTAATCGGTTGTAAGTTCTATAAGGAAGATACAGAAGAGGGTCGTAGCCATGGAAACGGAGCATTAGAACGCAGGCCCAGGAATACTTGCCTGCCATGACGGCGGTAATCACTTGATCGAGTTGCTCAGAAGTCATAATCCTGTCCTTTTCTAATAGAGCCGCTACCTTGCTTTAGTCTTCCTCTGGTAGCCATTACTTGAACATTGAGCTAACTAATTGGAATTGAGAAAACCTATAGGTTATAGCTAGTAGCTTTTTCTAGCCTTATCAATGTAGAGCGTGAATCTTGAGCTGTGACGGAACTTTTAGTCTCGAACTGGTGCTTGCTCAAAGCAGTTCACGGAGGTCAAATCTTCGAGTAAAGTCATGAATTCTCAATCACTTCTAGTATTCGGAGCTAGAGATCGCTCCAGAAGCGGTTGTGAATAGTACGCAGAAGTTAAGCCATAAGGAAGTTATTAGGGTCTGAATACATGATCAGTAGCTAATGAATCGATAGTCTGAAGCTGCAATATTGCTCCATTCAAGTTTCTCCTGAGATGCAACTGCCTTAAATTCCCCCAACACAGCTCATAGAAGTTTTTTATTTTAGTTAACTGACTGTTTGCCTTCCTAAACTCTTACCTTTTTAGCTTTGAAGTGGAAACAGCAATTATTCGGAGAAAGGTTGCAGTCTTACTATTTACACCGCAGTAGGTGCTTCGCAGGAGCCTGATAGCCTGTGAGACGATTGTAAGCTATCAGATAAAGACTGTAACTCCATATTCCATTGATGCACAGAAAATTCAGCCTTTACGCTGAGAGATTAGATACCTTACATCGGTGGGTGTCGCTGAGCCTTGTCCCAACTCAGGCTGGTACAGCCTTTTTATTTTGTAAAGGCTGCGATAGAGCTGGGTGTCGGGTGGTAGGATGACCGACAAGCTAGGGGTGCCTGGGTCAAACCAGGCTGAGATTACACCCTTAGAACCTGAGACCGGGTCATACCGGCGGAGGGAAGCTGTTTATTGAGGACAACTCATATGCGAACTGAATGGATTGCCCGGCGTGCAGGTCAGAGCAATGTGACTCAGATGCACTATGCGCGTCAGGGCATAATCACTGAGGAAATAGCCTATGTTGCTCAACGGGAGCAACTGTCACCAGAACTGATCCGCTCCGAGGTGGCCAGGGGACGGCTGATTATTCCAGCCAATATCAATCACCTCAACCTAGAGCCGATGGGCATCGGCATCGCCTCTCGCTGTAAGGTCAATGCCAATATTGGCGCTTCCCCCAACGCCTCTGACTTGGAAGAAGAAGTGGCCAAACTGCGGCTAGCTGTGAAATATGGTGCCGACACGGTGATGGACTTGTCCACAGGCGGTGGCAACCTGGACGAAATTCGCACCGCGATCATCAACGCTTCGCCTGTTCCTATCGGCACCGTGCCGGTCTACCAGACCTTAGAGAGCGTTCACGGCAAGGTGGAGAATTTAACGCCTGATGATTTTCTGCATGTGATTGAGAAGCATGCGCAGCAGGGCGTAGATTATCAAACTATTCATGCCGGCATTCTGATTGAGCATCTGCCCCTTGTGAGAGGCCGGATTACAGGCATTGTCTCGCGTGGCGGTGGTATTCTGGCTCGTTGGATGCTGCATCACCACAAGCAGAATCCGCTCTACACTCACTTCAACGACATCATTGAGATTTTCAAGAAATATGATGTCTCATTCAGCCTAGGCGATTCATTACGTCCGGGCTGTACCCATGACGCTTCTGATGCAGCTCAGCTGGCTGAACTCAAGACACTTGGTCAACTCACCCGTCGGGCTTGGGAACATGACGTGCAGGTAATGGTGGAGGGCCCGGGCCACGTCCCGATGGATCAGATTGAGTTTAATGTGCGCAAGCAAATGGAAGAGTGTTCAGAAGCTCCCTTCTATGTGCTGGGTCCCCTGGTCACTGATATTGCGCCTGGTTACGACCACATCACCAGCGCAATTGGCGCAGCCATGGCAGGCTGGTACGGTACGGCTATGCTCTGCTATGTAACTCCTAAAGAGCACTTGGGCTTGCCGGGGCCAGAAGATGTGCGCAATGGCCTGATTGCCTACAAGATTGCGGCTCATGCAGCCGACATTGCTCGCAATCGGCCAGGAGCTCGCGATCGAGATGATGAACTGTCGCGTGCCCGCTACAACTTTGACTGGAACCGTCAATTTGAGCTGTCGCTGGATCCTGAGCGTGCCCGTGAATATCATGACGAAACGCTACCAGCAGATATCTACAAAACCGCCGAGTTCTGCTCGATGTGTGGTCCTAAATTCTGTCCAATGCAGACCAAGCTTGACGAAGCGGAACTGACTGAATTGGAAAAGGCGTTAAGCACTCAAAAACCAGCCACGGTTTGAACGACAGCAGTCGCCTTTCATCTCCTTTGAGCGCTAGGATGAAGGGCGACTGTTTTTATGTATAACCATGGCTCAACTTAGAATTATCGAGAATTTTGATAGCAACTTTAGCCTTGATCCGCAGCTTAAAGAAACACTGTTTAATCTTCTCAAGGGTGAGACTTTTTTGCAGCAAGTTGCAGCTCAGGCGCAGTGTGAGCGAGTTGAATTTACTGAGCTGATCTTTCAACCTGTTCCTTACAGTACGGCCACACCCAAGGGTATGCCATCTGAGTACGAACCTTATTATTTATCAAGTGATTACACAGTCATTAATGTGCCGCCCAATTTTATGTTTACAGCTAAGATTTTTAAGCCCAGCCGCTTGTGTGCTATCTATCGCAAAGTCTCTACTTGAGCTGCTTCTCTCTGTCCTTCAAGCTCTAGCCTTCAAAGCTAAAACAAAGCCCACTCTGAGCTTTGATGATCTGCTGACGGATGCCAACGCTGAGCGTGACCAATTACCCCGAGCCTTTTCCAGTAGCTCAGTTGGCCTGCGGTCGAAGGGGTTATTGGTGTAAGGCGTTCAATGAGCGTATTCGACACAGTGGGCTGGAGCCTTCGCAGTAGACCAGTTTCTTTCACCCTCTCTGAACTTTTGTCCCTGGTGTCTGGTCAGTTCGCCCATTAGGATCAGCTTAAAGACCCTTTGTATTGAATTTGTAGGAACAAGAGCCATGGAGCCTGCCCTGACCCGCTTTGGTACCCAGATGTCCCAGCTCACGGGTGTACGCGCGATCATGAAGGACATCATCGAAACGCTACGGGCTGGGGCAGGTCGCTCTTTTATCGATTTGAGCGCGGGCAACCCAGTGATTTTGCCAGAGGTCGAACAACTCTGGCGCGACTGCACCCAAGATCTGTTGGCTAGCTCGGAATATGGCGAGGTGGTCTGCCGCTACGGCTCTAGCCAGGGCTATCGCCCCTTTATTGATGCGGTGGTCAATGACTTCAACCGACGCTATAACTTGAGCCTAACCGAGCGCAATATCCTGATTACGCCAGGTAGCCAGTCCCTCTACTTCTTTGCGGCCAACGCCTTTGGTGGCTACACCCGCGAAGGTTCTCTCAAGCAGATCGTGCTGCCCCTCAGCCCGGACTACACCGGCTATGGAGGCGTCAGTCTGTATCCTGAGGCTGTTGTTTCCTATCGTCCAACCTTAGAGGTTCAGGAGAGCACTCACCGCTTCAAGTACCGCCCTGACTTCTCGCGTTTGGTCATTGATCAGTCAACCGGTTGTGTCATTTTCTCGCGCCCCTGCAATCCCACCGGTAATGTCCTCAGTGACGAAGAAGTGGACAAAATTGCTGCGCTGGCAGCCCCCCATGATGTGCCGGTCCTAGTTGACTCTGCCTATGGGCCTCCTTTCCCAGCCCTGAACTTTACCGAGCTAACGCCACGTTTTGGTGGTAACTTAGTTCACTGCCTCAGTCTTTCTAAGGCAGGGTTGCCAGGTGAACGGCTGGGAGTAGCAATTGGTCATCCAACAGTGATTGAAACGCTTGAAGCCTTTCAAACTAATGCCTGTATCCACGCCTCGCGCTATGGCCAAGCGATCGCCGCACGAGCAATTAAGTCTGGAGCCTTAGCCGAAATAGCTGAGCGAATCATTCGACCCCACTATCAGCACAAGTTTGAGGTGCTCGAAGCGGCTCTAGACAAAGCAATGCCAACAGATCTGCCCTGGTTCCTACATCGCGGCGAGGGGGCAATCTTTGCCTGGCTGTGGCTGCGGGATCTGCCGATCAGCGACTGGGAGTTTTATCAAGCCCTGAAGGCCGCTGGCGTGATTGTGGTGCCGGGTAGCTCTTTCTTCCCAGGCTTGCGGGAAGACTGGAAACACATGCGCGAATGTGTCCGCATTAGTTTGACTGCCCCAGTTGAAGAGATCGCAACTGGTATGGCGAGACTAGCGGGGATTGTAGAGCAGATTTACGCTCAGACCCAAGTCTCTGTTTAATGAGCTGGCCTGTCCGCTGGCTGGTCCTCCTGTGAAATTCCTGTAAAAAAAACAGCTGTGTATTGCTCGCTACCGGAGGCATGCTTAGCATGGCCGTATCTAGGGCTATGACTGAGCCCTGGAGTAACTTGCTCCAGGCTCCTGCCTTAGGGCTGGTCTCAGTCAGGCAGCATTTTGGGTGATTTCTACCGACAACTCTTGCCCTAGTACTGGCTAGGGCAGCCTTGGCACGGCT
Organism: Leptolyngbya sp. FACHB-261; assembly: GCF_014696065.1. Taxonomy (NCBI): domain Bacteria; kingdom Bacillati; phylum Cyanobacteriota; class Cyanophyceae; order Leptolyngbyales; family Leptolyngbyaceae; genus Leptolyngbya; species Leptolyngbya sp. FACHB-261. Next base: position 497,438 of record NZ_JACJPL010000027.1, on the reverse strand, counting down.
TGATATGGGCGTAAGGGGAATCTTCTGCTGCGCTGCTGCTCGGCGTGCCTGAAGTTGTCTGTTTCAGTTTGGGCTAGTTGATAACCCTTTCAGGCCAAATACACCCACAGAGCAAATTCAAATCATGAAGTTTAAGGTTATCTGCGGCAAAGTTACTGTTGCGGCCTTTGCCATCACCGGAACAACGCTGATCACGACATCGGCCCAGGCCGGAACTCTGGGAGCTGCGTCCGAATTTAACGCCTTTATCTTTGGTGATGCTGACCTATACAACTCAGATGTTGAAGGACGGTTAGCCACTGGTGGCAACGCCAAATTGGATAATTATTCAGTAGGACTAAAACTAGCCAACTCTCACGGAACTCGCGATGATTTGGTTGTGGGCGGTAGCCTAGAATTTAGTAATGGTCGTGTAGAGACCGGTAATGCCCGCAGTAGGGGCTCCGCCCAATTGCAGAACGTCGGTTTTTACACTGGCGGCGATACTAGCAACGTCAATGGTAGCTATCAAGCTGGTAACCCAATTGACTTTGGGAAAGCTGCACAAGAACTGCAACAATCTTCAAAATTCTGGGCTGGGCTTGAAGCAAATGGCATCACAAACATCGAGCAGTATCAGCATGACTCGCACCTTGATACCTTAGTCACCTTGGCAGGCAATAATTCCAACCTCAATGTTTTCAACCTTTCGGGCGACCTTTTAAGTAGCACTCGCAAGTTCAGCCTTAGTGCGCCTCAAGGTTCTACTGTGTTGGTCAATATCAGTGGCAAAGCCAACCAGTTGCAGAACTTTGGCTTCTTCATGAATGGTTGTTTCTTTGCTAGTGGCACTTGCACTGATAATGAAGTTGAGGCCTCTAATAATGGTAGTGATGGCAAAGTTAGCTACCGTATCCTCTACAATTTCTTTGAGGCGACAGATTTGCTGGTTCAGGGAATTGGAGTGAAGGGGAGTATTTTGGCTCCCTTCGCTAATATCAACTTCAATAATGCTCACATTGATGGAAACCTGATTGCCGCTTCGCTGACTGGCTCCGGTCAATCCAATAATGTGCTTTTCAACGGTAACTTGCCACAACCCTCCCAGCCTAGAGATACAGTTATCCCCCCGCAATCGAAGCCAGAACCTGAACCAGAACCGAAATCGGTGCCTGAACCAACTGCAGTTTTTGGCTTGTTAGCTATTGGTGCTAGTGCAGGGTTACGGCTGAAGCGTCGTGCTGAGGTTGCTGCTTGAAAGGCTAAGGTTTAACCATGAACCTAACCTAATCAGTTATCTCAATTCTCTAGGCAAAAAGAAGAGCTAGAACTGACCTCTCGCCTGTGTACTGAGAAGTAACCAGGGAGAGGTTTTTAATTTTGCTAATCTCTTGATCTACTGATTTCATTCATCTCGCTGAAGCTGAACCCCCAGTTGGGATCATTATTGAGCATAGTGCTAGAGAAAACCAATAAAAAACCAGTGCAGAAATCCTGCACTGGTTCTTGATCACAATACTCAGACTTTACTTCCTACTCGACTAGGACAAACCTGAGAGCAGAAATCAAAAAGTGAGAGGCCGTTAGTAACGGTTGGTACTTGGCTTGTGAACGATAAAGCTAGCGATTTGGCACTGCTTCACGTTGTCAAAACCCACTACACGGATGTAGCAATTGGGGTAGGAACTGCGGCAAGCCTGAACTTCGTTCAGCACTTCCTGAGTTGTCTTTGCTGCAAACAGAGGCAACTTCCACAGAGTCCAGTAGTATACAGTCGGTTCAGAAGTTTCATTGAACTCGACCGCTGGGAAATAACCCTGGTCAAGAATGTATTGAATCTGCTTGCTGATCTGCGCATCGGTTAGAGGCGGCAGATAGGACAGAGTCTCGTAACGCCTTTCCTTGGGTAGGGTCTGCATGGATTCCTCGTGTACGTCTTAAAGCGAATGAGCAAAAGCACTGAATTCACTCAGCTGCCTGATCAGTTGACTCTTCCGAGCTGGGTTCAGAAAACGAAAGCTGAGTAATGCGTTCCAGGTGTTTGCGACGGTGTTCAACATTGGCTTGGGCAATGCCCATTCGAGCCATCTCTGGTAGAAAATCAACAATTTCGCCAGCGATATATTCGCGAACAGTCATGATCCGAAGCGCTAGCTCCTGTCGTTCCTGTAGCAATTCCCCTAAATAGGCTTCGCCATCCTGAAGTTTGCCCGTTGAAGAGAAACTGGCTAGCCAGTGAGCTGTAGGTGGATCCGTTTCTCTTAGCTGGTCAACCACAGTTCGCATCGCCTGATAGGTTAAATAACTCATCAAGGTTTTGGCCGTAGCCTTCGTGATGCTCTTCAGATCCATCGATGACTTCAGAACTTGGGCTGACCGAGCTGAGGTTCAGGAAGCCAGATTGGAGGCTGGCTTCCTGATGAATGGCTGACCGATCAAACGGTATCCATTGCCTCGAATTCGAACTTGATTTCCTTCCAAACTTCGCAAGCAACAGCCAATTCCGGAGACCACTTAGCAGCCTCACGAATAATGTCATTGCCTTCGCGAGCTAGGGAGCGACCTTCGTTACGCGCCTGGATGCAAGCTTCCAGTGCCACCCGGTTAGCAGTTGCACCCGGTGCGTTGCCCCAGGGGTGACCCAGCGTACCACCACCGAATTGCAGCACAGAGTCGTCGCCGAAGATTTCTACCAACGCGGGCATATGCCATACGTGGATACCACCAGACGCTACTGCCATCACGCCAGGCAAAGAAGCCCAGTCTTGGGTGAAGTAGATACCCCGAGACTTGTCTTGCTCAACGTAGTTCTCCCGCAGCAGATCTACGAAGCCCATGGTGATGCCGCGCTCGCCTTCGAGCTTACCGACCACAGTGCCTGTGTGGATGTGGTCACCACCGGACAGACGCAGAGCCTTAGCCAGTACGCGGAAGTGAATCCCGTGGTTCTTCTGGCGGTCGATTACTGCGTGCATGGCACGGTGGATGTGCAGCAAAATTCCGTTATCACGGCACCACCGAGCCAGGGTGGTGTTGGCAGTGAAACCTGCGGTCAGGTAGTCATGCATGATGATGGGCATTTTGAGTTCTTTGGCGTACTCAGCCCGCTTCAGCATCTCCTCGCAGGTAGGAGCGGTCACATTGAGGTAGTGACCCTTGATTTCACCTGTTTCTGCTTGTGCTTTGTGAATAGCATCAGCGACGAACAGGAAGCGATCGCGCCAGCGCTGGAAAGGAGCCGAGTTGATGTTCTCGTCATCCTTAGTGAAGTCCAGACCGCCGCGGAGACACTCATACACGGCACGACCGTAGTTCTTCGCGGATAGACCCAGCTTGGGTTTGATCGTGCAACCCAGCAAGGGACGACCATATTTGTTGAGCTTGTCACGCTCGACCTGAATCCCGTGGGGAGGTCCTTGGAAGGTCTTGATCAGAGCAACTGGAATGCGCAGGTCTTCCAAACGCAGCGCACGCAATGCCTTAAAGCCGAACACGTTACCGACAATCGAGGTCAGGATGTTCGTGACTGAGCCTTCTTCAAACAGGTCCAGAGGATAGGCAACATAGCATATGAACTGGTTGTCTTCGCCTGCAACCGGCTCGATGTCGTAGCAGCGACCTTTGTAACGGTCTAGGTCAGTTAGTAGGTCTGTCCACACTGTGGTCCAGGTACCTGTGGAAGATTCAGCAGCAACCGCAGCTCCAGCCTCTTCAGGAGGAACGCCTGGCTGAGGAGTCACGCGGAAGGCGGCTAGAAGATCAGTATCTTTCGGGGTGTAGTCAGGGGTGTAATAGGTTAGCCGATAGTCTTTAACACCAGCCTGAAACCCAGCTTTTGTCTGAGTCTTGGTTTGAGAATAAGACACGTCCTTCTCCCTGTGAACTATTGTGGGGTATACACTGATGCCAGCCAGGTCCGAGCAAGTTCAGACAACCTGGTGCATGCAGATAAGCACTTCTTTTCGCTTGCAAAGTATAGATCAAGCCACCCCAACAGGGGTTGAGAGAACCCTTCACCGATTTAGGCGTTTTAGCCGTTCGAAGTGCCGTCTTGGCGAGCGGTGTTCCTAATGTACCAGGGAATGGCATGGGTTAAAATTCATATATTCTGTAGTCTGTCATAAGATTCATTTATGGCAATGGACCTTTGTGATGCTTTGTTGCATTTTGCAAAGCAAAACGGACTCTGGTTGCTATTGATGCAATGTCTGTAATCGCATCAATACAGTTGAATGAATACAAGTTGAATAAACACGATGAGTATCCGCTGCCGCCATGACTGAAGCCTCTCAGGGTTCGAGTACACCTAACTTTCAACCGCCTGCTGGGGTTGAAGATATTGATGCCGATGCACTTTTGCTCTCTTTGCGTCGGAAAGAAGGAAGTTGGGTAGAGTGGGGACAAGCTTGTCAAAGTTTGCAAAAAGCAGGCTATAATCCCCAGAAAATTTTTGAAGAAACTGGTTTTGAACCCATTCAACAAAATCAAATTATCGTTGCGGCCCAAGTGTACGCAGGCTTGATTAAGCTTCAAGCACCGGCTGCTGTTTTGGACTATTTTGAGCGCAGAGGTAGCGATATTTTGTACGAATTTCGGGTTTTGACCCAACCCGAACGCGTGACAGCAGCTGAACTTGCCTGTGACAGAAAATTAGATGTTGATGGTGCCCACGAAGTAGCGAAAGCCGTAAAAGATCTCGCACGTTTAAGTGAAGTTCCCGAGGGCTTTTCCAGACATCCTGGTGATGCTACTGCTTATCAATTTTGGAAGGCTGCTCGGCAGAAATCGGAACTTCAAGACCGAGCCCGCTTGATCGCGCGAGGTTTGATGTTTGCCCACAGCAGCAGTGCCAGAACCAAGCTTGAGCAATTGCTAACTGACCTTACCGTGGTGAAGGCCCAGCCAGCGCCGCGTTTGCCCCTTTATCGGGTGGAATCAGATGAAGACCTACCCCGTGTGTTGCCTGTGGTAGGCAAACTGCCCTTAAGTAAGGCCGATCTTAGAGCGGTACCGGTGCTTGAGACCATTGAGCCGTTTGAATTAGTAAAAACTTCAGGCACTTGTGCTTGGGTTGCAGTTCCAGGATGGCAAGTGGTTCGTAATGCCGAAGATCCAGTGGGTCTGCTCTGCGATAGTACTCAACTGCCAGCTGAGCTACCCGGTAAGCCGGAGGAGGTTTTGGTTGTTGTCGATCGATCACAGACAACCTGGGCAGTCGATGGCTATTTTGTTGTAGAGCAAGAGGAGCAGTTATCTTTGCAGTGGTTTGACTCAGCACCTGCCGCTCCACTCCTCGGTCGTATCCTCTTGGTCATGCGTCCCAAGAAAATTTTTGATGCTGAGGTTGCTAAGGACCCCTGGCAAATTGATGAGTAACACCCTTCCTGAGGTCAAGATCTAAGGAACTTCAGTAATGCCCTGGTTTGTCAAAATCGAGCGAGGTCGCGTTGACAAAGTGACCTTTGATAAAAGTGTCCCCGCTCACAAAGCCTATGTACAAGATTTGATTGCCAAAGGCCATCATGCTCAGACTGGCTATTGGGCTGAACGGGGAGGTGGCATGTTGCTGTTTGAAGCTGCTTCCCTAGATGAGGCCAAGGCAATTGTGCTGCAAGACCCATTTGTTCAAAATGGGTGTGTTGATTACGAATTGCACGAATGGAAAATCGTTGTGCAGTAACTCTAAGATCAAGTTTCACTCCTGAGTAACTTGACCTTCTAGAGCCCGTAGTAGCCGAGGCTGTAAGGCTTCCATATAGGGTCGCCAACCGACCAAAATGGTTTGATGATGAGCTAAGGTAATTGGATCAACAGCATCAGGTGTAAAACGTAAGGGTCGGCCCCACAGGTCACAGCACATAAGACCCGCAGCGCGGGCCAAGGCAATAGGACCTGTGGTGTCCCACAATTTAACGCGTCCGTTTAAATATAGGTACAGCCCTACTTTGCCCCGGATAACTTCAATCACCTTCAAGCCAAAACTGCCCAGTGAGTAGAATTGGGCTTCAGGAATAGCCTCTGTAATTGCAGCGCCATGCTGTCGCTGATCGCGGTAGCCAATCATAATTGGACAACAATCTGCTGAAAGCTGAGGTGGCAACATCGTTGGCACTGGCTTTGGGGCTGCATCTCCCTGCATAGAATACAGACCCCAACCCGGACCGCCGAAATGTAAGATGTCGGCACTTGGAGAGTAGACCCAACCACCGACTGGCAAATTCTGCCGAAGCAAGCCAACCATAACTGCGTAATCGCCAGTGCCCTGGATAAAACTATCGGTACCGTCCAGCGGATCGATAAACCAGGTGCGGTCGTAACCACTAGCGTAAGCCGCTCGTGAATCTGGATTTTCTTCAGTAACTAGCCCGTCATCTGGAAACCATTGCCGAAACCGCTGGGTTAGTTCTCGATCTAAGGCTCGATCAATATCCGTGACATAGTCCTCTGGCCCTTTCTGTATAACCTGAAACGAGGCTCTGGTCATAGATTCTGCTTGCTGTCCCATCGAGCGAATGAGAGCACGCAACTTACCGTCCTGTTCAGGTGAAAAATAGTCCATACATCACAAACAAAGCCCAAAAAAACGGGTTAACCGTGATCAGGTTAACCCGTCTAGATTGGGAACGCGCAGAGAGTGGGCTACTGGACCACCAGCTTGACGTTGGCGGTTTGCAGACCAGGGCGCTTGACTTCGGCTAGAGTCTTGTTAACAGCGTACTTCTGGTTGATCGAGTTGATCAGCTCGGTTTGGTTGTGCTTCTTAGCAACGCCCCACAGGTCAGCGATCAGGTCGAAAGAACCATCGGTGTTGCGGGACCAGCCCAGATCGTATTCGCCGTCTAGAACTGCAACGATGTCAGAGCGAACACGCTGCCCATTGTAGCCACGCACATCAGCTTCGGTCTTAACCGAGATACCCAGATCCCGCAAAGAAGCCTTCAGGATTTCGGCATCAGTGATTTTGGTGCGCAGAGTGCTAAAGTGAGACATTGTGGATTTCCTCCAATGGAATAGTTTAGAGAGACAACACCGGTTGAACGAAGACCGGCTTATGGACGAAGCAAGAACGAACGTTGAACTAACGAATGAAGGATCAGCGTACGAGAATTAGCTGCTGCGGAACCACCTCCTCAGGGTCAATCTAGGAAAGCTGTTAGAACTCCATGCGCTGATATTCAGCGACGGAAGTAGCTGCCGGACGCGCTCTCTGTCTGGCCCAATCGCGCAGAGCCGTTACTTGTTCTGTCATCGTCTTAGACAGAGGCGTAGTCGACTTAATGGCAGCGATAATATCTAGGTGCGTAAACTCTCTACCTTCCTGTGAGAAGGCTTGGTACATCGCTGCAACGATAGCTTGCTCAATTTCCGCACCAGAATATTCATTGCAAGCCTTGGATAAATCATCCAAATCGAAGCGGCTGATGTCTTTGCGGCGCTTAGAAAGATGAATCTTGAAGATTTCTTTGCGTTCTTCCAAAGTTGGTAGGTCTACAAAGAACAATTCATCAAAGCGGCCCTTGCGTAAGAACTCCCCAGGGAGTCGCTCAACCCGGTTAGCGGTTGCCATGACGAATACAGGTGACTTTTTCTCCTGCATCCAAGTCAGGAAGGTACCAAAAATTCGACTAGAGGTACCACCGTCAGAATCAGCGCTACCTGTGCCGCCTGCAAATGCTTTGTCTAACTCATCAATAAACAGGATAGCGGGTGAGATAGATTCAGCAGTGCGCAGAGCGTTCCGCAAGTTGGACTCTGAGCGTCCAACCATAGAGCCGTCGTAAACGCGACCCATATCTAACTTGATCAGGGGAAGACCCCACAACCGGGAAGTTGTTTTGGCAATTAACGATTTGCCGCAGCCAGGAACTCCCAGGATTAGCATGCCCTTAGGTTGGGGCAGACCATATTCACGAGCTCGCTCAGTGAAGGCGTTAGAACGCTGCTTGAGCCACCGCTTCAATTCGTCTAGACCACCAACGGCTTCAATGGTTTCGTCTTCTTCAACGTACTCTAAGATACCGTTGCGACGAATGAGTTGTTTCTTCTCCGAGAGGACGATATTAACTTCATCCTCTGTTAGTTTGCCAGCCGTGACATGTGCTTTTCGGTAGACTTTTTGAGCTTCATCTAAAGTCAAACCAAGAGCAGCTTTTAAAAGCTTTTCACGGGTTTCCGTACTGATGCGACGGTTCCGTGTCTGAGACAGTTGCTGGTTGAGAACCTCATCCAACTCTCCCATGATTGGCAAAGGAAAGTCGAGAACGACTACCTCTTTTTCCAATTCAATTGGCACATTCTGAACGGGCGACATCAGAACAATTGTCTTCTGAGTGCCTTTGAAACTAGCGATGGCATCTCGCAGCCAACGAGTTACTTCCGGATTCTCAATGAAAGGATGGATATCCTTAAATATGAAGATGCCAGACTCTCGTTGACGGACAACCCATTCCACAGCTGCCTGAGGTGACACTGTGTTGTGTTGAGTCAAGGTTCGAGGTTGACCGTACTCCACGATGCCGTGGGTAACCGTCCAGATAAAGACTCGTCGCTGCGGTTTTACTTGCGCAATGGTTGCGATTGCCTGCTCAGCTCTCTCTTCTTCCGGTGTTTGGAGGTAGATCAGAGGGTACTGAGCTTGAACCAGAATGCTGAGCTCTTCTTGCATGGCAACGATACATCGACGAGACAACAGCTACAAATACGGTCGAATGGAATCTAAAGCCCTACTTAGCAGGGAACTAGCTCCTCATCCTGGCTCTTGCTGGCATCGGAGAGTTCAGCACCCTCTTCTACCATCACACCTGGCTGTTCACCTAGGGGAGCCAACTCACCTTCTTTGAAAACCACAGAGTGCTTGCAATCGGGACAAGAGTAAACTCGATGGGTTTGTCCAACTCGAGATGCTTCCGTCTCGTAAACCACATCTGCATGACTGAGGAAAAACGAAATGGCTCGCTTAGCCATCTCGGACATTGATTTACCCTCAACCGCCGCCTGAATTTTCAGGTGCTGGTGCAGCTCCGACGTGAGGTACAACGTTACCTTATGCCTTTCCTGGTCTTGCATATACTCTTGACTACTGCTTACCCGGGCGTACAACTCACGATAGTAGGACCTCTTCTTGCTGTCAAGCTGTCAAGCCAGCATGACAGCAATTTTGTTACATTGCTTAATAAAGCGGCAATGTAGGGGTTAGTTAGGCTTCTCCGTCTCTATCTCAGGGCGGATGGCTTCTAGTAGGCAAGAGAAATAAAAGCGGGTGCTAATCATTGTCCGTCGTCGGACTTTAAATCCCAGCTGTTCTAAAACAGCTACGATTTCGCGCTCGCGATGCTGATAGGCACGGGTCGTTTTGCTGGGGCCCGGAAAAAATTCGCCAATCCGCTTTAACAAAGTTAGGAGCAGGGTCTTAGGAGCGAAGCTCAAAACCAGGCGAGACTGGGCTAGACTCGCGAGGTGCTGAATCATCTCCGCTGCTTTGGCCTCTGGATAGTGAATCAGAACATCTAGACAGATTACGGTGGGGTATTGACCACTCAGGGTTTCTAGATCCTGAACCGCAAAACTGGGGTTGTTTTGAAGACCTAAAGCGGCAGCTCTCTGCTGAGCCTCACTGACCATGCTCTGTGAAATATCACTGGCAAAAACCTTGGCCCCAGCTTGGGCCAAAGGGATACTTAGGCTGCCTACACCGCAGCCAGCATCACAAATTTTGAGGGAGTCGAGACTACCACCAGACTGGCTTGCATCCGAGCGTAACCATTCGAGTAGGGTATCGACTGTCCGTTGGTGGCCAACCCGAATGTCCCGCTGGACCGAGCTGACCTCACCATCGCCGTAAATGCGTCGCCAGCGTTCAAAACCGGTGGCGTTGAAATAATCCCGAACAATTACCTTGTCATCCATGGGGTCATTGTAAAACGGGAACAGGCACCGCTAGGCCTAACCAAGCTCATTCACCGACTACAGGACAATCCAATACCCTATGTCTGCCAAGCTCTACTCCGCCCGTTCCTGGTTTTGCCTCTGGGGAGCCATGAGTGCTGCGCTGCTGGCAACCCCCGCGCTGGCGCTCAGGCCTGATTCCTCCGCAGGCCCTAATGGCATTGACGCGTTACGGTTGCAGTTACCGCCCTACAATCTCACAGGTCGTAAAATCGCGATCGGTCAGGTTGAGCCTGGTCGGCCAGGGCAACGCAATACTGACAAAGTTTCTGGCCAGAATTTGGATATTGTGCCAGCCCGGTTGTTTTATCGAGATCGTCCGACTGGACGCAATGAAAACATTGAGGAACACGCTGAGAGCGTGGCGGGTGTGATGATCAGCATTGACAAGCTATTTCGAGGGGTAGCCCCTCAAGCTCGACTTTATTCTTCAGCTTTTGGGTTGGGTTCAGGGCGTCGTGAGAGTATCCAACCTCAAGCTTGTCTATCAGCGCAGCAGGTTGCCCTTCAGAACGGCAATGATGTGAGGGCAATTAATTTCAGCTTTGGTGAAACCTTAGAGCGCGACCCGAGACCCAACGCTAGCCTGGATGGCAATTCACTGTTAACCCAATGTGTTGACTGGTCCGCCCGAGTTCACAATGTGCTCTATGCGATCGCTGGCAATCAGGGTGATGGCGGTATCCCCCTGCCTACAGATAACTACAACGGCGTTGATATTGCTTTCACAGAAGCGGTTGGTGGCTTGTTTAAGCGTTTGCACCGGGCCAATTTGGTGGGCCGTGAGGATGCTGTTGGCCCACGGCGTAGCGTTGATTTAGTGGCCCCCGGTGCAGGCATTACCCTGACGACTCTCAATGGTTCGCGCACAGTCAGCAGTGGCACCAGTTTTGCGGCTCCCCACGTCACTAGCACCGTAGCCCTGCTGCAACAGTATGGCGATGCTCAAATTTCTGCGGGTGCCAACCACTGGAGCTTGGCAGCTCGGCGCCATGAGCTGATGAAAGTGGTGCTCATGAACTCGGCGGAAAAGGAAAAGGATCCGGGAGATGGGTCTTTATTAGGTATGAGCCGCACGATTCTCGATAAAGGGGGACAGGACTGGCTCAGCTCTGATGCTTACCGCGATCCAGCCATTCCTTTAGATATGGAGTTAGGTACCGGTCAACTCAATGCCTATCGGGCATTTGAACAGTTTAAACCGGGTCAGTATGGGCCAAGTGCAGCTGTGCCAGCAATCGGTTGGGATTACAACTTGGTAGACAACAACACGAAATCTCAAGACTACGTAATCGAGCAGCCCTTGAAAGCTGGGACTTTTGTCTCCGCCAGCCTAGCCTGGGACCGTTTGGTTACCCTAAATGACAAAAATGGCAATGGCGAGTACGATGTCGGCGAAAACTTCCAAAATGAGGGTCTTAATAACCTGGATCTCTACTTGATGCCTGCCGATGCTACCGATTCCGCCGGTAGCGTTGCTGCCTCGATCAGTCCAGAAGACAGTGTTGAACACATCTTTTTCAAGGTGCCTCAAAACGGTCGGTACAAGCTGAGGGTGGTGCTGCGCCAAACTGTGAACCAGCCGAAGCAATCCTACGCGTTGGCTTGGTGGGGGCTACCCGCAACCTCACCCTAAACTTGGCTTGGCAACTGATCCCAAGCCTTGAGCGAGACCCGGTAGTAAACGAGCAATTTGTGATAGTCTCCATAATTGGAGTCTGTAGCAATACTTTACTTTTCTTAGGAGCTGGTTGATATGACACCGTCTCTAGCCAATTTCTTGCTTAGCCTGCTTGCAGGGGCTGTTGTTGTTTTGATCCCCGCAACTGTTGGTTTGATTTTTATTAGCCAAAAGGACAAAGTTAAAAGAAGCAGCCGCATCTAAGCCGTTAGGCGATGCAGCTTTAAACTCAGGAGCCTCGGCCTTGGTCGGGGTTCCTGTTTTGAATGGCCCAGGGGCCCTTCCGAATTTGGTTAGAATGGGCCTTACGTAGGAGGCGGGAAATGGTTAACGTTCAGTTCAACTACCAGTTCATTTTGGGACTGGCTGTACTGCTGGCTAGCATTGGCTTTTATTTCGTGCGGACTTTTAAGCCAGACGTCTCGCGCGATTACGACATTGTGTTTTCGGCGGCTAGTGGCCTCTCAGGTCTAATTCTGATGTGGCAAGGTTGGCGATTGGATCCAATCCTCTGGTTCGGTCAAGTTTTGATGGCTGGCACAGCCGGCTTTTTTATTTTTGAGACTCTACGGCTACGTCAGATTGCAACCGTTCAGGCGCGACGCAGTGAACCGATCATTGAGGATGATCCGCCAATCCGCCGCAGTTACAAGGTGGATTTAGACGATACCCGTCGCTTTGATGAACCGACCCGCCGTCGTTCTCCTCGTCCGATCCGCAGTGCGGACGAAGATGATGTTGACCGCTACAGCCGTCCTGCTCAGTTAGCCGGTGACACGCCTCCCCGTCGCCGTCGTCCTCGTCCGGTAGAAGGGGAAGTAACCGATGCACCACCCCGCCGCCGTCCTCGCCCCGTTGATGGGGAGGTGTCTGATGTGCCGACCTCTCGTCGCCCCGCTGGTAGTGGCAGAAGGCCACCGACTGGCGATGGTGGCTCCCCCGGCCCCACTCGACCCCGCCGTCCGCGTCCTGTCGAGCCAGAACTAACTGATATTGATGTCGAGATTAACGAGCCTCCTACGCCACCTATCTCAGAAGACCGAGATGACAGACGAGATGAGTGGGACCAACGAGATGACCTACCGCCTCAACGTCCTCGCAATAGTCGCCCTCGTCCCAATCGCGAAGTAGAACCAACCCGTCCGATCGATATTGACGTGGATGAAGACTTTGGCGGTGAACAAGACTTTGAGGAAGATAGGCCGCGCCGCCCCCACTACGATGAGGACGACGAATAGACCTTACTGGCAACTGGGTTACTCAGCCGTCGTAGCTCTCCTCCTGCTAACTAGCTGCGGCGGCAACCCAGTAACTGGCCCACGCTCTTCTCTTAACAGTCGCTATGCCGACACACAGCCAACTCTCAGTGCAGACGGCCGTTTCCTGGCTCTGATTTCAGAACGAAACCAGCGTCAGGAAATTTTGCTGTATGACCTGCAAGCTCAGCAGTTCGTCAATTTGCCCCATCTGCGCGAACTGAGCTTGATGCCCGAGAGTCCAAGTCTGAGTGCAAGTGCCCGCTATTTGGTGTACACCAGCATTATTCGAGGTCGGCCCGAGGTTTATCTCTACGATCGGCAAATCCAGAGAGCTGTTAGCCTGACCGCAACTTATGACGGCTGGGTTCGCCATCCCTCAATCAGCCCTGAAGGTCGTTACATTACCTTTGAAACTAGCCGTCGTGGTCAGTGGGATATTGAGGTGATCGACCGGGGCCCTGATATTGAACTGGATACCCCTGCTCGCTCCCCCAGCTAACGCCGTGATCCGCGCTTCTCAATTTTGGTTACTGTTGCCACTCCTACTAGCAGGTTGCTCGGGTTACCCCCGCTTTTTGGGTCCTAACGTTGACCCTTCAGGCAGTGGTCTCAACAGCACCTATGCTGACGAAAATCCTCAGATAGGTCCTGAAGGGCGTTTTGTTCTATTCACATCCGATCGCAAGGGCAGCCGTGATGTGTTTCTCTACGACAACCAGAATCAACGCTTGTTGGAAATGCCAGGATTGAATGGTTTAGATAGCCTAACCTCGCATCCAGTCGCCTCTGCTGATGCTAAGTGGTTAGTTTTTGCTGCCAACCGGCAGGGACGGGCTGGCATTTATCTCTACAATCGTGAGACTCAGCAACTCCAGAATTTGACTCAAGGCCTTAACAGCGATGTGCGCAACCCGACGATCAGTGCTGATGGCAGTACCATCGCCTTTGAGTCTAGTGTTGGTGGGCAGTGGGATATTCTGGTCTACAACCGCGCCACAGGGCAACCTCTTGAGAACCTGCCATTGGCTCCCCGCTAAATTGCTGTTGTTAGCCTCACTGCTGAGTAGCTGTGAGCCCTTTCGCGTGTTCACGCCGCCGCCTGAAATCGGGGGTGCTGGCATTAATAGCCAAGCTCCAGATGAGTCCCCGTCTTACAGTGCCAATGGCCAATATTTAGCTTTTGCCTCTGACCGTAATGCCAGCCGCGATGTGTTTCTCTACGACGTAAGCAATCGCCGGATGCTGCCTCTGGCTGACCTCAATCGTTTGGATTCCTCGCAGGACCAACCAAGCATTAGTGCTACTGCTCGCTATATTGCTTACGTCACTGATGAGCGAGGCCGTTCTGATATTTGGGTCTACGACCGACAGCAGCGCACACTGGACAACTTAACTCTTTACTTAACTGGTTCAGTTCGCCATCCCACTATCAGTGCTGATGGGCGCTATGTCGCTTTCGAATCCAACCGATTGGGGCAATGGCACATCGAACTCGTGGACCGGGGCCCTGATATTGAACTGGATCAGCTACCAGCTCCAAGCACTTCACCATAACGCTATTTAAATTTGCCTTAAGGGAACTGCGTTACGGAGACGTGACAACGTATCAAGCTACTCCATTAAGACACCGTGAGGATGCTGAGTTGGTAGGCCTTGGCCTAACGACCGGTGCTATGAATAGATGACTGTACGAATGTAGCTGCACCTTTGATTACAATCGTCTTTACTGTGGGTCTGGCATGAGATTTAGCCGTCAACTGCTCGCCGAAATTGTTCGTCAAGGTTTTGATTCTGTTGATCGTGGTATTTTCCTTGTCTTTCATCGCGAAAGTGAACTCACTTACATTGCGATATCACCCGATCGGATTTTGTATCCCTACGAGTGGAACCACGATACAGCCTTGGTGGTGAAATACCAGGCAGACGTCATCCGGGCTTTAGCAGAACGCAATTACCCAGTCCCTCGTTCTTTTCTGCTGTCGCGCTTGCGCGTGCTCTGTCAGATTTTCGAAACTCATATGTGGGCGATGCACAGTGATGGTATGCTGCCCCACATTGTATTTTTTCAGGATTTGCCTGATGAGTGGGTCACCTACTTTCCAGGGCCTGACTACTGGCACCCTGCTCAGTCCCGCATTGGCATCCGCACTAGTTCCATCAATCAGCCGCCCCATCACGGTGAAACTTTGTGTGCATTGGATCGCGCTCACCGGGCTCTACATGATGGTGAACGCACTCTGGCCTTTAGCCAATGGCTCAACCAACGCCTGCTAGAAGTTGTGCAGGCCTTGGGTTATTTCCACCGCGCTCCAGGCAAACGCTACAACGGCCTATTTGTGCAGACCCATCCTTGGGCTAATGGTTGGGACAACTCGCCACCGGTTCTGCGTCTACTGGAAGAGCGAATCACCCCCGATCTTTGGGATGAGACAGCAGAGGAGCAGCGTAAAGATGTAACAGTTCTGCGCACTGAAGAGGGCGGCTATAACGTCTTGGCTGGACGAGCTAATCCTCGTGTCCGGCCTGAGCCGCCTTTCTACAACCAGGCCATGGGCATCGTACGCCAAATGCAACGGGTGGATACGCTCTACAACCGAGCCCGTTTAGGGGAAGTGAGCCGTGAAGAGGTGATGAGCCAGCTTAAGGCTTGGCCAACCTTCAGCCTCAACAGCGAGAGTATCACTGATAATGTTTGGTCCTACTTGTCGCAACGGGACCATGAGGGCTATCTCCCCGAGACATCTTGGCAGTTACTTCAGGCCAACCTGCGAGAGTTCGGTTATCCCATTTGGGTTGTGGATCCTCAGGCGACGGGGATTCTGCAGCGTAGCCAACGGCAGGCTTTAGAAATTGCCAAGGCGCTTCACAACCTGGAGATGGTTGATCGGCTCAACCAGTACGTCACTGAAACCCAGAAAAATGCAATGCATATCTGGACCCGCGGCGATGGTCATCAGCCTTGGCTTGCATTCGACTGGCATCAGCAGAATTTCTTAGAAGGCTTAACGCCTCAGGTACTTGGCCCCCTGTACGGACAATTCATTACTGGCTTAGAGGCAGTTGATCGCCTGATCGACATCCTAGACGGACCTCTGTTCCAGCATGGAGAGCAAATTTGCTTTGAATCGCTAATTTTGAGTGCCGATCCAGCTGATCCCCTCTACGACCCTTTACGCTACTGGCGGGGCCCTAAAGGTTGGGTGTTTCAGCAGCAGCAGCTCTACCAGATCGTGCGAGACTTTATTGCTCAGCCTCCACGCGGGTTAGAAGCTTGGAAACTGCAACGGCTGAAAGAAGCCTTTGAGAGCATGCGGGTTGACTTGCTGCGAGTAGCTCAGTGCTACGGTGCTCCAGAAAATATCTTCTCGCTGCCCGGCCTAGAGATTCCCAACACGTTCTACAGTGCTCGTGAATATATTCCTGAAGATGCGCCTGGCCTCACTCGCCAAGGAGGCTGCCCAGCAATGGATATAGACCGCCGTCCGTCTTTCCTACCCCAAGCTGTTTTCAATCAGTTAGTAGCCGTGGAGTGTTACTAGCTGTTTAGTTGCATAGGGGGTTGCTTGGACGGCGTGTTTGCGTAAGCTCTGCCTCTGTGGAGAACTAGGGCGCTTTGGTCACCCTTTCTGGGAGAGGCACTCCCAGGGGTAAACCTGATACCGCTTCTATGCCGTTGACCACTGGGTTCTGCAGGCTGCTTACCAGTTCCAAACGGGGGACATGCAGCAAATAAATTAGCCGGTCGCTCGGTTCCCAAGCTAAGTCTGCAGGCACGATTTGTAGGTTTCCAGACCGTAGCAGGAGTAGGGGCAAAAGTTCACCTGCTGCTGTCATAGCTTGTAAATCTGCCTGCTGGTTTTCAAATTCAGCTTCACGCAGAATGGTCTCCCCCAAGCGAGCTTCGCCTGTGCTGAGGTATTGGTTCCAGGCTTTGACATGTACCTGAGGCAAAAAGGCCTGAGCAATCTCAGAAGTGGTTGAAGCACCTTTCGAGATTGTCTCCTCACGGGGGTAAGCAGCCAGTACCCGAGGCGGTCGGAACTCTTCTGCGGCTCGCTCAGCAACCATCAGATTGACTTCCGCGTTGCTTGTGATCGCTACAAAGGTTCCCACTGAAGCTAAGCCTGCCTTCTCCAGAGCTGCAACATCTAAACCACTGCTGAGAATCACGCGCAGGTTCTCAGCTTGAGCCTGACGGCAGTACTCGGGATTGGTGTCTAGTAGCACGACTGACTCGCCTCGGTCCTGAAATAGATGGGCTACCAGCCGCCCCAAGGCATGACTGCCAACAATGACTGCTCCCCGCGCTTCACTGACATCAAGACGTAGCCACCTCGCCACCCACTTCGCTGTCAAGCCTTGGAGAACTACGGTCATGGCAATGGTGAGAAAGACCAGAGCTTTGATAGCATCTCCACCATTGATGCCACGCTCAGTTAACAAAATCGAGAACACTGAGGAGACAGAAGCTGACACAATCCCTCGCGGTGCCACCCAAGCCATAAAAGCCTTCTGCCGCCAGTTCAAGCCACTGTCCCAAGTACAAATCCAAATGTTTAGGGGTCGGACTAGCAGCATTAAGCTCAACACCGTCAGAACCCCACCCCAGCCCAAAGCGAAAACGCTATCAATTGATAGATCAGCAGCTAGCAGGATAAATAGAATCGAAATTGCCAGAGTCGTTAACTGACCCTTGAAGCGCCGCAGTAGGCGCTCCTCCGGTACTGCTGCTGCCTGTACGGCCATACCCGCAGCCACCGCTGTCATCAGACCAGACTCGCTCTGTAGCGTCTGGGCCAGCCCAAACAATCCCCACAATCCAGCTAGAACTACCAAGTTCTTCAGTTCGTCGGAGAGAAATTTGGCGTACTTGAGAATTTGCGCTAGCAGCCACCCTCCGATCGCACCAATTCCCGCACCAATCCCTAGACGCAGCCCCAGTCCGGTAATGATAGACCGTGGCTCAGCATCGCCATTGAGGACAATGTCTAAGACGACAACCGCTAGGATTGCACCGACCGGATCAATCAGGACGCCCTCACCTTCCAGCAGCGTTTTTACCCGTCGGCCTACCCCAATCTGCTTAAGGATTGGATTGATGACGGTTGGTCCTGTGACAACTACCAAAGATGCATAGAGAAACGCCACAGGCCAGGGAAATTCACCGAGCCAATGGGCAGCCGCACCCCCACCGAGCAAGGTGATTAAGGTGCCAATCGTGACCAAATTTTGCAGGCTACCTGACACCCAGCCCAGCTCGCGTAGTTGCAGGTTAAGCCCACCCTCAAACAGAATCAGAGCTACGGATAGAGAGACTACGACCTCTAAACCCAGACCCAGCAACTGTGGATGCACCACATCGAAGCCGTCGGGACCCAGCAGAACTCCGAACAGCAACAAAAAGACAATGCTAGGCACCCGACAAAAATCTGCCAGAACCTGCGCACTGATGCCAGCCACAACTGTGATGACAATCAGTAGGGTGAGCACAAAGGAGCCATCCATAGGCAAGAGCACAGGGCTGGTTCGTTAGTGAGTCTAGCTCATGGTCGCATTAGGCTTTGCGTTGGTGTAAGAAGGCGCTGATGTTGGGCGGGCCATGACAACCACTCCAACCGTTGGTATGCCTCGTTGCGCAAAGGCCTCGACCGCAGCCCATACTGTTGCACCAGTGGTGTAGATGTCGTCCAGTAGCAGTACGGCTGTTCCAGGGCTAACGTTGCCGACTGCAAAGGCACGGGATAGGTTAGCCGCCCGTTCAGCCGCAGAAAGACGAAATTGGGCCTCTGTATTCCGGACCCGTTGCAGCGCTTGAGGGTGCAAACGTAAACCTGTCCAGCGGCAGAAGCCTTGAGCCAGTCGCTCAGCTTGGTTAAAACCGCGTAGTTTGAGCTTCTCTTGGCTTAGAGGAATGGGAACAACAATCGGTGCGCGTGACCGCAACGGCTGTTCTAATAGCAACTGACTGTGCCAGCTTTGACCTAACCAGAAGCCCAAGGCTAGGGCTAGATGGGGCTTCTGTTGGTACTTCAAAGTAGTGAGGCTACGTTTAAGGGCTCCACCATAATGTCCCCAGGCGAAAACCGACAATGAGTCGAGTACCATGCCTTCTGCTAGACCTGCTGGAGGTGGCTCTACAACCTGCATCTGGTCCACGGTTGAGAAGCGACAATGCTGTAGGGCAGTCAGACAGTTACTACACCAGCCTGTTGCTGTTGCTGGGCGTTGACAGAGCGAGCACTCAGGTTGCAGAACTGTTCCCAGGCAACCCTGCCAGAGTTGGTGTAAGTATTTTTTCATACTGGCAAGGTTCCCCATGCCGCTTGAATTGACGCAGGATTAGGAATCATCGTGCCGGAAGACTAGGCTGGCGAGACGCCTAAAATCAGAAAGTCCCTAGCCGTCCCAGCCGTGGGTTATTTGTCCTGGCTCAACCAACTTCAGCCTGACGACTTGCCAGAAGTTGGTAGCAAGGCGTTTAATCTGAGTCAGCTTCAACAAGCGGGATATCCAGTTCCTAACGGTTTCATCATTGGGGCTTCAGCTTATCGGGAAGCAATTCAGACTATTGGCTGGCCAGAGCCCTTACAAGCAAGTCAAGCAATTGAATTAGGGCGTCCTCTACAGGAGGCTGCCCACCAAATACGCCGCTCCATCCAAATAAACTTAAGCCTTCCACAGCCGCTAATTACTACCCTCCAAGAGAGCATTGCCCAACTCCAAACTTCAGATCTAATCCTGCGTCCAGGTCTAGGCAACAATGTCTGCTTGCCCTTAGGTTTATTGCCTGCTCAATATGCTTTAGTTCCATTCAGGGCGACGATAGAACAATCCCAAGACAGCCAATTCGAGACCAAATTACGGCAACTCTGGGCTTCGTTGTTCAGTGCTCGCAGTTTGTTCTACTGGCAACAACGCGGAATCAAAGTTGCTGACCTGGCGATGACGGTGTTAGTGCAGCCTGTCCTTCCAGCTTTAGCAACCGGTTGGTGTCACTGGAAAGTTAAATCCGAAGCTGAAACTTCTCAACTCTTGAAGGTATGGGCAATCCGTGGCCAAGGTATTGCGGCTAGCCGAGGTGAGGCAATCCCGGTCTACCACCAGTTTGATCCTAGACGTAGAACTGTAGATTGGCGGCCAGGGTTACAGTTCCGCTACTACGAATTCTCTCCAGAGCAACGACCTGGTGTAGCGGCCATACGACCTGTAGAGGCAATCTTGAAACCCCTGACTCTAGAGGTTCTTGAAGACCTACAGTTCTGGAGCCAAAAAGTGTCCGCCCAGCTCAAGCTTGCTTTAGACAACACCTTGCACTTGGAATGGGTATTAACTCTAGACAACACTATCGTTCTGCTTCAGGCCAATGGCGAGATGTTCGAAAATGACGAGAACGAGCAGATCAAGCTCCAGGTTGGCTTTCCTTTATCCTCTAACATTCTCGGTTCTAGCTTGACTGGTGTGGGTGTAGTTAAGGGCCAAGTGCAGGGACAAGCCAGAGTTCTAAAACAGGAACTCCTACAACCGCAACCGGGTGAAATTCTGGTAACTACTGCTGTTACTCCAGACTGGTTGCCAGTGATTAGCCAGTGTGCGGGTCTAGTGGTTGAGGACGCAGGTCTTGCTAGTCACGCTGCAATCCTGGCTCGGGAGCTGGGCATTCCAACCGTCGTCGGTGTTCACTCAGCCACAGACCTAATTCAGGATGGAGAATTACTCATGCTGGATGGTAATGCTGGCACAGTAAGCCGCTTAAACAATGCTGGTTTGGCTCATAACCTTCATAGCAGCAGTCATAACGGACAGGGGATCTTGCCCCCCGATACAACAACAGCTGTGACAACGGCTCTAACAACGGTTACGGCAATGCCGGTAACAGGTACTCGCTTGCTGCTTAGCTTAAGTCAAAGCCATTTAGCCGCTCAGATGGCCGCTTTACCCTCGGAGGGGGTGGGCCTGCTGCGCTCAGAATTGCTGATATTGCAGGCATTAGAGCATAAGCATCCGTACGCATGGTTGCAATCAGCCCGGCAGCCAGAACTAGTAGCGCGGCTAGTGGCTGGCATACAACCTTTTCTGGCAGCTTTTGCACCCCGGCCCGTGTTCTACCGTTCACTCGATCTGCGCTCCTGCGAATTGCGACAGTTGGTAGGAGGTGCTGACTACGAAATGCTAGAACTCAACCCAGCATTAGGCTGGCGAGGAGTCGTCCGATACCAGGACGACCCAGCTCTATTCAAGCTGGAATTGCAAGCCCTGCGACAGCTGCAACAGTCAGGCTACCACCACCTACGGCTGCTCTTACCGTTTGTGCGCACCGTCAAAGAATTTAAGTTTGCCCGGGATTTGGTGCGAGAGCTGGGACTGTTCGAAACCCCAGGGTTCGAGCTGTGGATCATGGCTGAGGTTCCTGCTGTGATCTTTGCCTTGCCAGACTTTGTACAAGCTGGCGTTCAAGGAATCACCGTTGGCACAAATGATCTGACCCAATTGCTATTGGGCATTGATCGAGATCAGCCCCGTCTAGCTCAACGCTTCGATAGTACTAATCCAGCGGTAGTGGCTGCGGTGCAACAACTGATAAAACAAGCCCGGCAATTGAAGCTCCCCTGTCATATTTGTGGGGATCCGTTTCTCCACTCACCTGAATTGTTGGATGATTTGGTCCGCTGGGGTATCACTGCAATTTGCGTGGAGCCTGCGAATTTAGAGCAGGGACGCTGGTCTCTAGCTCAAGCAGAACAACGGCTCCTGATAGAGGCGGCCCGGCGGCAATAACACTGGTATCGACAATGGCATCGACAATGGCATCAGAAATTCTGCTGAGGTGAAAGAAACCCCTGGCTCAACCGCATTAATCCTTTGGTTCGCGCTCCAGTTTAGCTCCTCAGTTTTTGCCAATCAGTTTTCGCAAAATCTGGTCAACTCGGGTCCGAATAGGGATTCCTATATTTGAACAACCACCTCTGTGAGTCTAAGCAGGAGTGCTGAGGTGCCCAAGTTAACGGTGCCGCACAATGGATCTCGAAGGCATGCTAGCCGAGTTTTATCAGTCCCAGGAACTGCAGGGACCTACCCAGTCCCGCGTCTATCATGTTTCCCAGATGTATCCAGCCCACAGTCCCAGTGATCTCACCCGGACCATTTGCTGCATTGCTGACCAAATCGTGGAGAGCTATCCAGGTTCGGAACTGATCGCTGAAGAGAAGACGCAACAGGCTACTCTCAAAGCGGCCTTAGCTCAAGCCCTACTTGATTTGGCTCGCGCCGATAAAATGCCAGACCAATTGGCAGCTGCAGATGCTTTGTTAGCGGTCCTGCCTCAACCTGTCACATCAGTTCCTAACGAGCAGGCGCGAAAAATTGCCGCTCGCGAGACACTGTTGGGCCATCTGATTGCCCAGATTCGTCGCAGTCTGGACCTAGGCACTATCTGGGAGCAGAGTGCTCGTGCAATTGCTGAGGCTTTCAATGCAGATTTTTGTGGCATTTTACTCCGCCAGGAAGACGGTAGTCTGCGGATGGTGCATCGCTACGCTGCTGAGGGAGTGTGCAGTCCTACTGAGTTAGATATCAGTGTGCATCCCTTTCATCAACTCTTTCCAGAGGTTGCTCAACAAGCTGCGCCTACCCACGTTTTGCGTAGCTGTGATCTCACCCGTACCAGTAGCCCTGCCCTAACTCGCCAAGTCCTCCTAGATATGGGAATTCGGGCTGAGATGACCGCTCCGATCCAGGTTGAGGGCAAAACTTGGGGGCGATTAATCGTAGGGCAGCTTGCTGTCCGTTTGTGGAGCGATGACGAAGCAGAATTAATTCAAGCCGTTGCTGATCATCTAGCCATGGCTATTGCTCAAGCTGAGCTTTATCAGCAGCTCAGGGTACGCAATGCAGATCTAGATCAGCGAGTGCATGAACGCACCCACGCTCTAGAGCAAGCTCTGCGTTACGAGCAATTGCAAGCGCGGCTGGGCAACGCGATTCGCAGCAGCTTGGATGAAGCCAAAATTTTGCAGATTGCAGTTCAAGAACTGGGTGCAACTCTAGGTGCTGATGCCTGTCATGCTGGATTGCTGACCTCCGCTCAGGCAAGGGGCTCAGAGAACCACAATACAGAGAACCGCAGTAAGTTGGACCAAATTACAGTCCAATATGAATATCTAAACCCGACTTTACGCAAGAAAGCCGACCGGAAGCGAGTTTCTTATTTAGGCCAAGTGCTTAAGCCGGGAGACTGGCCCCAAAATGCTTGGAAACATATTGTGCAGGGGCTACCGTATGTGAGTGTTGGTACCGCTTGGGGAGCGTTGTCACCGTCTGTCGCAAACAAGGGCCGAATCGTTAAGGCAATTCATAATTCCACAGCCACAATCGTTTACCCCATTCAAGATGATCAGGGGCTAATAGGGATTCTGAGCGTACTTGAGGAGAGTCGAGAACGACCCTTCCAGGAATCGGAAGTGCAACTGGTTGGCCGTATCGCTGCCCAATGTGCGATTGCTATTCGTCAAGCCCGTTTGTATCAGCAGTCCTGTGCTCAGGTAGAGGCTCTCACCCATCTGAACTATCTCAAAGATGACTTCTTAGGAAATGTCAGTCACGAACTCAGGACCCCGCTGTCAAGTATGCGTTTGGCAATTCAGATGCTGAGCCATCAAGTATCGCCTGATCGCTTCAATACCTACCTGAAGATTCTGGAGACTGAGTGTCAACGGGAGATTGAACTTGTTGAAGATTTACTAGATCTGCAACGTTTGGAAACAGGGAGACAGGCACTCTGCCCCTATGCCCTAGATCTCAACGAGCAACTACCTCGCTGGCTATCGCTATTTCATGCAAGCAGTGAACGTCGCCACCAAACTTTCACACTGAACTTGCAGCCTAACCCCTTACCTTTGCTAACTACTGAGGTTAGTAGCCTAAAGCGCATTGTGGTGGAGCTGTTAGACAATGCTTGCAAGTACACACCCGATGGTAATCACATCTGGCTAGATGTGCAGGGCAACCAGCAGGAGTTTGTTCTCAAAATCGGCAATCTTGGCGTACAAATTCCCTCGGAAGAATTACCTCACATCTTTGAAAAATTTCGCCGTGCTGCAGGTCAAAACCGTTGGGCGACTTCTGGTACTGGGTTAGGGCTAGCCTTGGTACAGCAGTTGGTAAAACGAATTCAAGGCTCGATCGAAGTCAGTAGCGATGAGAATCAAACTCTGTTTACCCTCCGTCTACCTCAGTTGAAATCTGATCCGGCCAAGTTCGACCCTGAAATGCTCTAAAGAGCGGCCCTCAAATTGGGCCTGCCCCTGTAGGCCTTGAGGTCTGATGTCACAGGAGGTCACAGATGTGGCTATAGCTACGGCAGACATAGAGGCTAAGGAGCCTGTACTGGTTTTAAATCAAGAATTTGATTTGGTTGAACTAGGTTGATATAGGGTGCAGCGAGGTAGGTTGAGCTGGCTCCAGTAGCCCCAGTTCCTGACGCTCCCGCATTGTTGTTGTGTTGAGGATTTTGCACTCGTGCCAGAAGCTCAGATTGAGCAACGAGTTGTACATTTTTCCCATTAATCGTGTAGCTCTGAGAAACGAAGCGAATGCCATCTTGATCAGGCCGGAACTCCCCGTTGAGAACTGTGCCCTGAGGTGCAAGGACAGCCCCGTTTTGATCCAGCAAGGGTTCGGCCAGCTGTACGGATCCAGGGCGGGTGTCCCCTGAGGCAATTGAAAGTGTTTCTGCTCCGGCGTAGCGAACTCTTAAGGTCCTTCGTGATGTTGATGCCAAATGAGGATTGGCAGCTGCAGACGTGTTCAGTCCTGTGGCAAGGGGAGACGGAGACGCAGGCTGGGAGGCCATTTGGGATGGCCGTTCAGATTGGAGAGGACGATTGGTTGGCCCACCCTGTTGATTAGGGGTTGCCACTGGAGGCGAGGAAGGAGAAGGCGAACTGTTCGGGATTGAACTGAGCGGCGGCACGCTAACCATTTCTCTGGCCATTGCTCTGGGAGAACCTGATGCCGGAGCAGTTGTAGCTGAGGGAGGAGAAACTACCGGAGCTGCCGGGACAGGTGAGGGATTTATAGATGAGGAATTGAGCGATGGAGATGCGTTGAGACGTTCTAGAGGAAACATGGAAACTGACCCTCCAAGCAAACTGCTGCCACGAGAGGGCGAACTGGCCGGTGGGGTGGCGGATGGAGAGGAGGAAGGAGTAGCAATCGGACGGGGTGAAACAGCTGCTGCAGATTCAGCTGCGCTCCCACCATTCGCAGTGAGTAAAGGTTTCAGGAGCCACCGGTTCTCGGCTGATTGCTGTAACTGAACCTGCCTTGGCTGTAAAACTGCATCTGAACTCAGCTCTAGAACGATCCGAGCAACCCCAGGTTGAAATTGAGCTACCCGAACTTGACGCACAGCCCCTTGTTCATAGGACTGTTGCTGAGTAGAAACTGCCCCTAACTGTGTGTCTGGTAGGTCTAGCACGATCCGCAAGGGGCTACTCAAAACAAAGTATTGAGGCGTTGTGCTGCCCGCAGTCGTGATTTCAAGCTGTGCGGTAGCTGGGTCAAACCGCCAGCCCTCCAACTCAGCTGCTAGAGCTTGATGAGCATTTATACTTGTGCCCAGCAGTAGGACAAGCCAACTTAAATGAGACTGCCACTTTTCCAGCATCTTGACCGGCCTCAGCAATGTTTTCACACTTACGCGCGCTCAAAAGGCTGCTCCCCTCGTGCCATATTGGCTTTGAGCTTGTTTGCTAATGAGTTGTATCACAATCTTTGAATAGCGGCGTCAAGTAAGCTAGTAGCAGAAGTGCAGCTCCAGGGTGGTCGCTGTGCAGGATGAGCAAAATTGGTTCTCGCCTGTGCGCCCGTGATTCTAAGGTCGTTCCGCCTGAACAATCCATATTTTTTTAGGATTGTCGAAGCTAGTAGCGCTTTTTAGTAGCAGCACGGGTACTTTCTCAGCTAGGGCAGTGAAGAGCGACCGCCCGACCCTTCTCCTGTTGCCTGAGTTTCCTTGTGATCACACCCATGTCTAGATCCAGGTCCAACCTCAAAGATGGTTTCTCCGGTCCGCCCCAAGAGCGAGCCAGTGAGCGGCCGCAGGAGCAGCGATTTACAGTGCATTTCTGGGGAGTCAGAGGAAGCATTGCCTGCCCAGGCGTTGATACGGTTGAGTATGGTGGCAACACGCCCTGCGTAGAAATGCGGGTCGGAGGTGAGCGCCTAATCTTTGATGGTGGCACTGGTCTACGGGTCTTGGGGCAGGAGTTGCTGAAGCACATGCCCCTAGAGGCGAAGTTGTTTTTTACCCACAGCCACTGGGACCATATTCAGGGCTTTCCCTTTTTCACGCCTGCTTTCACGCCTGGTAACTGCTTTCATATTTACAGTGCTGTTGCTCCCAACGGAGCCACGATTGAACAGCGGCTGAACGACCAAATGCTGCACCCCAATTTCCCGGTTCCTCTCCAGGTCATGGGTTCAGAACTCAAGTTCTACAACATTGAGGTCGGCGTGCCTCTGACTCTAGGCGAGATCCGAGTGGATACAACCCGTCTCAATCATCCAGGGGAGGCAGTAGGCTATCGGGTCAATTGGCGGGGCCATAGTATTGCCTACGTTACTGATACTGAGCACTACTTGGACCGTCTAGATGAGAATGTAGTGCGTCTGGCTCATCAGGCCGATATTCTGATTTACGACGCTACTTATACCGACGAGGAGTACCACGACCCCAAATCCAGCAAGGTGGGCTGGGGACACTCGACCTGGCAGGAGGCCGTCAAGGTCGCTAAAGCAGCTGAGGTGCGTACCCTAGTGATTTTTCATCATGATCCAGTTCATGATGACCGGTTCATGGACCGAGTCGGCGAAGAGGCCCGAGTGCAATTTCCCAGTTCAGTTGTCGCCCGTGAGGGCATGGTTCTGGATGCCGTATCCTGTGCAAATTTGTCTTTGAGCGCAGACCTCAACGTTCCTGCCTGAACTGGCTAGGTAGGGCAGGTTTGACTCCTGGACTGTGGCAAAATGTAAAGCGTGTTAGTAACCTCTTCGACTGCAAGTACGCGTACACCGACTGCTGTCGCCCTCGGTAATTTTGATGGCTTGCATCGGGGGCATTATCAGGTGATTCAGCCTGTATTGCAGCCTCAAGCTACGGCTGGCGAATCTCTTGTTCCTACGGTTCTCTCCTTTGCGCCCCACCCCCAAGAGTTTTTCAGCGGAACTGTACGTCCGTTGCTGACGCCGTTACCTGAGAAAGCAGCTTGCCTGAAAAGCTGGGGAATTGAGCAATTGATGCTCCTGCCATTTGATGTAGAGTTGGCAGCTCTGAGCCCACAAGAATTTTTAGAACGAATTTTGCGTGAGCAACTCAGGGCACAACGGGTTAGTGTCGGCTTTAACTTCCGGTTTGGTCACCGTCGAGCAGGAACAGTTGAAGATTTGCGACGCTGGTCTAGTTCCTTAGGGATTGAGGTGGTCGTAGTGCCGGAGCTGGCTTGCGAAGGAGAGCGAGTTAGTAGTTCTCGAGTGCGGGCCTGTCTGCTGGCAGGGGAGGTTGATGAGGCACGACGCTTGCTAGGACGTCCCTACTGCTTGACTGGACGGGTGGTTCAAGGCCAACAACTGGGCCGGACCTTGGGATTTCCAACTGCTAACCTGCAAGTGCCAGAGCGCAAATTTCTGCCTCGGGACGGCGTTTATTGCGTCCGTGCCACTTGGCTAAGTAAGGCTCTCTCGGCAGAGGATTCACTGGCTGCAGATTTGGCTCTGGGTCGAGCTGGCAACCCGTCTGCTGTTGCCGTAATGAATATTGGAACTCGCCCCACCGTCAACGGTATGACTCGTACAGTTGAAGTGCATCTGCTGAATTGGTCTGGGGACCTATACGGCTCCTTGCTGAGCGTGGACTTAGAGAGGTTTTTGCGACCTGAACAGAAATTCGACTCCCTAGAAGCTCTGAAGCAGCAGATTGCGCTAGACCGGGAAGCAGCTCTGAGTTATTTTCAAGAACCGGCTTACTAGCTGAGAACTAAAGCTGTACACAGACCGGTAAAGCCGTTTGAACCCCCTTGGCAGGGGAACCCTTGAGAACGTCCTTACGCAAGAGGCCCTCCACATGCTGGCAACTTCCATGCACGATCAGATAGATGACCGGGTTGCTCGGCTCACGGCTAACCTGAGTCAGGCCATCGTTGGTAAAGCAGAGGCCGTTCGGCTGGTGATGGTTGCCCTATTCTCCGGTGGTCATGCCCTGATCGAGGATGTACCAGGTGTGGGCAAAACCTTGTTGGCTAAGTCTTTGGCTCGGTCGATTAATGGCAGATTCCAACGGATTCAATGCACACCTGACCTGCTGCCAACCGATATTACTGGTACCAATGTCTGGAACCCCCGCAGCGGCGAGTTTGAGTTCTTGCCGGGTCCCGTATTTACCAACGTTTTGCTGGCTGACGAAGTGAATCGAGCGACGCCTCGCACCCAGTCGGCTCTGTTAGAGGTTATGGAAGAGGGGCAGGTCACAGTTGATGGCACGACTCGCCCTGTTGCCGACCCCTTTTTCGTGGTTGCGACTCAGAACCCTGTGGAGTATCAGGGCACCTTTCCTTTGCCAGAAGCTCAGTTAGATCGCTTTGCTCTCTCCTTCAGTCTGGGTTACCCCACTGAATTAGAGGAACTGAATATGCTCCAGCGCTTTCAGGGTGAGGTTGCACCCAAACCTCTACAACCCTGCCTGTCACTCGAAGAGATTCTGTCATTGCGTCAGAGTTGCGCAACGATCAAGGTGACGCAAGCATTGCAGCAGTACATTCTGGCTTTGGTCCGGGCTACCCGCGAGGATGAAGAAATCACCCTGGGTGTCAGCCCACGAGGCGCTGTTGCTCTGCAAAGAAGCGCACAGGCAATGGCTTTTCTGGAAGGACGCGACCATGTCCTGCCTGATGATGTCAAGTTTCTAACGCCATTCGTGCTTTGCCATCGGCTCATTCCTGCTGGTGGGCGTTCCGCTCGAGGAATTGTCGAACGGCTACTGCACACAATTGCTGTGCCTTAAGCTCGACCGTAGCAAGCGATGGCAGTTATCTGAGCAGTAGTCTGCAGACGCCAAGCCCAGAACTGATCGCCAAAGGAAAAGTGCCACCATTCTAAGGTGTGACGCTGGAAGCCACTTGATGTCATGACCCTGTGTAACAGTTGCCGGTGGGCATGGAACTGTTGGGCTTTGGATTCACTGGCATCTTGAAAGTGATCAGGATAAGAGCGAGGTGACATTTCATCAATGGGAGAACCCATGTCGACCTCTTGTCCCCCAGCATCTACTAAAGTGACATCTACAGCAGCTCCAGTACTGTGTGGCGGGGGCGTGGCTGGATTCTCGTTTGGGACAGCCCAGAAGGTATAGACCTGAGCGTAAAGCTCCTGCTGTTGCGCTGCAATAAGGCTTGCCGGATTGAGTCCCTGGGCCTTCGCTTGTTGGATGAACGTGTAATCCACCATGTACTGCTGAACAGCAACTGGACGGTAAGCATCAAAGATCTTGAGTCGCCAGCCGGGTACAAGTTCATGCAGCTGGGCTTGAGCCTCTTGCAGCTTAACTAGTACACCAGAGCGCACCCAGAAGGGCGATTTGTGCTTATAGGGTGCGCCAGCCCTAACGTAGGGGTGAGGGTCCTGAAAGGCAAAGCTTTCAGAGATAGGGACTAGGGCCTCTCCACACTCTTGAATTGGAATGGTTTGGTAGGGCTTCAAGGCCAACTTCTTCCTAATCTCCTAGCTAATTTCCCAGATAAATACCCATTCCCCGTGCTGTTTTCACCAAGGTGTCATCTGGATTGACGGCACTATACTGACCGATTGCTTCTTGAATGGCAACGCTGACTACTTGCCGATTTTGCCAAGCCACCATGCGGTCGTATTGCTCTCCAGCGATCAGGTCAACGGCATGGACCCCAAAGGCTGTTGCATACAAGCGGTCTAAAGGTGAAGGAGTTCCCCCGCGTTGCACATGGCCCAAGATGGTGACTCGTGTCTCTGCACCACTGCAAGCGCTGATCTGCTCAGCCAGATACTGACCTATGCCGCCATAGCGACAATCCCCTTTAGAGTCAGCCTGAGTAATGCTCTGACCGTCCTCAGTTTTCACCGCCTCGGCAACGACGACAACCGAGAAATTAAGCCCCATGGACTCCCGCTCAGCGATTTTCTGACAGATTTGGCTGAGCTTGTAGGGAATCTCGGGAATCAGAATGACATCGGCACCACCTGCTATCCCTGCACTGAGGGCAATGTGTCCAGCATCCCGTCCCATCACCTCTAAAATCATCACCCGTTCATGGCTGGCGGCTGTAAATTTCAATCGGTCCAGCGCCTCAGTGGCAATATTCACCGCTGTATCGAAGCCAATTGAACGCTCGGTGCTCCCCAAGTCGTTATCGATGGTTTTGGGTATCGCAACCAGGTTCAGGCGACCCTTCTGGGCAATCTGCCGCAAAATAGCCAGACTGCCATCGCCGCCAACCCCGATCAGGGCATCCAAGCCTAGCTCGTGGTAGCCTGCGATGATCTCTTCCGAGCGGTCTAGCAGTTTGCCATCAGCCATGGGAAAGCGAAAGGGATTGCCCTTATTGGTCGTGCCGAGGATGGTTCCGCCCATGGTGAGCAATTGGGAGACGCTATGCAGGTCCAAAGTTCGGCAGCGTACTGGGCGGCTCATCAGGCCTTGGGTGGCATAGAGAATGCCTACCACATCCCAGTCATAGGTACCAATCGCCCGGTGGACAACGGCACGGATGACAGGATTGAGGCCTGCACAGTCGCCACCGCTAGTGAGGATGCCAATGCGTTTTTTTCCCATGCTTGCTCCGATTATTCATGCAGCCCGGCTTGGGCCGCAAACCATCCGAATTTTGTCAGAACCTGGTGCTCCTGTGCTGAATATTTTGAGCCATCACTAAAGCAGGCTATTGGCCAGTCAAACTTGCTTTTGGCCAATAGCCAACTCAACACAAATGATTAACTTGCAGCAGTAATCTGTCGCTTAATTGTGACTAAAATCACAAGCTTCCAGAAAAGTTTCTGCCAATTATGGACAGACAGGGGTTCTCAAGCTTAAAAAAGCTAAAGCTTAGGATAGGATGCCACCATTCATCTATTGGCTATCCTGTGATTGGAACGCACAAAGCTGGGGTGTCAAAGCTACACTCAAGATGGTTGGCATACAGCCCATTCTTAGAGCGCAAGCTAGCCTAGAGAAGCCAGCCCTGAACCTTAGCAAACATCTGTGAGTGAACTTTCTGCACTGGTTGCAAGTCTTAGCTTTAAGCCATTCTCTAACGACTAATTCAACCGTGCAGAATTTTAGAATATCCCCAGGGATTCAAAGAGAAGAAGTTCATAAAGCTCACAGTTATTTGTTGTTGTAGTAGGGCGCTGTCAATCGATCTCCGGGGAGATTTCAGAGCAAACTGAATCGTGTTAGCTCAATAGGGAATAAGGTTTCAATGCTGGCGCGCCCTACAGTGCAGGAAAGAACTCAGACACCATTGCTAAGTGGAATGACCCAGACACCATTGCAGCAGAGCGGAATGAACGGCCAGACTTTGATTCCAGAAGCTCCACCTGGCTTCAAGTCAGGGTTCATCGGGTTAATTGGGCGGCCGAATGTGGGCAAATCAACGCTCATGAATGTCATGATCGGTCAAAAGATCGCGATCACCTCGCCGGTTGCCCAGACAACTCGCAATCGGCTACGAGGCATCCTGACCCTACCTGAAGCCCAGATTATCTTTGTAGATACACCTGGGATTCACAAGCCGCACCACCAATTGGGAGAGGTGTTGGTGCAAAACGCCTGGAGTGCCATCCAATCTGTTGATGTGGTCCTGTTTGTGGTCGATGCTTCTGGAGAGGCAGGCGGCGGCGACCGTTACATCGCCGAGATGCTCGCTCAGAGCAATGTACCAGTACTAGTTGGGGTTAATAAGGCAGACCAGCAGCCTGAGGATCCTAACCAAGCTGAAGCCATAGAACGCAGCTATCAAGCTTTGGCCCAAGCGCGGGGATGGCCTATTGCTAAGTTCTCAGCCCTGACGGGCGAGGGTATGGACGTGCTGCAGCAGACGCTAGTGAGTACCTTAGCGCCTGGTCCCTACTACTACCCACCGGACTTGGTCACGGACCAGCCAGAACGCTTCATCATGGGTGAGCTGATTCGGGAGCAAATCCTGTACTTGACTCGTGAAGAAGTGCCCCACTCTGTCGCCGTCACAGTGGACCGGGTAGAAGAAGAACCTACGATCACCCGCGTATTAGCGACCGTGAACGTGGAGCGTAACTCCCAAAAAGGCATTTTGATTGGCAAACGAGGCAGCATGCTGAAGGCCATTGGCACCGCCGCCCGTGAGCAAATGCAAAAATTGATTGCTGGCAAGGTGTATCTAGAACTCTTTGTTAAAGTTCAGCCTCGTTGGCGTCAGTCGCGCACGCGCCTGGAAGAATTGGGCTATCAGGTTGAAGAGTAGGGACACTGGGCCCAGTGCCCCTACTGCTCTTTCATATCAACTGGTTTGGCGCCGTCGCAGTTGACCACAGGCGGCGTCGGCCTCTAAACCTCGTGTCCGTCGAACGCTCACGGCGATATGTCGGTCCTCAAGGGCTTGCACAAATTGTTGAATGCGCCTTGGGGATGGGCGCTGATAATCAACTTCGCTGATTGGGTTGTAAGGGATGAGGTTAACGTGGCTTTGGAAGCCGCGCAGATGGTTTGCTAGCTCAACAGCATGCTCCGGCTCATCATTAAGCTCTGCTAGCAAGATGTACTCGAAGGTCACACGTCGGCCTGTGAGTGTGACATATTCTTGGCACTCAGCCAGCAGCGCTTCTAGAGGGTATTTGCGAGCACTAGGAATGAGACGCTCTCGGATCGGTTGATTGGAGGCATGCAGGCTCACGGCTAAGGTAGCTTGGAGGTGATGCTCTGCTAAGCGACGAATCTGACCCGGAACGCCAACTGTCGAGATCGTCATGCCTCGCTGACTAATGCCAACGTCGTGATTTAGGCACTGTACCGTTCGCACCACCTGTTCAGCGTTGAGCAGAGGTTCGCCCATGCCCATGAACACAATATTGTTAACTCGACGATTCATATCCTCCTGAACCGTCAATACCTGATCCACAATCTCGTGAGCATATAGATTGCGCTGGAAGCCGCCCTTCCCTGTCGCACAGAAGTCACAGGCCATAGGGCAGCCCACTTGAGAAGACACACAAACCGTCAAGCGCCCTGCTGTTGGAATGCCTACGGCTTCCACGGTTTCGCCATCGCTCAGACGCAGCAGGAACTTGACCGTATCATCAGCGGCTACTGAGCGATAGTGGATTTGCGAACGGCCCACGGGAAACTCAGCCATCTGTGCCCGCCACTGCTTGGGCAGCACAGTAATTTCATCGAGCGAACGGGCACCCTTGGCATAAATCCAATCGTGGATTTGACGGCCTCGATAAGCGGGTTGGCCTTGGCTTTC
Organism: Leptolyngbya sp. FACHB-261; assembly: GCF_014696065.1. Taxonomy (NCBI): domain Bacteria; kingdom Bacillati; phylum Cyanobacteriota; class Cyanophyceae; order Leptolyngbyales; family Leptolyngbyaceae; genus Leptolyngbya; species Leptolyngbya sp. FACHB-261. The sequence continues at coordinate 464,052 of NZ_JACJPL010000027.1, read as the reverse complement.
AGCCCAAATGCTTAGCTCGGTCTGAGATAACCCCAGCAACGACCGAGGTGCCTCTGGATGCTGAGTTGGCACTTCTACAAGCATTGACATAGCTCAGGCACACAACAAATCTCTATCTCTATGCTAAGTGGCCTGCCCTTCGCTGAGCACTGCCAGCTGATGAACTGGCACAGGGCTCTCAACGGCTTGAGGAAAAACAGGCGCACTATGGACTTCATAGCAAGCTAACGGGTTATCCGTAGGTAAACATGCACATCTAGAAGGCACTTGATCATAAGATCGTCAAGTGTCCTGGATCGCCCTTGAAGCCCGTTCATTGGGTTGAGGAGGAGAGCGCTTATGTCCCTGTTCGATTGGTTCGCCGACCGGCGGCGCAGTGCCCCGATTAGCAAGGAGCAACAGCAACGCGAGATCGCTGACGGTCTATGGACCAAGTGCGCTAAGTGTCTGGTTTTGGCCTACGCCAAAGATCTCAGCCTCAACCAGATGGTCTGCCCTGAGTGCGGCCATCACATGCCTGTAACGGTTGAGCAACGCATTAATCAATTAGCTGACACTGGAACCTGGGTACCGCTCGACGAAAGTTTAGTGGCGGGTGATCCTTTGGAGTTTAGAGACCGCAAGTCCTACAGAGACCGGTTGCGGGAGACGCGTGAGAAGACTGGGCTTAAGGATGGTGTCCAAACTGGCTTAGGCAAGTTGGAGGGCTATCCCTTCGCTCTGGGAGTAATGGACTTCCGCTTCATGGGCGGCAGTATGGGCTCCGTAGTCGGTGAGAAACTAACGAGGCTTGCTGAACGGGCTACTGCCGAGCACATTCCTCTGATTTTCATCTGCGCATCAGGGGGGGCTCGCATGCAAGAGGGCATGCTCAGCCTAATGCAGATGGCAAAGGTTTCAGCAGCGCTGGAGCGACACCGGGAAGCTCAACTGTTGTATATTCCGATCCTCACCCATCCCACGACGGGGGGGGTAACCGCCAGCTTTGCCATGCTAGGAGATATTTGTCTGGCAGAGCCCAAGGCACTGATCGGCTTTACTGGCCGACGAGTCATTGAGCAAACGCTGCGCCAAAAGGTGCCGGAAGACTTTCAAACTGCTGAGTATCAGCTGGCCCACGGCTTAGTCGATGCGATTGTGCCTCGTCCGCAATTACGCAAGGTTCTGGCACAGTTACTGGCCTTGCATCAGCCTGTGGTTCGCCCGACTCAAGCGTCACCGGTTCTGTTACGCGAACCGGTGACTCAGCCAGATTGGACTAACCAGATAGAAGCCAGATAGAATCAGAGTCAACAGCAAAAATCTTTAGCAAGTAGTCCTCCTATGGGGTAGACTAAAGAGTCTGACCAAACGCAAAGAGGACTCAAGAGGAAGCAAGCATGTCGCGATATCGAGGCCCTCGCCTGAGGGTAGTACGCCGCCTGGGGGATCTTCCCGGCCTGACCCGCAAATCCGCCCGACGGTCCTACCCCCCCGGGCAGCACGGCCAAGAGCGCAAGAAGAAGTCTGAGTATGCCGTGCGTCTGGAAGAGAAGCAGAAGCTCCGTTTCAACTACGGCGTGACCGAAAAGCAGTTGCTGCGCTATGTGCGTAAAGCTCGCCGTGTCAGTGGCTCCACTGGCTTGGTGTTGCTGCAACTGTTGGAAATGCGGCTAGACAACGTCATTTTCCGTCTGGGCATGGCGCCCACCATTCCGGCGGCACGTCAGTTAGTAAACCATGGCCACATCACGGTCAACGACCGCGTTGTTAGCATTGCTAGCTACCAGTGCCGTGCAGGGGAAGTGATTGGGGTCAAGAACCAGGACAAGTCTCGGGCAATCGTTCAAACCAATCTAGAATTCCCTGGTCTGGCCAACGTTCCGACTCACCTGGATTTTGATAAAGCTAAGCTTACTGCCCGTGTCACGGGAGTGGTTGAACGCGAATGGGTTGCTCTTCAGATCAACGAATTGTTGGTTGTTGAGTACTACTCGCGAATCGCTTAAAGCACTCACTGCAAAGAATTTACAATGCTCCCTACTCAGCATGAGTAGGGAGCATTGTTATTGGTGTTGCTCATTAGGTATTACTCAGTGAGTCAGGCTTAAATGTATTCATGCTCCACTGCAAGCTGAAGCAGCCAAATTAGCTCGAAATTCTAGAGTTGGCAGTGTGGGTTTGATACCGCAACAGTGCTTCAACCAGCGTTCTAGTCTGGACAGGCTTGCTAATGTAATCATCCATGCCTGCCTCCAGGCAGGTTTCCCGATCCCCTGGCATGGCATTAGCGGTGGTCGCAATAATCCAAGGGCGTGAGTTAGGCCATTCTTGGCAGATTTGACGAGTTGCACTCAACCCATCCATTTCTGGCATCTGCACATCCATCAGGACAACGTCATAGGGTTGACGTCGCAAGGCGTCAAGTGCTTCCAAGCCATTACCTACAATATCGGCCCGGTACCCTAAGCGTTCCAGGTTTAACAGGGCAACCTTTTGGTTCACCCGATTGTCCTCGGCCAGTAGAATTCGTAGAGGAAATTGTTCAGCAAGCTTGGGTTGGCTCTGGACTGCTGGGGAGCCTCTGCGCTCCCCACACGCGGGCTGTCTACTAAAGGCCTGAGTTAGGGCATTGTGAAGCTGGGCTTGTTTAATCGGTTTACTTAAACAAGCGGCAAGCTCGACCTGACCGACTTGGCTTTTGAACTCTTTTCTGTCTACAGAGGTCAACATAACCAGGGGCAGTTCCTGGCAGTGAGGTAGCTTGCGGATCTCTGCTGCCAGAGCTAACCCATCCATGTCTGGCATTTGCAGGTCTAGGATTGCTAGGTCAAAAGCTTCTTCCTGTTCCAAGCAAGCTAGGGCTTCTGACCCGGATAAAGCTGTATGGATGCGCATGCCCCAAGATTGCCCTTGCAGCGTCAGAATTTGCCGGTTAGTTGCATTATCATCCACGATCAACAGCCGTTTCCCAGCTAATTGAGGTTGACAGACTGGCTGATCAAGCGGTGTTGAGCGGTTAGGTGCTGACCGAGCAGTTAGGGTGAAGGAAAACGTGGAGCCTTTGCCTACCTGACTTTCTACCCACATTCTGCCCCCCATCAGCTCACTGAGCTGCTTGCTAATGGCTAACCCTAGCCCGGTGCCTCCGTACTGCCGAGTGACTGAGGTGTCTACCTGGCTGAAGGATTGAAAGAGGCGATCCATACGGTCGGGCGGAATGCCAAGGCCGGTATCTTTGACTGCAACTTGAATCTCATAAGTTGGACGGGGGTTTGCCTCAGGTTCGTTGCTCTCAATCACAGGTCGGGCGCTCACCGAAACTAGAACTTCCCCCTTTTCTGTAAATTTGACAGCATTGCTGAGCAAGTTTACTAAGATCTGGCGCACACGGGTAATATCTCCGACTAACCAAGTGGGCGTGGTTGGCTCAATAAAGTAAGCCATCTCCAGGCGTTTCTCGGCCGCTTGAGGGGCCAGCAGATCTAAAGATTCTTCTATGCAGATTCGCAGATTGAAGGGTTGCTCCTCTAATTCGAGCTTGCCTGAGTCAATTTTTGAGAAGTCAAGAATATCGTTAATGATCGTGAGGAGCGCATCACCACTACTGCGGATGGTCTCAACAAAATCTTGCTGCTGAGCTGTTAATGGTGTGTCGAGCAGGAGCCCCGTCATGCCAATGACACCGTTCATAGGTGTGCGAATCTCGTGGCTCATATTGGCCAGAAATTCACTTTTTGCTCGGGTTGCTGCTAATGCTTGATCGCGAGCTTGAGCTAAAGCAACTACAGCTTGTTGGCGTTGGGTGATATCACGATAGCTAATAACGGTGCCTACTATCTTGCCGTCAACCTGGTGGGGCTTGGAAAAACGTTCAAAGCTTCTTCCGTCTTTAAGCTCTAGAGTGTTGCAATTTTCCGCCTCCGCCTGTTCGTAGTCTTCTCTCACTTTATCTAGAAAGACTAACGGATCCTTAAGCTGCTCCCGAATGAAAGCTACGAATTGTAGGTCATTGCGAGTTGCCATAACAGTCTCGGGAACGCCCCACATATCTACGAGCTTTTGATTCCAAATCACGATCTGCCTGGCACGATTAATGACAAGCACACCATCAGCCGTTGACTCTAACGTGGCTTGAAGCAGAGATAGGGAGCGTGCTAATTCCTGCTCCGCCTGTTTGCGCTCAGTAATGTCTATGGCAATGCCCAGAACTGCAGGAATTTGTGAGCCAGCCACACGAAAAGGAATTTTGGTTGTTTGAAAAATATGTGTGTTGCCTTGAGCATCAACGAACACATGTTCAGGAATGAATCTAGGTAAGCCGGTCGTGATAACTTGCCAGTCATCCTCCTGAAAGCGCTGCATTCTCTCTTGGAACCGACCAAAATCCAAGTGGTTTTGATTGAGAAGTTCCTCGACAGAAATGCCAAGGACTTCTGCAACTGCCTGATTGGCCAGGAGAAATTTGCCGTTCTTATCTTTTGCGAAGATGGAGTGAGGTACCAGATCGATGACTTGGCGTAATTGTCCTTCCTTAGCTTGCAAAGCCTCTTCTGCTTGCTTGCGCTCGGTAATATCTCGAGCTACAACGCAGAAAACATCTTTGTCATCCTGAGAGATAACGTTGCAGTTGACTTCAACCTCAACCAGGGAACCATCTTTGCGGCGATATTGCCGCTCAATCGAAGAGAGGCTGCCTACCGCTAGAAGATGCTCAATATTTTGGTTAATGCTCTCATGAGCATCGGAAATGACGTCGTAGAGTATTAGACCGCGAATTTCCTCAGAAGTGTAGCCGAGCAACCGCTCAAAGGCAGCATTGGCTTCTAGAAAATGCTTGGTTTGGCTATCAACTAGAAAGATACTCTCTGAGGCTTGGGCAATCACAGCCCGATAACGTTCTTTGCTTGCACGCTGCTCATCTTGGGATAGAACTAAGCGTTCCAGTAACAGTAAGGTTACTCCGCCAAATGCAAGCCCTATCACTATCAGAGACACTTTGAGAAAGCGCAGACTGTTCTGGCCTTGCTGGTAAATCTCGCGGGGCATATCCGCTCGTAGAAGCAGGGCTGGTTTGCCATCTACGTCTCTCAGTAGGGTATAGCCTGCAATTCGCTTCTCGTTAAGAGGTTGGACGTAGATAGCTGTTGTCTTCGACAGTGAATCCCGGGCAGCCTGAAAGTCAAGCGGTAACTCTGGATCCTTGAACCGCTGAACTGCAAGCGACAGACGAGTAGTCTCAGATAAGGACTTAATTTTTGTAGAGTCTAAGGCTTGACCCACAATTAGAGAGCCGCGAACCGGGCCTTTGCCTTCGCTCGTTAGGATTGGCTGAGAAGAAACCATCCAAATAGCTTCAGGTAGCAGAATGAAGCCTTGATGAGTACTGCTCAACTTAGGGTGTTGCAGAACGATGGGCTTGCTTGAGAGATAGGCGCCTAAACCAATGGGTAGAGGAACTGCTTTGCCTTGCTGTGGATCTAACGCTTTGCCAAAAACGAGCCGTCCAGAGGAATGAACAAACAGGAAGAGGCTAATATCAGCCTTTTGGAGCGCTTGATTATAGAGATTCGCCTCGATGTAGTCATCTGTGGGGTTCTCAATGAAGGCGTATGTATCGTCCCATGAGGCCCAGGTGAAACCAGTGGCGCTCAAACTGTCAAACTCGTTTGCTAAGGCACCTGTTACTCGCTCAAGGTTTAGTCGAGTATTTTGCACCTCCTGTTCGGCCACGTTGCGCAGCAGAATCGTTGAGGAGACTGCGTACACAGACCCCAGTAAGCCGACGAGCGCTAAACCCAAGATGGGCAATGCCTTTCTGCGTAAGGCTCTGGGCTTTTCCTTCATGGCGCAACCCACCTATCTACTGCCACCAGTCCGTGCTCCGCTTGAACCTATCATCTAAGCCAGTATTTCCCCCTAAGTTGCCCTTCCCAGGTCTTACCCGAACGGTTTGAGGGTTACAATCCGCTGGGAATCATCGAAACCCTTTAATATTTCCCAGATACGTCACAATATGTGAAGAGTCTGAACTGCGAGAGAGCAAGATGCGCGTTGCGATTGTTGGGGCTGGGCTGGCGGGTATGGCAACCGCTGTCGAGTTAGTAGATGCGGGACACGAAGTCGCTCTGTACGAGGCTCGGCCCTTTGTCGGGGGCAAGGTGGGGAGCTGGGTAGATAACGAAGGCAACCATGTTGAAATGGGTCTGCACGTCTTCTTCGGCTGCTACTACAACCTGTTCTCTCTGATGGAAAAGGTTGGTGCAGTTCAGAATCTTCGCCTCAAAGAGCACACCCACACCTTCATCAACCGCGGGGGCAGAATCGGGGAGCTGGACTTTCGCTTTATCACTGGAGCGCCTTTCAACGGTCTCAAGGCGTTTTTTACCACCTCTCAGCTCTCAACCGCTGACAAGATTGCAAACTCTATTGCTCTAGGCACCAGTCCAATCGTGCGGGCACTGGTTGATCCAGAAGGGGCAATGCGCACCATTCGTAACCTCGACAAAATCAGCTTTGCTGACTGGTTCCGCTCCCATGGAGGCAACAACGGTAGCCTCAAACGCCTGTGGAACCCAATTGCCTATGCCCTCGGCTTCATCGACACCGAGAATATCTCAGCTCGCTGCATGCTGACGATCTTCCAGTTCTTCGCGACTCGAACTGAAGCCTCGGTGTTGCGCATGTTGGAAGGCTCTCCAGATGAGTACTTGCATAAACCCATCGTGCATTATCTCAAGGACCGAGGCGTTACGATTACGACTCGTGCCAGGGTCAAAGAAGTGCAGTTTGAAGATGACCGAGTCACGGGCTTAACGATCAACGTTCAGGGACAAGAAGAACAGATCACTGCCGATGCTTATGTCTGTGCGGCAGATGTGCCGGGAGTTCAGCGCTTAATCCCCGAGGACTGGCGCAAGTGGCCTTTGTTCGACAACTTGTTCAAGCTCGACACGGTACCCGTCGCCACGGTCCAACTGCGCTTTGATGGCTGGGTCACCGAACTTCAGAACCCAGAAGCAATGCAGGATGCCAAGGCTAGAGGGCTCGACAACTTACTCTATACGGCTGACGCAGACTTTTCTTGCTTTGCTGACCTGGCGTTAACCAGCCCCAGTGATTATTTCCGCGAAGGTCAGGGTTCGCTGATGCAACTGGTGCTGACACCAGGCGATCCCTTCATTAAGCAGTCTAATGAAGAGATTGTGGCTCATGTACTCAAGCAAGTGCAGGATCTCTTTCCCTCCTCCCGTCAGCTCAACGTGACCTGGTCAAGCGTTGTAAAGCTGGCCCAGTCGCTATACCGCGAAGCACCTGGTACGGACCCCTATCGTCCTACGCAGCGCACTCCTGTTGCTAACTTCTTCCTGGCAGGCAGCTACACGATGCAGGACTATATCGACAGCATGGAGGGTGCCACGATTTCCGGTAAACAAGCAGCGGCAGCAATTCTGGAGTCTGGGCAATGAGCGATTGGCTAGAGCACTCAGTTCAAGTTGAAGTAGACGTCCCAATCGAGTTGGCCTGGGGTCTCTGGTCCGACCTAGAGCAAATGCCCCGTTGGATGAAGTGGATCGAATCAGTCAAGGTCCTGCCAGACAAGCCGGATCTTTCGCGCTGGAAGCTGGCAACCGGAGGGCTGGAGTTTAGCTGGCTCTCGCGCATTGTCAATATCCAGACTCACCAACTCATTCAGTGGGAGTCAGTGGACGGACTGCCTAACCGAGGAGCTATCCGCTTTTATGACCGAGGCCCGTCTGGATCAATTGTCAAACTCTCAGTTGCCTATCGCGTCCCAGGCATTCTGAAGTTGATGGATGACCTGTTTCTGGGGCGTGTGGTGGAATCCACCATCGAGGCTGACTTAGAGCGCTTTCGCACCTATGCCCTAGCTGACAAAGCCAATCGGACAGCAACCTCAGCGGGGACCACTGACAATTGATGAGTTGGCCAGCGCGATCAAATCATCGCGGTTGCTATCCTCACGCATCGTGATTGTGTAGCGAACACCATCCTGAATCCATTGCAGGTCGGGACCCGAACAGGACGCCCCACAGCGCATTGGAAAAAAGCGTCCAGAGATGCCATTCGCTAACTGCACATCCTGGGACTCACCAAAGTTGTCCAGGGTTAAAGCCGACTCACCCACGAAGTAGCCTGTCGTACAGGCTCCAGCCCCACCGCAGTCGGGGACAGTAGACAGGCTGATCGAGTAACCCCCCTCTGGCGTCACTAGGGCACTGGCGTAGAGCAGACCTTGCTTGGTTTCGGAGGTCAGATTGCTGGGCAGTCTGACTGGCACCTTGGCCTGTTTAACCTGACCTAGAACTGATTGGAGTACCGGTGCAAGATTGGCATCCGCCCTGGCAGAACTGCTGTTGCCATTACTGTTACTGCTATTACTGCTAGCGATGTCAGCGATGTCGCGGCTACTGGCTCTAACTGGGCTGTTAGTGTAGAGGCTCAGAACTTGCTCTTCAAGCAACTGGCGTTTGCCCTTGAACACCTGAAGGTAGGAGTTCTTGGCATTTTTGCCATCGCTATAGAGAGCGTAGGTGTAGTCGCCATTGCGAAACACTGGACTGGCATCTCCTGCGCTGCGCACGGTAACCGGTTCGCCACCCTTCTTATCGGCGCCAATGTAATAGCGGGGTTGGCCGTTGCTATAGCAGATTACAAAGCGATAGTTAGCTGTTTCGCCAGCACTGCTGAGCCGAGTGTCATCGGGACAAGTGGTAAAGACGCTATCTCCCTTAGCAGCAGATAGAGGTTGATAAGCCGTAGTTTCAGTAGTGTTAGTAGAAGCTGGAGCGCTCGCCTCTGGCGAGGGGGATGCTTCGGGGGTGGCCGCTTCAGCAGATGGCGTCGTATCTGGCGTGGTGCCAGTGGTAGGAGGCGTGGGTTGGGAAGCGCAACCCACTTCCAGGAAGGTCAGCAGAGCACCACAGATCAACAGGGTCAGAGGTCGTCTCACAACAACTCAGGGAGGGTGACAATCGCTCATTATGAACGGAGAGCACCTCGGGCGCACTGGCGCTTGGGTAGGATTTTAAACTGGCTCAAGCCATTGCAATTCTTCAGATAAAACTTAATGCAGAACCAACGTCAAAAGGCCCTGCAAACGGTATCAAAGCATCTTTTATTGCACCCCGAGGAAAAGCTGTTTAGGGTTCTAGCACAAGCCAACGAGACAAAATGGGTCTTAAAAGCCAGCGCAGAAATTGGCTCAAGCTCTGCGGTTGCAACCAGGCGAAACTGGCGACTAAGAGCGCGAAACTTGCCAACAGCAGCAGGATGAATGTGGGAGGCATGATCACCCCTACAGAGAACCAGGCCCAGACATGAACTAGCAGCAGTGCTGCGCCTAGGCTTTGCAGAGCCACACTCCAGTGAATAGGGCGCTGAAATAGGACCAATGCCAGGGTTGCCGCTGTGCCCAGAAAGGTTAAGGGAACTGCTCCCGCACAGAAGCTGACGCAATGGTCACGGGAGGCAGCGGCTAGCAATTCGACAGCAGACAGAAGAGTCATGAGTATCCTTTCTTGGACAAGGCACTGAAAGCAACAATGCCCCAGAATTGTGCTCAAGAAAAGGTTGAGTCCTAAAAATAACTTTAAGATCGAGAATTATGAAGAAACTTGTACTGATCACGGGTTTTGAGTCGTTCAACACTGGGCTATATGTCCAAGCGGCTCAACTAGCTCGTAGTGGCTGTCCAGAGCTAGAGATCCAGGTCTTCAACGACCGGGATCTCAGCAGTCGCCCGACAGAAGTTGAAGCAGCGTTGCAGGAGGCGGATGTCTTCTTTGGCAGTTTGCTATTCGACTATGACCAAGTGCAGTGGCTACGAGAGCGGCTGCAAACTGTCCCAATTCGTCTGGTGTTTGAGTCGGCCCTGGAGCTGATGAGCCTGACCCGCTTGGGCCAGTTCGTAATCGGAGACAAGCCCAAGGGCATGCCCAAGCCCGTCAAGTTTCTACTGGATAAGTTTGGCAGTGGGCGTGAAGAGGACAAGCTAGCAGGCTACCTCAGCTTTCTGAAAGTGGGTCCCAAGTTGCTCAAATTCGTGCCGGTGCAAAAGGTTCAAGACCTGCGTAATTGGCTGATTATTTACGGTTACTGGAATGCAGGCGGAACTGAGAATGTCGCTGCAATGTGTTGGGTGCTAGCGGAGAAGTACCTAGACCTGAAGGTACAGGAAATTCCACCTGTCCAAGAAACGCCCAATATGGGTCTGCTGCACCCAGATTATACGGGCTATTTTGCTACGCCTCAGGCTTATTTGGACTGGTACTACCACCAATCACAATCTCGCAACGCGCCAGTCATTGGCATATTGCTCTATCGGAAGCATGTTATTACCCATCAGCCTTACATTCCCCAATTGATCCGACGCTTTGAACAGGCTGGTTTAGTGCCACTTCCAATTTTTATCAATGGTGTGGAAGGGCATGTGGCGGTGCGTGACTGGCTAACCACTGAGTACGAGCAGCAGCAATGGGCATTAGGCAATGCTGAAATTAAATCGCTGATTCCTGAAGCGGCTCGGGTTGATGCAATTATTTCAACGATTGGTTTTCCACTAGTGGGCGGACCTGCAGGTTCGATGGAAGCAGGGCGGCAAGTTGAAGTTGCTAAACGCATTCTTAGTGCTAAAAATGTGCCCTATTTTGTGTCTGCGCCTCTATTGATTCAAGACATTCACTCCTGGACGCGGCAAGGCGTGGGTGGCTTGCAAAGTGTGGTGCTCTACGCGTTGCCAGAGCTGGATGGAGCGATTGATCCAGTACCCCTAGGTGGCTTAGTTGGCGATCAAATTTATCTAGTGCCAGAGCGGGTTTCTCGCTTGATTGGTCGCGTCAAAAGCTGGGTATTGCTGCGACAAAAACCGGTTGAGGAACGCAAGATTGCCATCGTTCTCTATAACTTTCCGCCGGGTTATGGAGCTACCGGCACGGCTGCGCTCCTCAACGTGCCGCGTTCGCTAGTGAAGTTTCTGCAAGCGCTGAAAGCTGCAGGTTATGCGGTGGGCGAGATCCCAGAAGATGGTGAAGAACTGATTGCTCGGGTCAAAGCAGCAGACGAAGCCTTAGAAAATACCACGACCGTGAGCAGTCGCACTTTAGAGCATTGGCTAGGCTATTTACTCGCCCGTCGCGTTGAAAAACAGTGGGGTTCTCTAGACAGTTCGCAACAGCTTAAAAGTCAGTCTGGAGAGTTTTTACTGGGCGGGGTGCAACTGGGCAATGTATGGCTCGGCGTTCAACCCCCGCTTGGTATTTCTGGCGACCCAATGCGCCTGATGTTTGAGCGCGATTTGACGCCTCACCCACAATATGCGGCGTTTTATAAGTGGCTTCAGCAGGGTTGGGAGGCTGATGCCGTCGTGCACTTCGGTATGCATGGTACCGCTGAATGGCTACCAGGTTCACCCTTGGGTAACACGGGCTATTCCTGGTCGGATATTCTAATTGGCAACCTACCGAATTTATACATCTACGCTGCTAATAACCCTTCTGAATCTATCCTGGCTAAGCGGCGTGGCTATGGTGTTTTAATTTCACACAATGTGCCACCCTACGGACGAGCAGGTCTTTATAAGGAACTTGTTGCTCTGCGGGATCTGATTGCCGAATATCGCGAAGATCCGGATAAGAACTATGCTCTCAAAGAGGTGATTCTCAAAAAGCTTATAGACACCGGCTTAGCAGCTGATTGTCCATTCGAGGAAGCGAAAAAGTTAGGCATTGCTCTCACTCCCGAAAATGTCAGATTATTCAGTCAAGGAGCCTTTAACCGCTATCTCATTGAGCTGTATCAGTACTTACAAGTGCTTGAGAATCGCCTCTTTTCCTCAGGACTGCACACACTGGGCGAGGCGCCAAACGAGCAGGCAATTCAAAGCTATTTAGATGCCTACCAGGAGACTGATTCAGATCCCGATGTTGCCAACCAGATTCGCACCCTACTGGGCCAAACAACTGATGAGATCACCAATCTAATCAGGGGCTTGAATGGAGAGTATGTACCCCCTGCCCCTGGCGGTGATCTCCTGCGGGATGGTCCAGGCGTACTGCCGACCGGACGCAATATTCATGCCCTTGATCCCTACCGCATGCCCTCACCGGGGGCGTTTGAAAGAGGTCGGGAAATTGCTCGCAAGCTTCTGGCACAGCACCTCGCAGAAAATAGTACCTATCCTGAAACGGTTGCCGTGATGCTTTGGGGCTTAGATGCGATCAAAACTCGGGGTGAATCACTAGGCATCATTTTGGAGTTGGTAGGTGCTGAACCCCTCAAAGAGCAAACAGGACGCATCGTGCGTTATGAGCTGATGCCCCTAGCGCAATTAGGCCGTCCCCGTATTGATGTTTTGACTAATCTGTCTGGTATTTTTCGGGATAGCTTTGCCAATATCTTGGAGTTATTGGACGATCTGTTTCGTCGTGCGGGCGAGGCAGATGAACCGCCCGAGCAAAATTTTGTGCGTAAGCATGTTTTAGACCTTCAAGCTAAAGGCATTAAGGGGGCAACAGCGCGGCTGTTCTCGAACCCTGCAGGGGACTTTGGTTCCCTTGTGAATGATCAAGTCGTTGCAGGCAACTGGGAAAATGGCAAAGAACTTGCAGACACATGGCGCAGTCGCAATGTGTTTAGCTACGGTCGTCAGGACAAGGGGCAAGCCCGACCAGAAGTCTTAGATACACTCTTACAAACCACGGGTCGCATTGTCCAAGAGATTGACTCGGTGGAGTATGGCTTGACCGATATTCAGGAATACTATGCCAATACCGGTGGGCTTAAAAAAGCAGCCGAACTCCAGCAAAATCGAAAAGTCACCGCCAGCTTTGTCGAAAGTTTCTCCAAGGACACTACCCCCCGCAATCTCGAAAGTTTATTGCGCATCGAATACCGCACTCGCCTGCTCAATCCCAAATGGGCAGAACAAATGGCGGCCCAAGGTTCCGGTGGTGCTTATGAAATATCTCAACGCATGACTGCTTTGATTGGCTGGGGTGGCACGGCTGATTTTCAAGAGCATTGGGTCTACGATCAGGCCGCAGAAACCTATGCTTTCGATGCAGCAATGGCTGAGAAGCTACGCGAAGCTAACCCTGAAGCCTTCCGCAATATCGTAGGACGTTTGATTGAGGCGAACGGTCGTGGCTTCTGGCAGCCGAACGAAGCCACAATTAATCAGCTGCGCAATCTCTATGACCAAACCGAGCAAGAGTTAGAGGGCGTGACCTCTTAAGAGCCATTCAATACCCAGCTGAATAGGGTCATGCCAAAATGAAGCTGCTCGGTTCTCTCAGCGGGTAGCCATAACGTCTCTGGCTAGAGCTTGGGCCATAGCAAACATCGTTGACAAACATCACTAGGTACCTGGCCCTAGTGACTGGCCCTCATCTTGGCAGTTCTTTTGAGGATTTCAATACTGCTTTCTATCTGGTCGGCCAAGAAGCTAAACTGGCGACAAAACTGACAAGTTACAGCATCTTTTGCAAGAACTGTTTAGCTCGCTCGCATTGAGGGTGAGTAAAAAATTCGCTGGGCGGTGCGTCCTCTGCCAAACGGCCAGCGTCTAAGAACAAAATTCGATCGGCCACTTTACGGGCAAAGCCCATTTCGTGGGTCACAATTGCCATTGTGATGCCCGTGTCGGCGAGGGATTGAATCACCTCTAAAACCTCTTTCACCATCTCAGGGTCAAGGGCGGAAGTCGGTTCATCAAACAGCATGACTTCTGGTTCCATCGCCAATGCCCGAGCAATTGCTACCCGTTGTTTCTGTCCGCCCGACAACTTAGAGGGGTAAACATCAGCTTTGTCTGCAAGACCAACTCGGGTCAGCAGTTTCATCCCTTGCTCACGCGCCGTTTCACTCGACACATGCTTAACTCTCTTGGGGGCATAAGTGACATTCTTGAGCGTGGTCATATGGGGAAACAGATGGAAGTGCTGGAACACCATCCCCACCCGTTGCCGCACTTTTAGGATGTCCGTTTTCGCTGAAGTAATGTCCTTACCGTCGATGTAAACCCGGCCTTGGGTTGGCACCTCAAGCAGATTCATGCACCGTAGGAAGGTAGATTTACCAGACCCAGAAGGCCCAATAATAGCTACCACCTCACCTTTTCTGATCTCAGTAGAAATATCTTGTAGAACCTTAAGACGACCGAAAGATTTGTATAGGCTTTCTACTCTAATCACTGCGCCGAAGCCTCCTTTCTAATCGATTTGCGCCTAGAGTCAACGTGATCACCATGAGGTAGTAGATAACACCTACTAACAACAGGGGTTCAAAGTAGATAAATTTCTCGGCTGCGACGATGTTGGCGCGGCGTAGAAGATCCGCCACACCAATCACTGAAACCAGGGCTGAATCTTTGAGAAGCGCGATACTCTCATTGACCAGAGCAGGCAGAATGTTTTTGAAAGCTTGAGGCAGGATGATATCCTTCATCGTCAGACGGTAAGGCACACCCAAAGACATCGCTGCTTCTTTCTGGCCCTTGTCTACTGCCAAAATACCTGCCCGAATCGTCTCTGAGATATAGGCGCCTGAGTTGAGTGAGAAGGCAATCACCCCTGCCTGTAGGGGGGTGATATTGTAGCCAACTAGCTGTGGAGTTGCGAAGTAGACCAGAGTTAATTGCAGAATTAGCGGCGTCCCTCTAAAAACAGAGGTGTAGGCCATACCAAACCAATAGAGCGGTTTGATGCTAGAGATTTTGAATAGGGAGAGGACAGTCCCCCAGATAAAGCCCAAAAACGCCGATATGAAGGTGAACTGCAACGTAACCCATATTCCCGCCAAGATGTAGGGAATATTAGGCAGAATTCGAGAGAAATCTAGATTCATCGCAACCCGCCGTTGACCTACTGCTTTTCAAACCACTTCTTTGCCAGTCGGTCAATCTCGCCACTGGACTTCATCTCCTCAAGAACTCGATTAAAGTCGCTTACCAGCGGTGAGCCCTTAGGAAAGGCAATCGCAGAACCTGAAGGACCTTCTGTCTCGACAGTATTGAATTCTAGATCTGGGTTAGATTCTATGTAGCCTTTGGCAACTGTGTCCTCAATAATGGCTCCGTCAATACGGTTTGCTTTGATTTCTTGGATAATTTCGCCAATCCGGTTGAGCGGTACAACAGTCAGCCCTTGAACTTTTTCAGCCGCTTTCTTCGCCTCGTTCTCCTGGATTGAACCTAACTGAACGGCTACCCTCTTACCAGCAAGAGCATCATAATTGATGTAGTTGCTGCCTTTTTTAGCAACAATAGTGTTCTTAGCCTGGTAGTAGATCGTTGAGAAGTCAGCACTCTTCAAACGCTCTTCAGTTGGAGTCATACCAGCCATCACAAAGTCAGCCCGTCCAGCTTGTAGAGCAGGGATCAGACCATTGAAGTCTTGGTTGACAACCTTGATTTCATACCCCAGCTTTTCGCCAACGTAATTAGCAATGTCAACATCAAAACCAACAATCTGACCGCCACTGGCTGTGTCGATTGACTCAAAAGGGGGGTAATCAGCTGAGGTAACCATAGTGAGCGTCCCCTTCGGTGTAGCAGCTGCCCCCGACTGTGGCGACGCTCCTGAGGTTGCCCCTGGTGAAGTTCCTGGTGCTGTGTTGCTAGAGGAATTGCTACAACCAGCAACGATTGTCATCGCAGACATCGAAGCTAGCGCAATGTTGAACAGGAGTTTACGGCGTCTCATCTGCATCCGGAAGTGTCTGTACCTTTGAGGTCATCAAGCTCAATTACAACTGTCCGCAACTACTGACAGCGGCACCTCACCATGTCGGTTAGGGCACTCTCCATTGAGCAAGGCATTTAGGTTGCAAAGGGAGAATAGTAGTTGGATTCTCTCAAACAAATACCACACACTCATCTGCACTAAGTCAGAATGCGATGGGTTTTGCTTCCTAGACCCAACCTGTGGCTATAAAAGTTCAAACACTCTCTACAAAGCTTAAGAAATTATAGCTAGACAGTTAAGAAGCGTTGCTTGGGTGTAAGACCTTACGGCAGAGGGCTCTAGTAAAACTCCACTCCTGGCTTTGCCAAGACCACCTCAGCCTAGCGATCTTTGCAGACTTTGCTTAGGGAATTGTCCTAGCCCCTACGCCGCTACCCACTAAAGGGACCAGTCAAAAAGAAAAGTGCAAAATGTGCCTTGAACCACAGTTTTTGAGGCGATTAACTGCATCTGTGCGTTCTCCTCTGCAACTATCCGAGCAACCTGCGTTTAGAACCATGAAAAAAGCAGAAGCGCTAAGCACTTCTGCAGAGTCAAAATCTGTTGAGATTAGAAAGAATTTAGAAGAAGGTCTATGCCAAAAACCCTGAAATTAAATAAGCTAGCCTGAGTTCGCCTCTACTTATAGGTGAAGCAATAGGTAGAATGACTAGCTCAAGACCATACCATCTCAGTAGAATTGTTTAGAACCTTAAAGGCATGAATCAGAATCGTTTTCTCCTCTGAAGTAAACTCAGAGGCCGCACCAAGCCAGAACTCGAATAGTTGCTCTGAGCTAATGCTATCAGGGATACCCATCATATCAAAACCTCATCCAATCATCTGGAAAAACTGCAACATCGACTGATATCCAGTCTTAAAGTACCAGCCACAAAACTGCGCTGACACTGGTCCAAAAACTGACAGACAATAGAGCCGCAACTAGGGTTCCACGCACAGCATAGGGATAGCAGTCGATGGTGTAGTCCCCTGCCTCGGTCGCGAAAATCAGATGGTCAGCACCGGCCTCTGACACAGAATCGATAGGGCTGATCTTCCCTTCCAGCATGACGTAGCTCCTTGGCCTGTACAAGATTGACTTGATTGGGTATTTAATGCGCCCAGGGAACCAGCCCGGCGGTAGCTGACCGAGCACAGAACAGTATAGTGTCAAAGGATTCGCTGAGCTCAAGCCCTGAACTGACTCAGCTAGGAATTAAGACTTCGTATCGAGAGCCTTAACCTTCTAAGAACATACTATGCCAGTTTTGGACTAACCCAATCCGAGAACATACAGTTTTGTAATCTTTTCGATTCACCGATTTCAGTTCTACCTAGCGGTATATACGGGTATCAATTAATACTTGGTACTGAGTAGATAGACCACCACTTAGTCACAGATGAACAGCAGTCAGCGTTAAATAGCTTTCAATGCCTATCTGAGTCAAAACCCCATAGTTGAGGAAACCCTGCGAAGGGTCGATTGCTAGGCTGGAGGGAACTTGGATGGCTTGGGATTTTCCTCCGGGACAACTCGGACCTGCGCCGTAAAATGCGTACTGTCTAGTGTAAGGCTTCTAGCCTCAATCGTGAGAGCTCATTTAGCCCATCTGACCCGTCTCTCGCATCGCCCGACAGGGTAATCTTGCAATATCCCGATTGTGGTTGAGTCCATGCCCCCTGAGACCAAGTCTCCTGCTAACACAACTTCGGAACTGCCACCACTGCGGGTCTTGATTGTCGAAGACGACCCCATGATGCAACTGGGCCTAGAGCAATCTCTAGAGGACATTCCTCATTTGACGATTGTCGGTCAGGCTGAGGATGGCTACTTAGGCGTGGAAGCAGCGCTCAAGCTGAAGCCGGATTTAGTCGTGATGGATATCGGCCTGCCACGGCTTGATGGCATTGCTGCTACGGCTCAGATTAAAGCGGCGTTGCCAGAAGTGCGCGTTGTGATGTTGACATCCCATACTGCCGATACTGAAATTATCGCTGCCCTCTCCAGCGGTGCTGATGCCTACTGCATCAAGGGCGCTAGTGTGGACCGCTTGATTGCCGCGATCACAGCAGCTCAAGAAGGGGCAACCTATTTAGATCCTCAGATTGCGCGTCGAGTGATTGAGCACCTCAAGCCGCCGACGCCAAGCAGCAACGTGGGGCTGCTCTCTCAAAGGGAATTGGAGGTGCTGAAACTGATGGTTGAAGGCTACAGTAACCCCCAGATTGCTGAAGCACTTTACCTCAGCCCCAATACTGTGAAAACTCACGTTCGTGGAATTATGAATAAACTAGCTGTCGACGATCGCGTCCAGGCAGCTGTTGTAGCCCTGCGTTCTGGAATTGTGTAACATCGTAACAAAGAACTTTTCACTAAGCATTTATCTCTACACAGATTGACTCCGACTCGTGGCCTCTACTGATACTGATAGGGTAACTATGGCGACTGGTAGGGCCCTGAAGGGTCAACTACAAGCTTTTGTGCTCATTAAATCCCATCGACGGCTAGCAAGGTAGGCCGCCTGGCATTGTCGCGAGCTAAAGCCGTAGGAGCACCACCAGTCCTAGCCCGCTTCTGAAACCTGCGGGAATAGCCCCATCTAGGAGAGCTTTGCTGCCCGCCTCGCTGCTCGTAGTAGCGACGGAGCATTCAGCAAGGTTAGTTATAGTTGCTCACAGGGTGTGGCGCCTATTGCCCCTGCTGGGTTAGATATGTTGGCCATTGAACCCCTAAAACCGGCAATCACCCTGTCAGGTGAGTCGCCCGGATGAGGTTTGATTCCTGCTGAACACCTTACCTTAAGAGATGTCAAGCAGCAGTTTCATGCCAAAGTGCTGTTGGTTGTCCAGGCAAAACATGTTCTCTGATCCCGCTTACCTCAACGCTTTACGAGATTGCTGTCAGGACGAGACTGCTTTTCAACGGTTGATGCAACTCTTAAATGCTGTTGAGCCAATGACTCGAGTTGCCGAAGCAGCAGTGAATCAGATCTGGCAACAGGATAAAGACCGGGCATCAAATCGTTTGTTGCAGGGGATTGTTCAGGCAACTCATCAATTGCTGAATGGTGAAGGTTCTACAATTGCTGTTCAGCAAATTCTTGAGACCTTAGGACAAGCAACTGAAAGCGACAGTGCTTATTTCTTCACAGTACGTTCTCAGTCAGAGCCTGGTGAGCCAGCACTAATCCCACAATTTGTGTGGCAACGTCAGCACACAATTCAATCCAATAAATTCAACCAGATACAGACTGAGCTTGATAACCAGTTTTGGGTTCTATCACGGTCGAGTTTGGGCGATTCGTACGATCAACTTTTAACTGGCAATTGCGTAGTGGGAGAAATCGATGAATTACCTGAATCTGCCCAAAGACAATTCGTACTGAATGAAATTACCTCAATCTTACTGATTCCTGTTTTTGTGGAAGAGCGATTTTGGGGCTGCTTGGGGTTTGGCTCTGGTTTGGCACGCCGTTGGTTCGAATCTGAAATCGAAGTTTTAAAAACCGTAGCGACAAATTTGGGAAAAACTACTGCTTATCGTCAGACTGAGCAGGCTTTACGTCAAAGCGGGGCGCAGCTTCAGTGCATCGCAGCCAATGTTCCTGGTGTTATCTATCAAGTTCTACGCCGCTCTGATGGCCTTCGGTCCGTGTTGTTTGTTAGCTCTGGTTGTCGACAACTGTTAGAGCTAGAGCCTGAAACATTGCAAGCTGATTTTACCCAGATTGTTAACTTAATCCATCCAGGTGATCGTGAAGCTTATGAGCAAGCAGTAAATCTTTCTGCTCAAAGCTTAGAACCGCTTAACTGGGAGGGACGGTTGAAAACTCCCTCTGGTCGGTTGAAATGGGTACAGTTTGCATCGCGTCCGGAGAGACAAACTAATGGCAATATTCTCTGGAATGGATTGCTGCTAGACATCACTAAACGTAAGCAAGCGGAAGAAGAGCTACGGCAAAGCCAATCTCAAAATCGAGCTTTGCTGGATGCCATTCCTGACCTTATGTTTCGTATTCGCAGAGACGGTACCTATATTGATTTTAGAGCAGCTAGTGAAAACGAGTTTGCTGTGCCATCAGATCTGATGCTTAACCGAAGTGTATACGATGTTCTGCCACTGGCGGTTGCTGAACAACGGATGCAAGCGATTGAGCAGGCTCTACAAACTAAGAGGCTCCAGACCTTTGAATATCAGCTATTGAAGCAGGGCAATTTGCGTGACTATGAAGCCCGTATTGTGGCTCACGGCGAGGATGAAGCACTAGCGATCATGCGCGATATTACTGAGCGCAAACAGGCAGATACTCAACTCCGTACTGCTGTTGAGCGCGATCGGCTGCTGGCCGAGATGGCCCTTCGAATCCGGCAATCTCTGGACCTCGATCAGATTCTCCAGACAACCGTGGCAGAGGTTCGACAATTTCTTCAAGCGGATCGAGTATTTATCTGCCGAATTGATGCAGATTTGCAAGGTGAGGTAGTCGTTGAATCAGTTGGATCCGAGTGGTTACCCGTGTTAGGTGCACAGGCTCTTCGCCTCAAGGAATTAAATACAACTTTCAAACAAGGGTGCATTCAGTCCATAGATGACGTTACACAAGTAACTGTTTCCCCTATCCGTGCTCAGTATTTTGCGCGTTACCAAGTTAAGGCTAGTGTAGGTGTATCTATTATTTTAGATGATCAGTTATACGGTATGCTGGTCGCCCATCAATGCTCTCAGACCCGCCATTGGCAACCCTTTGAGATTGATTTACTGGAACAATTAGCGACCCAAGTTGCAATTGCGATGCAGCAGGCAAACTTATTCCAACAGGTTCAAACCCTCAATACAAATCTAGAGCGCCAGGTAGAGGAGCGTACTGCGCAACTCCAGCAGAAAATGCAGGAACTCCAGGAACTAAACCGGCTCAAAGATGTTTTTCTCCATGCTGTTTCCCATGACCTACGGACGCCTGTTATGGGCTCCCTGATGGTCCTGCGTAGTTTGCTAAATAAACCAGGAGACTCTGTATCAATTCCCCGTTCGGTTCTAGAGCGAATGATTCAAGGTAGTGACTGCCAGCTCAACTTAATCAACTCGCTTCTGGAGACGCACTCAGGCCAAGGCCAGGGTGCTGCCGCCTCTACCGAGCCTTTACAACTGTGGGCTTTGGTCCAGGAAACACTTGATGAGGCCCGGCCTTTACTGCTCAAAAATCAAGTGACTTCGATTAACCGAATTGACCTCCATTTACCCCCTGTCAAGGCCGATCCCAATCGCTTGCGACAGGTTTTTGAGAACTTAATTATCAACGCGATTAAACACAATCCACCGGGATTAGAGTTGACCTTGGCTGCAACCGTTGAAGGTTCAATGGTTCGCTGCACTATACATGACAACGGCGTGGGTATGACCGAAGCAGAATGCAAGGATCTATTTGAGCTTTATATTCGAGATTCTAATCGTCGCCGCTCGACTGGCCTCGGTTTAGGGCTTTACCTTTGCCGCCAAATTATTACTGCTCATGGTGGGCAGATTGGAGTAACTAGCGCGCCACAGTCTGGCACGACTTTCTGGTTAACCTTGCCACTAGCGGCTTTCTCAAACTCTGAGATACCAATTTGTGTTGACTGTTAATAGTCCTCAAGCTTTTGCTTTAGTCCGGCTCTAAAAAGTTAGCTCCAGGATGTCAGAACGTTGAGATTTATTTGTTGCTGGAGTACAAGCTGCGGGGTAGCTAACTACCCCACGAATTTCTACTTATCCACTTAAGAACAGAGGTGGAACTAGCGCAGAACGAGAATTAAAGATTCAGAGTTTGCATAGCTGCTTCCGGATAGCGTGTGCCAGCAGCAGCCCCATGAGGAGCAACTGCCTCAATCCGAGCCAGATCTTCAGTGGTTAAATCCACTGTTAAAGCCGCTACGTTCTCTTCCAGATAGTTCTGCCGTTTGGTACCGGGAATTGGAACAATATCTTCTCCTTGAGCCAAGACCCAAGCAAGGGCTAGTTGAGATGGTTTACAGCCTTTCTCAGACGCAATCTCACTAATGCGTTGCACCAGTTCTAAGTTTTGCTTAAAGTTATCGCCTTGAAAACGGGGTGAATGACGCCGCCAATCATCCTCAGCTAAGTCTTCAGGTTTTTGAATCTGTCCTGTGAGAAAGCCTCGTCCTAGTGGGCTATAAGCCACAAAGCCAATGCCTAACTCACGAATAGTGGGTAGAATTTCGTCTTCTGGATCGCGGCTCCACAACGAGTATTCACTCTGCAAAGCTGCAATGGGATGTACAGCCTGAGCACGCTGGATTGTTTGGGGTGAGGCTTCCGAGAGACCCAAAAAACGCACTTTGCCTTCGCGGACGAGTTCCGCCATTGCTCCCACTGTCTCTTCAATCGGGGTGTTAGGATCAACCCGGTGTTGATAGTACAAATCGATCACCTCTATCCCTAGACGCTGTAGGCTAGCCTCACAGGCTGAGCGGACGTATCCGGGCCGTCCGTTAATGCCCTGGAAGCTACCATCAGTGCCGCGTACATTACCGAATTTGGTGGCTAAAACAACCCGGTCACGGCGGTCTCGAATGGCCTTGCCAATCAGTTCTTCATTCTGGCCGACCCCGTACATGTCGGCAGTATCGAGAAAATTGATACCCAGTTCTAGCGCTCGGTGCACAGTTGAAATTGATGCCTGTTCATCAGCACTGCCATAGAACTCAGACATCCCCATGCAGCCTAGCCCAAGGCCTGAAACAGTAGGACCATTCTTACCCAGTTGGCGCATCTTGACCATGGTAATTTTGACTCCGGAATTGTGTTGATAGCAAGTTGATCAACAGCTCATTAGCTGAGAGCTTTAGTGTCAACAAGGCCAACGCTAATCTTCGAAGCTTGAAAGGTTTGTAGGAATTTTCAGGAATTTGGGGAGAGCGGCTGTTAGAGCTTAGAAGACTGCGTAAGTTCCTGTTGTACTTTGGTGATTTTGCTCTGAAGCTCTAAGCACAATTGCTGAAGCGACTCGATTTGCTCTTCTGTTTCTTCCAAGTGAACCTGGAGAACTGCCAGCATTTTCTGCTGGCCTTGAAGCTCGAACGGACGTTCTTGGAGCCGAGCTGGCGGGTAGGCTGAGTTCATAGCTTAACCTTAGGAAAGAGCTTGAGTGAAGGCTAGTTGTATAGTCTCGGGTTATCTGATCTTGCAGCAGCTAAAAAGTAATACTAATTCTGAGCTTTAGCGATTTGCTCGAGATGCTGTTGGACATTGGCAATATTGATTTGCAGTTCTGATCGGAATTGCTCCAACGCTTTGAGCTTCTCCTCAGTTTCGGCGAGATGTTGCTGAAGAATAGTCAGCAGCTTTTGCTTGCCCTGAAAGCCAGTTGGATCGGAAAAGTATAAGTGGATGACTTCGTTGATTTCTTCCAGGCTAAGGCCTAGCTTCTTCAGATTGTCGATCTTTTGTAATCGAACCAAATGTTCTGCTGAGTAGTAACGGAAGCCTTTTCCCTCCCGCTCACAACCCATCAACCCTAAGTTTTCGTAGTAGCGAATGGTGCGTGGAGTGACCCCCGCCTTCTCCGCTAACTCCCCGATCCGCATACGATCACTCATACCGTTCAGGTCATCTCTTGGTAAACCTTGACGTAAACGTTAGATTTAGTATGTCTAGCTTCTGGTTGGCTGTCAAGCCCCCCTTGCCCCTCGCCATGCAATAAGTTCTTGCGGATCACCCGGTCAGGTGAGTCAGCTGGATGAGGTAGGAGCAGCAGTGCTGGTCGTACTTTAGGTGAAGTCTCTAGATGGGGGGACATTGCTGCTACCTGACGTCCACGTTAGCGCCATTAGCTTTAACAGACCTCCGAGCTGTAAACGGAGTGCTTGTGCTCTTGGTGATGCGTGACTAGCCGTAAGTTCTGCTCGAATGGTGTCGGAGCTGTTAGCTATGGAATTGAGTCAAAGCCACACGCAATTAATCGACTTTCTACAGACGGAACTAGCAGTGTCCGCCTCCTCTATTGCTATGGCGCTGCGCCGCTGTGAGCAGGATCTAGGACCCTTACCTATTATTCTCTGGCAGTACGGTCTGGTCTCCCTGGAGCAACTCGATAAAATTTTTGAGTGGCTGGAGGGCTAGAAGCCTTGATTTTGAGCCAGTTCTTTCGCTCTTGTGTAGCTCGTTTGAGAAAAATGTAGACAGTCCTGTATTACAGGTGTAATATGTTAGACGTGAGCCGAGTTCTCCTCATTAGGAGCCTACCTGTGAAATCCAAGCGACCTATTCTCTCCCCACTGGAATTAGCCAACCGCAGAAGCGGTCTTGGCACAGTGGCGATTGTAGAAGGGGACGTACAGGTATTGATGCAGCTCGGTCGAATAGGCTTTAAGGGCTCTAAGGGCTTTAAGTTTATATGCACCGCCCTTGCACAAGGAACTCGTGTCCCTAATCTGCTGCCTGCAGGCGCTAAACCATATCGACGAAGCGGAAAGTACGGTCGTAAAGCTGCCGTACTGATATAGCCCAGAAGATCCCACCGATTTTCGTGAGCCCCCGCTTCTAACAGTTAGAAGCGGGGGCTCTGATTTGGAATTAGCTGTTGATGATCTGCCTTTGAGTGTTCGAGAAGTCCTTTAATTTGCACCTACACCAGTCCGTTTGACTCTCTTGAGAGAGTTTGGATGAGCCGAAAGAAACCCTGGAATAGCAGGAGACCCCAGGCCATGTTGAAATTCATTTATACCGAAGCTGGCATCTACCTTGAGCCTCTCACTCAGGGCGTGGATGAGTGGCTGAGCTTGCGTCAGAAGCTAGCTTGGTGTGTCGGCGAAACCATCATTACGGAAACCAGCACCGCTGCATTTTTGCTGCCAATTCATCTGTTTGAACAAACTTCATTGGAGGCTGTTCTACAACAAGAAGTCAATGGAGCAGCACTATACGTTTGTGATGAGGAATATGTTGAAGTGAGCCTGCCAGGAATTTGGATTTCAACTGACTTTGAAAGTAGTGAAGGAGTCTTTGTGACCCGGTTAAGCGCTAGAGCAGAAGCTTTGATTATTCAGCTTTGGCAGTCGTGCCATGCTTACGCCTTTCTAGAAGCGCAATAGTTCTAATGGCTCTTGCCGCTCTCAAGAATTTTGTAGTATTCTTGTAGTATAAAAAGAAATGTGAGAGGGTTGCACGATGTCATTGCTTTATATTCTTCAGCCTTTGGGGCGATTCGGTCCTGAGCCTGAGACGCCAGCTCCTCAACACCAACCTGAGGCCGAAACAGACCATTTAACCAGTTCTAACCAAGTGAATGAGGCGACCCGCGCTGCTCAACGTATCCGGGATTTGTACTACTTACGTCGGATAGTTTGGTAGTTTGACCCCGAGACCTTGGCCAAAGTCTTGGCTCAATAGCTTTGACCAATTTTGTAAACCAGGCTGATGATTATGCCCTACGAGAAACTAAATCTAACTGCTCCTAAACCAGTCCTCTCTTGGGCTAATCACGGCCTTGGTTCTCAAGAGACCCAAATGGCGAAAAACGTCGCCTCCCTGCCGTTTGTATTCAAGCATTTGGCCCTGATGCCAGATGTGCATCTAGGCAAAGGGGCATTGGTCGGATCGGTAATTGCGACCCAAGAAGCAATTATTCCTGCTGCTGTGGGTGTTGATATCGGCTGTGGCATGAATGCGCTTAAAACTCCTTTTGTTGCCGAACAACTGGAAGGAAAACTTAAAAAGATCCGTTTGGATCTTGAAGCTGCAGTTCCGGTTGGTTTTGCTGAAAATAAAGAGATTGACAAAGCCGTTTCTAATTGGCAAGGCTGGCAACAGTTCAAGGATCTACACGACGACGTACAGCACTTAGCTGGTAAAGCGAGCAAGCAGTTGGCCTCTCTTGGTGGCGGCAATCATTTTCTAGAAGTTTGTGTAGATACGGAAAACCAGGTTTGGCTGATGTTGCATTCTGGCTCACGCCACATTGGCAACAGTTTGGCTCAGAGCCATATGCGCACAGCTAAAAACTTGGCAAAGTTAACTGAAACCCGCTTACCTGATGCCGATCTTGCTTACTTTGTTGCAGGAACTCCAGAGTTTGCGGCCTACTGGCGCGACCTGCAATGGGCCCAGGACTATGCACGTGCCAACCGTGAGATTATGATGACTCGCTTCAAGCGAATTGTTGAGAAACATCTTGCTGGTGGCAAGCTTACTAAGCCTCTATTGTCGGTGAATTGTCATCACAATTATGCAGAGCAGGAGGTGCATTTTGGCGAATCGGTTTATGTCACCCGTAAAGGGGCAGTACGAGCCCGCTGCGAAGATTACGGTATCATTCCTGGGTCAATGGGAGCCAAATCTTACATCGTGAAGGGTAAAGGTAATCCGGAGAGTTATTGCTCTTGTAGTCATGGCGCAGGTCGCTTGATGTCACGCAATAAGGCGAAGGACAGTTTTACGCTAGATGATCTCCTGGCTCAAACAGCTGGCGTAGAGTGTCGCAAAGATGCGGGTGTTCTAGATGAAATTCCTGCTGCCTACAAGCCGATTGAAGCAGTGATGGCCAATCAGGCCGATCTGGTTGAGGTTGTGGCGACGCTCAAGCAAGTAGTTTGTGTGAAAGGCTAATCGAAGAGGGGCAAAGTTTTGCCCCTCTTTTTTCAATGCTCAACTTCTAAATCTCGATCAGAAGGCACATAGATGGTATCTGAACCATTAAGCAGAACCACTAAGCACTTCTTAGGGCAACAATAGGGTCGAGCTTAGCCGCCCGTCGAGCTGGCAGTACGCCGAAAAACAGACCAATACCGCCGGAGACCCCTACTGCTAGGACGATAGCTGATATTGGCACACTGGGCTTCAGGGGAGTGAAAGTAGCAACCAGGAAAGAGCCACCAAGACCAAGACCTGTGCCAATTAACCCTCCAGTCACTGACAAAATTACTGCCTCAACCAAAAACTGAGTCAGAATTGCTTTCTGGGTGGCACCGATGGCTTTGCGTAAACCAATCTCTTGAGTCCGTTCAGTGACCGAAACTAACATGATGTTCATAATGCCAATGCCACCCACGAGCAATGAGATGCTGGCGATGGCAGCCAAGGTCAGGCTGAGTACACCAGTGACTTGGCCAACCAGGGTTTGAAATGATTTGTTTGAGACGACGCTAAAGTCTTTTTTGCCATGCCGTTGGGTCAAAATATTGGTGATTTGAAAGGCAGCTGCTCTAACGCTGGGTAAATCCCGAGCAGAAACTTGAACCAGATCAATGGGCACGCCATAAGCTGAGCGGCGACCTGCGATCTGATCGGCCATGGTGGTGATTGGAATATAAGCCTGTTCGTCTTCGTTCTGGCCTAAGAAAGAACCCTTGCCTTCGAGAACACCCACCACTTGAAAACTGAGGTTATTAATTTGAACTTCACGGCCCAGTGGATTTTCGCGCTCAAATAATTTAGTCGCTAGGTCTGGGCCAAGAACAACGACTTGAGCGTTTTGTTGTTGCTCTGATTTATTCAAAAAACGCCCTTGCGTCACGACTAAATTGCGTACATACAAATACTCTGAGGTTGTGCCTACAATATTCGTATTTGTCTTCCGACTTTTGTAAATCATCACTGAGTTAGAGCTGATCTCCGGTGCCACTGCCTGTACTGCTGGTGCTTGCTCCGCAATTGCTTCAGCATCAGCTAAAACTAGGGTTTGTTCTTGAACCCTGAAGCCGTCAATATCTCCACCACCCGTGAAGATGAACAGGCGATTGGGACCGAAGGAATTGATCTTGTCTAATGTGTAATTTTGCGCTCCCTGGCCGATACCCACCAGCGCAATGACTGAAGCATTGCCAATAATCACGCCTAGCATTGTGAGGCTGCTGCGCAATTTATTGGAGGCCAAGGTTGCGACCGCCATTCTGACATTTTCAAGAATATCCATGCCTATGGCCCCATGGTGTCGATGCCAGGAACTAATTGACCTGGTGGTGGACTGAGTAAAATTCGTTGGCCCTTCGCTAAACCTTCAAGCACCTGTGCCTGGCTCCCGCTGGTTGAACCCAGGGTAATCGGCTTAAACGTGGCTTCATTCTCGCCATCCGACACCCAAACACCCGTCTGACTATTCTTCTGGGTCACGACGGCAGCCAGGGGAATCAGCAGCGCATTGCGGATGGGCTCACCAAGAAAGGTCAACCGCACATTCATGCCAGATTTGAGTTGCTTCTGGCCGGTCCGCAGCGCTACCCGCACCCGGAACGAGGTCACGTTATTCTCCTGAACCGCCCGGGGTGCGATCAAGCGTACCTGCCCCTTGAAGCTGGCGTCTGGATGGGCATCGGCCCGAATTTCAACGGTTTGGCCGGGGTTGATACGAGCAACGCTGGCTTCTGGAACTTTGGCTTCCACTTCCAAACCACTGGACAACTCAGCGATTGAGGCTGACGTCGCACCGTCTGTAGACGAGGCGGAAGTAGTTGGGGTCACAAAGTCGCCTTCCTGGGCGAACCGTCGGGTAATTAAACCTGAGAAGGGAGCGCGAACGAAAGTATTGTCAAGCTGAGTTTGATAAAACTGCAACTGCGCTTTGGCCTGAGCAACTTCGGCTTTGGCTTGGGCAATTTCTTCGGAACGGGTGCCATTGCGCAACTTACCTAGCGTTTGCTGTTGTTCTCGCAAGCGAGCAAGTTCCGCGTTGAGACTGGCACTAGCCTCCTGTTGCTGGCTGAAAAACTCCTCTATTGAATTTTGAGAAATTGCTCCAGCTTGAGCGAGCATTTGATTGCGTTGCAGTTCTTCGACGGCGCGTTTTAGTTTGGCTTGGGCCATTGCTACACTGGCTTCTGCTGCTGCCACTCTAGCTCTTGCTTCGGCAATTTCTTCGGGTCGGGTTCCCGTTTGTTTTTGCTCTAAATCCGCTTGAGATCTGGCCAGTAAAGCTGTGTACTGTTTGACCTGCGCTTGAGCCTGCTCACTATCCATACGAGCGATCAATTCGCCTTGCCTGACCCAAGCACCTTCATCAACATAGAGCTGATCAATCCGGCCTGCTTCCTTGGGGCTGAGATTAACTTTGCGAATGGCCTGAACCAAACCATTGGCTTTGATTTCAATGGCGAGATTACCAGTAGCCACTACCGCACTTTGGGTGTCCAAATCCGGTTTAGGCGCTGCCTTGCGCAAACTTAAATAGGCAAAAATTCCAGATCCCAACAGTCCTACAATCAACAGTCCAACAAGCCAAGGAACTCGTTTTTGTCCTGTTTTCCCTTTGAGGAACATTGGCGGCTGCATAAAATTTTGCCTGACCCACAAGGTGATGTTTCAGAATTCAGAGTCAGTGTCGATCAAAAATCGCAACGCTGCCCTCACCTGACTAGGTGATTCAATGGGCTGAGTGATGCCTGAATTTGATTGTTTTCTGGCTTAATTGAACTAGTTTGTTGCTTCTATTGTCTTAGTCCTTGGACCTTTCTTGGACAAAAGTTGAATAGGGGCTCTGGTATAAATCTGCTAGTACATATAGGGATTAGCAGGCTCAGGAATGGGAGTAAAAGCACTCGCTTGAATGACTAATTGCCGTTGTTGATTGAGTGACTCAGTAACCATGTTGCCTGTCACCTCAAACCAAGAATCCTTCGGGTATTGGCTGCGATCACCTGCTAGCTTGACTGGTAAACCAACGGGGTAAGCATCGGCAGCGCAACAGGTGATCACAAATCGAGAAATGGTCAAGTAATTGTTGGGCTGATTCGGTTCGTAGACAACGAAGCCTTGAACCTTAACGGCTTGTCCAGTGTAGGCGTCAGGTTCCGGGTAGACATTCAAAGTGCGAATCCAATCGAGCAGGGTGCGCTGGCTGGGCTCCACGCTGATACGGAACGCCTGTGGCTGAGGTCTGGTCAAGCTCAGTGTATCGCTGACCCCCCGTTGCAGGGCTGTATCGCTAGTGAATGGACGCGGTGTCATGACTAGCGCGATCAAGGCGACGCTCAGTAATAAGCCGCTGCCTACCTGGGGCGGAAGTAGCGTTGTGTGCCGCATCTCCCGGGCTTGGAGGCGCACTAAAGCCAAAGTTCGCAAGCCCTGGATCCCGCTCAACACCAAAAGCAGCAATCCTGCCGCGACCACCAAAGGGATGTAATTCGGGTGGATAAACAGGGGTAACCGACCCATGAGCCAGAAACGCAGCAATGCCAAACCCCAGGCCAGCAGCACTAGAACATCCAGCCAAATTAGCAAGCGCACCGATCGCCTCCCTGGAGCAGCCAACTGCCCAGACATGTCCCAATTGCGTAGCAACCATATCATGTCTGGTTGGTTCTGCTAAAAATTCAAGGACTCTTGAACTCTTAAAGGCAGTGCCTAAACAGGCGTTTCACTTAGCAATTGGCCTTTAAACCAACCTCTAAATTGTGCTGCACGGTCTGCTGGAGTTGCTGCACGATTGCATTGACCGTGCTGGATTTATTTTTTTGATACTGCTGAAAGTGATCTTTGAGATTGATCGGTTCGCCAATGTGAATGATCACCTTGCGATGACCTTTCGGCACTGGCTGACCAATGGCAAACACCTCCCGTTCTAGCCGGACGAGCGTGTCTAAGAAACGTTCTGGTGTCGGTGCCGCCGCAACATAGCCATCATAAATGGCATCGAAATTGAGCAGGCGAGCCGCTGCTTTATGGATGGATTCATAGGTCCAGGCATCCTGTGCACCCAGAGTTTCGGCCTCTGCTTCTAAGACATGTTGCAGTTTATAAACGCGCTCGCGCATGGGTTCGTTAGCGGCGGTAACTAGGCCTAGTTTTTGTTCACAGGCTTCCAGTACATGCTGTTTGATCCGGGGGATCCGCTGGTTCCAAGAAAGATGCTCAATACCGACAGAATGCAGGTCATAATCGCACTCAAAGCTCACCATAACCCGCTCCGCAACCGCCCGTAAGCGCAGGTAAAACTCTGAGCCAGTAGGGGTAATTTGAAGGGCCTGCTCCAATCGACTTAGTGTGTTATGAATTGCTTGACCCATATCACTGGTGTAGCGATATTTGAGGCTGATCGGCACTGTATAGAG
Organism: Leptolyngbya sp. FACHB-261; assembly: GCF_014696065.1. Classification (NCBI taxonomy): domain Bacteria; kingdom Bacillati; phylum Cyanobacteriota; class Cyanophyceae; order Leptolyngbyales; family Leptolyngbyaceae; genus Leptolyngbya; species Leptolyngbya sp. FACHB-261. The sequence continues at coordinate 433,291 of NZ_JACJPL010000027.1, read as the reverse complement.
ATCAGGCAGAGGTTCGCCCCGTTTCACCAGTTTGCTCATAGCTTGCAGGGCGATCTGTACCGCTCCAGCTCGAAATGGCATCACCGTGTCGTTCTGAAATGAGCAGCCCCCTTCTGGAAAAATCACTAAACGACAGGCAGGCTGCATCAGCAGTTCCATCGTGTAGGCAACACTAGTGCGATCTGCTAGCCCTCGTTTGATCGAGTAGGCTCCCATGCGTTGTAGAAAACGGCCTTCGGAGCCCTTAAAACGCTCGTGAGCAGCCATATAGTGAAAGACTTCTCCCACTCGTGCTGAGAGCAGAAAGACTGCAATCCAATCGTGATAAGTAGGGTGATTGGGCAGGAGCAGCAGCCGGTGATCGCGCACATGATTCAGCCGATCCAGACAAGCCTGATCCACTTGCAAATCCATGCGGTACTGCCAGTGCCCCAACCAGGGTGCGACACTCTGGCAGAGACGCACGAAGAGAGGATCGAGCCGAGGAGGATAAAAGTCGGTCATAGTCCGCTAGCCTGCCATCCAGCACAACAGATAGAAGAACAGTGGAGCGCTCAAGATCAGGGAATCAAGTCGATCCAACAGCCCTCCATGTCCAGGAATCACAGATCCGGTATCTTTCACAGCCAGGTCGCGCTTAAGAAGTGACAAACTTAGGTCTCCCAACGGTGCTGCTAATCCAACGAGCAAACCGAACAGCAGTCGCTGCCAGAGGATTTGTGGTAGCAGGTAACCTAGAGCTGCAAACACGGTGACCGATGCTGCTATCCCACAGAGAAAGCCTTCCCATGTTTTGTTGGGGCTGATCCTGGGGGCCAGAGGGTACTGCCCCAGCAGTCGCCCACCAGTGTAGGCAAGCACATCATTGAGAACGACTGCCAGCAGAAGGACTAAGACGCCCTCCCAGCCTTCCGCCCTCAATGGAATCAAATGGGCCAAGGTCCAACCGATTAGAACCAGTCCTAACCCTGTGACTGAGGCATCGCGTAGGGCGTTGTCACTTTCTTGGTTCAGCAGACGCTCAATCAGAGGCAGGACGATCAGCACCAGAGGAAGCAGCGTGAAGGCATCTGGCCATAATGATGCTGTCGTTAGGCTCAAGCCACAGGCCGTCAAGCTGACTGGCCAGACATTCCAATCCGGCCGAGCCAGCTTGAAGAACTCCCGTTGCGCTGCCAAGATCAGGAGCCCAACCGCCAACACCCACAGCCAGCCGCCTACGCCCACCGGCACCAGCGCCAGAGGTATCATCCACAGCCAGCTCACAAAGCGAGCACGCAAGCCAGAGTCAATTTCCTGACTCAGGTGTTCCTTTAAGGCAATGCTGCCGCCAGCCAAGAGAATCAAACCGGCAATTAGCGCCAGCGTTAGCCCCGCAGGACTCCCAGCAAAACCTCCAGTAAAATCAGCCCAACTCCCAGACAGCTCGTTCATCGCAGCACGCTCCAGAGACGGAAGGCCCCTGTAAAAACACCCAGAGGCAAAAAGCTCAGTAGCAGCCAGTGAAAGACAACGGTTTGCGGCCAGTACAGGCTCAACAATGCGCCGATCGAGATCAGAAGTAGCCGATCCGCCTTGCCCAGGGGACCAGAATACTGCCGTCCCTTACCTAAGGCTTTGCCCAAAATGCCGATGTAGCTTACCAACAGTACGGTGACTGTCACGCTAGCCCACAACCAGGGGTCAACCCAGCGCCACAAGCCACTCAGAACCAGTAAATCTGAAACTCGATCGCCCAGCTCGTTTATCACTTCTCCAGCAGGTCGGGCTTTGCCAGTTTCCACTGCTAGCAAACCGTCGAGAGCATTAAGCACGGTGCGCAGTAGAGCCAACAGGGGCACGGCTAGCAGCCAGCTCTGCCCCCAGTGCAGAGCCAATCCCAGAAGGCCAGACAGGCCAATCGCTGACCAAGTCAAAACATCGGGATGAACCGGCCAGAGCAGCTTCAGGAGTGGGCGTAGGGCATTGCGGAAGGCTGGTTTGAGCGCATAGATACCGTTCATGGCTTGCGAGCAATCGTCAGAGTGAACAGGCCCGCTTGGTCCGCAGGACGGCTGCTGACAATTTCAAATCCGGCAGTTCTGGCCCAGCCTTCCATTTGGGCTGTAGGGCGCAGCTTCATTTGCCAGGGCTGACCGAAGCGATTGGGGAGTGCAGCAATATCGTCGAGTTGAGGATGGTGGGGTTGATTAGTAAAGATGAACAGGTCGCCCGCTGTCAGAAGCTCGAAAATCTGGTTCATCGAGGTTTGGATCAGCAGGTCATCCAGAAAGATCTCGTACAGGCCAGAGGCGATCACAACTTGAGGGCGCGGCTCGATACTGAGCAGATTTTTGAGGCTGAACGCGTCCCCCGTCTGAAACCGTACTCGCCCTGTGACACCCAATTGGGTAGCGCGTGCTTGACCGCGCTCTAGACCCGCAGGTGCGAGATCTTGAGCGATGACCTGTACTGGCGCTGCGGGACACTCAGCTAAAAACTCCAACAGGTAGCGTCCACCACCAGCAGCAATATCCAGAATCACCAATGGCTCTGAGCGCAAAGCAACCAGCGCCCGCAATGTGTCTTTTAAGGTTGCTTTGCGCTCGCGGATCGAACGCCAGCCTGTTTGATTGAGATAGGCCCGATCGAGCACTTTGCCAATGCCCAGCCGACCTTGCGCCTGGTTGTCGTACACGTAGTCAAGGGAACTTCCTGACTCAAAGCCATGTCTCAGACCAATACGCATCCCCTGACTTAAGGGACCCAAGGCGCGAATCCCTAGACCCAGCAGTCGCTGGCGCACCCCAAGACGGGCGTGACGTGGCGGAGCCGTGACATCATTGCTCGTGCTACTAGCAGTAGCAGGCGTGGTGAGCGGCAGGTGGGGATAGGTGGTCATCCGTGAATTCCTGGTTTGCAAATAGGCCGTTCCAGGAATATGTCTTCCAATAATGAGGATTTAGCGGGGCAGTGAGCCACTTCCAAAACTGATTCAGCCTAAACGCTTGGCGCGGGAGGAAATCTGCTCAATTGCGTTGGGTCTCGGAGATCAGTCTTGGGCAATCTAAGCCCAGCTAACGTGCTATGCCAGTGAGCCAATCGCGAGACTGGCACATAGATGCAGGCAAATCGGCTATGAATAAGATAGTTCAGGCTTCGATTTGAGCCTGCTGCGACCACCAGGTTAGTAGCAGAGCTTTGAGGATAGGCAATGGTTCAATTTCATATCCAGGCTGACAGCGAGATACCTGCCTCGACCCAGCTGTTCAATCAAATTTCTTTTGCCATTGCATCACGGCAGTTTCCACCCGGACATCGACTGCCCAGCACTCGTGATCTCGCAATGCGCACGGGCTTGCATCGCAACACCATCAGCAAGGTCTATCATCAGCTCGAAGAGCAAGGCTTGGTCGAAGCGCGCGCTGGCTCAGGCATCTATGTGCGCAGCCAGGACAATACCCCTAGCCCTGGCTCTACTGACCAGCGCTACCTGCTGGATAACCCTAACGCTTACAAGACAGTGCAAGCTAGCCTCGATCAACTGCTGGCGCAAGGGTGCACGCTCAACCAAGCGCGTGAGCTCTTCCTGGCTGAGATTGACTGGCGCCTGCGCTGTAGTGCTCAAGTCTTAGTTTGTGCGCCGACTAGCGATATTGGTACTGGCGATCTCATGGCCCAGGAGCTTCAGAAGTCCCTGGATCTGCCAATCCAGTTGGTGCCCCTCGAAGAGTTAGTCCAAGTCTTGCAGCAGAAAACTCGCGCTGGCACTGTGGTTACCAGCCGTTATTTTCTAGGTTCCGTGCAGAAACTGGCTTCACCCTATGCCGTTCGCGTGTTTGCGGTCGATATCCATGATTACGCCCCCGAGCTCAAACGCGCTCGCGCCCTGCCACCCAACAGCTACCTGGGCATGGTCTGCCTGAGCAGTGGTATCTTGCGCGCTGCTGAAGTGATTCTGCATAGCGTTCGCGGCGATGACCTGCTGGTGGTAACTGCCAACCTGGACGATAGCCAAAAAATCCGGGCTATTGCCCGCAGTGCTGACTTGATTATTTGTGACCCCGCCAGCTATGAAACGGTGAAAACAGCTGTGGCAGATGCGCGCCATGATCGCATCCGTCCACCTGAGATCCTACCTGCCAAGAACTATATCGACGAGCGCTCAATCGAATTACTAAAGCGGGAGCTAGGCTTCTAGTCTCTAGAATGATCGAGGTCTGGGGCAGATCAAGGCGCAACTGGTATGGACTCGGCGATTACCACCCGATCTCGTCCAAGGGCTTTAGCTCGATAGAGCGCGGCGTCTGCGGCCTGAAGCACTGCCTCACTGCTCAAGCCGTGGTCCGGCACCACAGCCACGCCCAACGAGAGCGTAACGACCCCCAACACTTGGCGACGGTGTTGCACATGTAGGTGCTTGATGCCCTCACGCAACTGCTCGGCTCGTTCCCGTGTTGTCTCCAGGCAAGCTTCGGGCAAAATCAGGGTTAACTCCTCACCGCCGTAGCGGCAGGCAATGTCGGAACCACGCGTGTATTTGCGCAGGAATAGACCGAGTTCCCGCAGCACTTCATCGCCCGCTTCATGACCGTAGGTGTCGTTAAAGCGCTTAAAGTTATCCACGTCCAGCATAATGATGCCGACGGGTTGCTGCTTGCGTTGGGAGCGGTGCAACTCGCGCTCTAGGGACTCTTCCATGTAGCGCCGATTGAATAGGCCGGTGAGCGGGTCTCGAATACTTTGATGCTGTAAGGTTTCGTGTAGTTTCAGATTGGCTAGGGCTAGGGCAATTTGTTCAGCAACCGTCACGGCTAGCCGTTGCTGACCTATTGTGAGCTGTCCACCTGTCGCTGAATTCAAGTACAGGAGCCCCAGTGCCTCGCCACGGGCCATCATCGGTACGCAAATACTCTCAGCATTATCCGAGGGCGGGTTATCTGAGGAATGGAGGTGCTGGCAACACGGACTACCCTGAGGAGCAGCGACCACGTGGCTGCGGCCTCGTCTCAGCGCCCAACATTCATTAGGGGCAAATAGCTTTTGGCTTAGTAATGCTGATCCCCAGGTTGAAGCTGCTTCAACCAGCCTTTTAGAAGCACTAATCGTAAATACTGCACCCGACGACCCTGGAAACAAGGGCTGAACCAGTCGGGAGATCGCTCCGTAAGCTTCCTCTGTACTGAGGCAAGCCTGAAGCAGCTCATTCATTTGACCCAACAAGCTGATCTCACGATTATGTAGTTCTAGTTCACTGACCCAACCTGTGAGTTTTTCATTGGCCTGTTGGAGCGCCTGTTCCATCTGCTTGCGTTCGGTAATATCGGCGGAGATACCACACACGGCATAGGGAGCCCCCGTCGCATCACAGAGTGGAAATTTGCTGGAGAGGTAGGTGTGTAAACCATCATCATGGGGAGCTACTTCTTCCCACTGCAGAGGGGCTTTAGCAGACAGAACTTGTTGATCGTTACTACGAAATACATCAGCAATTTCTGAAGGAAAAATATCGTAATCAGTTTTGCCTTTGACTGTTTCTCGATCGATGTGAAACAGCGTTTCGAAGCAGCGATTCACTAGGGTAAAGCGACCCTGAATATCCTTGACATACATCACAGCTGTTGAATTGTCTAGAATAGCCTGAAGTCGCGCTTCGCTCTGGCGTAAAGCCTCTTCCGCTCGCTTACGCTGAATCACCGAGCCGAGTTGCGTAGCAACGGTCGAAACTAGCTCAACTAGTCGTTTGTCCTCAGGTTGAGAATCAAACATAAAAAACACCAAAATAGCCAGTACTTCAGAACCGGCTAAGATTGGTACGCCTAAGCCAGCTTTGAGACCTGATTCTTTCGCACTTTGGGACCGTATAAACAGGGCCTCAGGCAGGATTGAAACATCCTGGATCCACTCAGGTTGCTTGGAACTCCAGACTCGTCCGGGCAGGCCTTGGTCGGGAACAAAACTGTACCCCTGGCTCATTTGTCTAAATTGCTCTAGCGCGTCTCCAGAAGCCTTGCTCTGGCCGTAGACATTGTTACACCAGGTTTGACCACAGGTTAGGGTCGTGCCATCCGAATGCGGCAGCCAGGTTTCGCCGTAATTCCAGCCCGTTGCTTCACAGACTTGTGAGAGCGCCACCAAAAGTGCCGAAGGAAAATTTTCCGATTCAGTGATGGCCTGGGTAATCACTTGTAGCAGTCGAATTTCTGCCTCTATCCAATCCCGCTCTGTAATATCGATACCTGTATAAATAACATAGTCTACAGACCCTTTTGGATTCAGTAGTGCAGTGTTAGACCAGGTGATCAAGCGGCGTTTGCCACCCTTCGGCACCAAATAGTTCTCATGTTGCGCCAAATGCTCTCCCTGCAAAAGCTGCTCGAAGTTGGTTCGTACCAGCTCAACTTCCTCAGGAATTGAGAACAAATGCCAGAAATGCTTCCCCTGCATCTCAGAAGCTGAATACTGAATGATTTGCCCAAAAGTTTGGTTGAAGCGGACGATTTGTCCCTGAGGGTTGAGGATCACAACTAAAGCGCCAACCGTATCTAGGATAGTGGCAATGAAATCACGCTCTTGCGCTAGCATCTCTTCGGTTCGCTTACGCTCGATGATCTCACGATAGATCAGGTAGTAGGCAACAACGATAATGATAGAACTCAAAAATATCGCCGTTGAAAATATAAAAATTGTCCTCCTGGCATTGGCTTTTGCTTGCCGGTCTCGCTGTTGAAGTTGTCTCAGCTTCTCATTCTGCTCAGCCTTAGCTTCGCCGACTAAAACACGGATGTTATCCATGATTAGCTTGCCTCTGTTTGTTCTAATGACCTGCAAAGCAGACTCGAAATTTTCATCCCTACGTAGCTTAATCGTCTCTTGAACAATGTCAAGCTTTTGTGAAATCAGCGTCTCAATTTGATCGAGCTGCTGCTTCTGTCTGGGCTCAGATCCGAGAGCTTGTTGAAGCTTACTAACTTGCTTTTTAACGTTTTGAGTTGCAGTGTTGTAGGGCTCTAGATAGCTCTCTGTGCCGGTGAGAACATATCCCCGCTGTCCCGTCTCTGCATCCTTCATCTCTGAGAGGAGGCTTTCAAGACCCTCAATCGTCTGGAGAGTTTGTTCTATTTGGGCAGAGCTCTCAACAAGTTGAATCGTGCTCTGATACGAGATGGCCCCAATGGCAACTAGCAGAGCTGAGGCCAAACTAAACATGCCTGCTATCTTGCCGAAGAGCTGTCTATTCGCCCTCTGTGCAGCTTGATATCTTGCAGCCTTAGCGGGCAGTAGAGCTTTCATAACGGTAGTTGTCCCTAGCGTACTTGCATCCCACTCCTGCTTTAGGCCCTTGGCGTTCGGCAGCTCTCGTGCGTCAATCCTCTGATCAAAGCTTTCTCCTAGGAAAACTTCACAGAAGCCTGAGGAACTCTTTAATCGAGAGTGCCCTCAGTGATTGCCGAAGTATCGGCGCTCATGCTACAGGTCAACCCCTGGTCAAGCCGTCATCTCACAGCTGCCTGCGGTAGGCTAGATCGGCAACAGACTAGGAGCCGCGCATGGTTAGTAGTGCTTTTAGAACCGTTCGATCAGAAGAAATTTTTGGGGCCGCTCGCGATCTAATGCCGGGTGGCGTGAGTTCGCCGGTCCGCGCCTTCAAATCAGTGGGTGGACAACCCATTGTTTTTGATCATGTTAAGGGTGCCTACGCCTACGACGTTGACGGGAATCAATACATCGACTACGTCGGCACTTGGGGACCAGCCATTGTCGGGCATGCTCATCCGGAAGTGCTGGGAGCCTTGCACCAAGCCTTAGATAAGGGCACCAGTTTTGGCGCTCCCTGCCTGCAAGAGAATATCTTGGCGCGGATGGTGATCGAGGCAGTGCCCAGTATCGAAATGGTGCGCTTCGTTAACTCAGGAACTGAAGCTTGCATGTCAGTGTTGCGGCTGATGCGAGCTTTTACAGGCCGAGACAAAATCATCAAGTTCTCGGGCTGCTATCACGGTCATGCCGACATGTTCCTGGTACAGGCTGGTTCAGGGGTGGCGACGCTGGGACTGCCTGACTCCCCGGGCGTACCCAAAACCACAACAGCCAACACACTCACCGCGACCTACAACGATTTGGAAGCAGTGAAAGCGCTGTTTGAGCAAAACCCGAACGAGATCGCGGGTGTCATTCTAGAACCTGTGGTCGGCAACGCAGGCTTTATTGTGCCTGAGGCTGGCTTCTTGGCCGGTCTGCGTGAACTCACCCGTGAGCACAACGCGCTGCTGGTTTTTGATGAAGTGATGACGGGCTTCCGTCTAGCCTATGGCGGTGCCCAACAACGCTTTGGCATCACGCCCGATCTGACTACTTTGGGCAAGATCATCGGGGGTGGTTTACCCGTGGGTGCCTATGGTGGACGTCGCGACATCATGGAAATGGTGGCGCCTGCTGGTCCCATGTACCAAGCAGGCACGCTATCGGGTAATCCTCTTGCCATGACTGCGGGCATCAAAACCCTAGAGATTCTCAATCGCCCTGGCACCTACGAGCAGCTAGAGAAGATCACCAAGAAGCTGGCCGATGGCCTCGTGCAAGTAGCCCATGAAACTGGACATGCTGCCTGCGGCGGTCAACTCGGCGCGATGTTTGGCCTATTCTTCACTGAGGGGCCAGTCCACAGCTACGAGGATGCCAAACGCTGCGATCTAGCTAAGTTCAGCCGCTTTCATCGGGGCATGTTGGAGCAGGGGATCTACCTCGCTCCCTCCCAGTTTGAGGCGGGATTCACCTCGCTGGCTCACACTGATGAGGATGTCGAGCGTACTTTGGAGGCCGCTCGTGCAGTGCTTGCCAAACTGTAGGCTCCAGATCCAAGCGCTCAAGCCTCAAAACCTCAAGTCCAAAGTCCCGAAGATTACCTGAACGAGTCGAGGTAGGGATTTAGGTTTGGCGGACAGGCTCCAAGTTGGGGCTTCTGGCTGAATTTGTCCCTACCAAGCTCTAGCTCTGGTTCATGGGTCTAGCTAACATTGACAACTTCACTTAAACAGCGATGAGTCCTGAAGACTTCATGAGGGTCGCCTTGGCCGAGGCCAAGCAAGGGGACTACCCCTACGGTGCAGTTTTAGTGAAAAACCATGAAATCGTCGCCAAAGCCCACAACACGGGCCGACGAGACCATGATCCCTCAGCCCACGCTGAAGTGAATGTCATTCGTAAACTCAGCCGACAACTGCAAAGCGCTTCGCTAGCGGGATACACCCTCTACACCACGGGTGAGCCCTGTCCGATGTGCGCCAGTGCTTGTGTTTGGGCGGGCATTACTGAGATTGTCTTCAGTGTCTCGATTCACGAGCTGGTTGAATGTGGTCAAAATCAGATTGATATTCCCTGTGCTGAAGTGATTGCCCGGGGATTTGCCCCAATCAAAATCACTCAAGGGCTGCTAAGAGATGAAGGCTTAGCCCTGTTTGGTCCCTAGCCGCTCGGCTAAACTAGCCTTAAATCAACCCCTGAGAGAGGCTGGAACAGTTGCCGATGCGGTATGGTGCAAGGTAGAGGTTGCAGGCTCTGCGCCGATCGCAATCTATGTTGAACTCCTTAAGGTTTTATGACCACACACTTCATCACTGCTGAGATCGATCTGCAAAGCTGTCCTGCTGAAATGTATCGTGCGATTGAAGCTGAACTGCAACAACAGGGTACCCCCCTGCGCTGGGCAGTAACTGATGTTGATGTGCCTCGGCAAAAAGCTGTGGTTGAGGCAATTGTGACTCAGGTTGAAGTACAAACCTCCCAGCGTTAACTGCCTCTAGGCTTCAGTCAGCGTTGAGTTTCAGTTCTAGCTTTCGTTTCAGTCATTGAGCCCTTGATTCAACGGCCTTACACCGTTCTGCTGCTGGTTCCCACCGGTATTGGTGCCGCCGTGGGAGGCTATGCAGGAGATGCTTTACCCGTAGCGCGGGCGATCGCTCAGGTGGCCGATCGCCTGATTACGCATCCTAATGTGCTGAATGGCGCTCAGCTCTACTGGCCAATGCCCAATGCCCTCTACGTAGAAGGCTATGGTTTGGACCAGTTTGCGGCGGGACGTTGGACTTTGCGTCCGGTACATCAGAACCGCATTGGCGTCATCTTTGACCAAGCGATTGAGCCTGAGTTACAGCTGCGTCATTTGCAAGTCATGAATGCGGCTCGTGCAACTTTGGGCCTGAATATTGCTGATTATGTGATTACTGACCAGCCCCTAGGGGTGAGCCTGCGAACCAGTGAGCAGGGAGCAAGTTGGGGCACAATCGAGCAACCCGACAGTTTGCTGCGAGCGGCAGAGCAGTTGATCCGGCTGGCTGGGGCGCAGGCCATCGCGGTGGTAGCGCGCTTTCCTGATGATGCGGACAGTGTAGCCCTGCAACAGTACCGCTACGGTCAGGGAACAGATGGTTTAGCTGGGGCAGAAGCAGTCATTTCGCACTTGGTGGTGCGCGAATTTCAAGTTCCTTGTGCCCATGCTCCCGCTCTCACACCTTTGCCTCTGGATCCGGCTGTATCGCCCCGTGCCGCCGCTGAGGAGTTAGGCTACACCTTTCTGCCCTGTGTTCTCGTGGGCCTGAGCCGAGCCCCCCAGTTCGGGTCTGGGCTGCCAGAACCTGGCGATGTACAAGCCAGTGAGGTTGATGCAATTTTGACCCCCTGGAGTGCCTGTGGGGGTGGGGCGCTACTGGCTCTAGCTAACCGGCCAAATCTACGAGTGATCGCAGTATCCGATAATAAAACTGCTTTGCAGGTGCCACCCGAAGCGCTGGGTATTCGCGCCATCAAGGTCCAATCCTACTTGGAAGCTTTGGGGGTGCTGGTTGCTCACCGGGCTGGTGTAGAGCCTACAAGCCTGTGCCCTGAATTAACTCATCTTCAGCCCTTAGTCTCATCCATCGCACAAGTTGGCGCATAGGTTTGGAGGCACAGCTTGGGACGCTTTGAGCTAGCGCTTGAGGCAAGTTGCGGCAAACTGAACTATTGCAATTCCAATTCCAACTCCAGATATCAAGTCCGAATATTCCCGCCTTAAAGAGTGAGACCAGATAACTAAGCCAGATAGTAAGGCCAAAGAGTGAGCCTACAGGCAGTATCCGGTAAAGGACTTGCTTGCTACCCGTTGATTTTTTGGTATCTTTGATCTCTGTTTGCTGTTCCTGCTCTGGTAAGCGCTGTATAAGGGTCTAGTTGCGAGTCTGTATATCAGCTCGATATATCAGCTCGATAGGTCCTTGAGGTGAACAAGACGAACTCTCAAGAGTCTCCGGCCTCAGCCCCTCAGGCCTGAAGAGTGCTCAGTCAATCCTAAAGGGTGTGTAAGCTGCCCAGTTCAAAAGCAGCTTATGGAATATCATTCATTGCATAGTCGCCGACCAACGCGGTTGTAAAACCTTGACTCAGAACCTTCCAGATGACTCCCCAGAATTGCCCCTGACTCGGCAGCAAGTTTTAATTGCCATGGGCGTGACCGCTCTGGTATTGCTGCTAGTCGCAAAGCTGTGGGCCTTTTTTGTGCCGGTTCAGATGCTGCCGGTCCGCTGGGAGTGGAGCGCCCTGCTTAATGGCGTGTTGTTGGGACTATTGATTACGGCTGCCAGTGCTGGTGTCTATAGGATCTGGCCTGGCTATCGGGACTCAGCCGATTACTACCTACACCTGGTGCTATCGCCATTGCTACTGCCAGACATGCTCTGGTTAGGGCTATTGCCCGGCATGAGTGAAGAGCTACTCTTCCGCGGGGTGATGCTCGCAGAACTGGGCCTGACGCCAGCAGGACTGGTGGTAACCAGTGTTTGCTTTGGCATCTTGCACCTGAGTGACCCTAAGCAGTGGCCCTACGTGGTTTGGGCAACCATAGTGGGTTTGGGCCTAGGCTGGAGCGCCATCCTGACGCACAACCTGTTGGTGCCCATTGTGGCGCATGTTTTGACCAACTGGGTCTCCAGCCTGAGCTGGAAGCTAGGTCGTCCAGCGCAAGCGTGACGCAGGATGATTGGCTATCTAAAAGGCAGTCTGAGCAGTGCGGTTGCCAATGGTAACCGTGCCACTGTCACCCTGGATGTTCATCAAGTCGGCTACGACCTCCAGGTTGCCCCTCGGTTGCTGCGCCAGTTACCAGGGGTGGGCGAGGTTGTGCAAGTGTTTACCCACCTCCAGGTCCGTGAAGACCAAATGGTGCTCTATGGCTTTGGGACTGCTGCTGAGCGGGATGTCTTTCGTCAACTAATCAGCGTCAGTGGGGTTGGGGCGCAACTGGCTCTGGCCTTGCTCGACACTCTGGGGCTTCAGGATCTCATTCAAGCGATCGTCAGTGAGAATATTCGTTTGCTCACCCGCACCCCGGGGGTGGGAACCAAAACTGCTCAGCGTTTGGCTCTAGAACTGAAGGCCAAGCTAGCCGAGTGGCGTAATGCGGCAGGCTTGACCACTGCCCCCAGTGGTGCCCCTGCTGACAATATCCAGGCTGATGTCGAAATGACCCTGTTAGCCCTAGGCTACACCAGCACTGAGGTCGTGCAAGCTCTGCAAGCAGTAGGCCGCAAAACAACGTTGTCTAAAAATGCCAACGTGGAGGATTGGATCCGCGAAGCGATTGCCTGGCTAGCGCAGTAGCGGTGATGGTAGAAGCGAGGCTAGGGCGTCCCTACTGGGGTTCAGGCTTCTGATACCGCGGAAAGCTGGGCAGGTCAACAGCCGCCAGGGATTTCAGACCCCGTTGCCGACGCTCAGGGTAAATCAAGGGCGATGGAGCGTTTGCGGTGTCTTCCAGGTTGGCTGGTGGGTTGGCTGGTGAGGCATTGCCTGGATCAGATCTCGCATCGGATCGCACATTTGGACTAGGCGTGTTTGGACTAGAGGCTACTGGCTCTGGTTTTCTACCTGTGTCAAGGGGTTGCCTTAATTCAGGTTGCGTTGTCTTAGGTTGCCATGAGTCAAGTTTCCGTGATTCGGGTTGCCTTGACTTAGAAAATCCGGGTTCAGGGGTTGGCTCTACTGGCCGAACTACTGGTTGAACTACTGGCCGAGCCTGACCTGCTGTCTCTTTAAACGGCTGAGGCAGGGCCTGAGGAAATGGTAGTAGTGGCTCAGGCTCACTTGAGAGGGAACTGACAGTACTAACAGCCTCTTTCATCTCTAGGAGACGAGGATCCAAATTAGGGCTATCGACTGTAGACCAGGGCTGAATTGGCTGAGCGCCTGGTGTCAATGACGCCTGGGCGACAGGACTACCCGGCACTTCTAAACAGCGCTCCAGCGCAGCTTTGAACTGTAAGGTATGACGCTGCTGACGTTGTAAGCGACTCTGCAAGTCCTGGCAGGTCAGTTCATACTGGTGCAGCGAGTGGGTTTGCTCGCTGAGATACTGCTGTGCCTGCGCGTATTGATTCTCTAGCTCTGAGATTCGTTCTTGGGCAGTTCGGAGTTGGTCACTCAGCGACTGGTTTAGAATCTTGATTCGATGGAACGCCTGTTGATTTTGCTCCAGGTCGTGGTTGAGTTGAGACACCTGCTGCAACAACTGTCGCTCTGAGCCGACCATCGCTTCATGGTGCTGTTGTTGCTGCTGCAGGCGGGCTTGCGCCTCGGCCAGGGCTGCGGCTAACTCCTGGTTACGCTGTTGCAATTCGAAAGTGTGCGCCTCAAGCTCGGCAGCATCGGCGTTGAGCGGACGAATGCTAACCAGTGACTTTTCCCCAGCAGGTTGAACCAGCTCTGGCGCTACCGCTCCTGAGCTTGCCTCTAAGGGGACCAGCTCAAAGGAGGACCATTGGTTCGCTTCTGGGTCAGCCTGACTCATAATTGCTCTGGACTCTTAGGCTTCTGGTCTTTATTCAATGATGCTGGAATTATGCAAATCCCTGATCATGAAAAGCTTAGAGCCATGATGAACCACAGCTTGCCAGTTTGCAATGTTTGAGTTTTCGAGTTGGCTAAATACGCTGACTTCTTAAGATTTAGGTACAGCAATTTCGGCACCTCCCATGCAGCTATCTTTTGCGCTTGTGGTCTACAAAGCGGGCGATGCCACTAGTCGCCGCTGGGCGGACCAGTGCGCCCGCCAGCTCCAAGACCGGGGTTGTCGCATCTTGATGGGACCGAGTGGTCCCCGCGACAATCCTTATCCAGTGTTTCTAGAATCCGCGGGTCAACCCATTGACCTGGCGGTGGTGTTGGGTGGGGATGGCTCAAGTTTGGCAGCAGCCCGTCATTTGGCTCCTCACAATGTGCCGATTTTGGCGATTAATGCTGGCGGACACCTGGGTTTTTTGACCGAGTCCTCAGAAGAATGCAGCGATACTGAGGCGGTTTGGGATCGGTTACTCGCAGATCGCTACGCTATCCAGCGGCGCATGATGTTGGAGGCTGAGGTCTTCGACTCGGACAACCGCTTGGCCAAGCCGACCAGTGACACCTTCTTGTGTTTGAACGAAATGGTGGTCAAGCCTGCTTCGGTAGATCGGCTGCCCAGTTCAATTTTGGAAATGGAGATCGACGGCGAGGTGGTGGATCAGTATCAAGGAGATGGCTTGATTGTCTCGACCCCCACTGGCTCAACCTCCTACACTGTGGCTGCCAATGGTCCGATTGTCTCGCCTGGTCTCAATGCGATTACAGTGACACCAATCTGTCCCTTGAGCCTGTCCAGCCGCTCGATTGTGCTGCCGCCTGGCGTCGTAGTCACGGTCTGGCCTCTAGCGGATCAGGAGTTAATGACTAAGTTGTGGGCAGATGGTGTGTTAGCAACCTCAGTCTGGCCTGGTCAACGGGTTGATATCCGTATGTCTAAGCATGAGGCGCAGTTCGTGGTGCTACGCCAGAACTATTCCTACTACCAAACTCTGCGTGAGAAGTTGCAGTGGATGGGAGCAAGGATCCACCTCAGCAATTCCCATCGCAACGGCCATCACCCATCCGAAAGCTAGCTGCAAGGCACGAAGGGTCTGACTAAGTGCCTAATGTCATGCCTACTCCACCCACCGAGCTTTTTTCTTGGGAACGCGAGGTGAGGAGGTGACGGGGCTGAGAATGTTGTTGAGAGCACGCAATTGTTCGGCAGTCCCCATGCAAATTAGGAGATCGCCATTGGCAAGCTGAGCATCAGCAGTTGGGCCGGTGAGCAGGGTTCCATCGGCTCGCCGAATCGCTAGAACTAGAGCGCCGGTGCGGGAGCGCAACTCGGTTTGCTGGAGTGTCTGACCCACCACAGGACAGGTCGCTGTATCGACCAGAAACTCCTCAATATAGAAGGCGCGATTGCTACTGGAGATCACCCCGTCGATGAAGTCCATGACTTGAGGCCGTAGGGCAGCAGCAGCCATGCGCCGTCCCCCAGTGATGTAGGGTGAAATGACCGCATCAGCACCGCCCTGCTTGAGCTTTTTTAGCGCTTCTGGTGAGTTAGCCCGAGCGATTCTGCGAACCTCTGGATTGAGGTTTTTGGCTGATAGAGTGACGTAGAGGTTGTCAGCATCAGACGGCAGGGTGCAAACAATGCAAGTGGCCTGATGGATACGGGCTTCTTCTAAAGTTTGATCGAGAGTCGCGTCGCCTTCCAAAGCGGTGTAGCCCAATTGCCGCGCGCCACGCACCAGATCAGGAATTGATTCGATGACTAGAAATGGCACCCCCTCCGCCTCGAATTCTAGGCAAACCTGACGGCCAGTGCGACCAAAGCCACAGACGATATAGTGACTGCTGAGTGATTCCATAAGACGTCGCTGCTCCCTCAGCCGGATCCCTTCTTGAAAGTAGCCTTGAATCACTGCTTCTGTGAACCGATTGACGATGTAGCCAATGCTAATTACGCCCATCAAAATCAGGCCGATTGTGAAAAGTCGGCCAGCACTTGTTAGGGGATGGACCTCCATAAAGCCAACGCTAGCTAGTGTGATCACCGTCATATACAGGGCATCGAGCAGAGACCAACCCTCGATCAAGCAATAGCCAGCAGTACCTAGGAACACCACGCCGCCTAGCGCCAAAACGCCCAAGATCAACTGCTGCTGAATTTGACGATATTTGAATTCGAGAGGCGTGTAGTTTGGCAAGAGACGAAGGTAGGATTGCAAATTCACAGCCTCACAATTTTCGCACGCAGAATTTAAGCGTCTGGTTCGCAGGCTGGTGTTTGATGTGTAGTTGCGATGAGATGTAGTTGCGGCGAGATGTAGTTGGGCTGAGTTCGATTAGTTCTGGTCTAAGCCTCTGCATAGGTTTAGTGTGGCGAGCAGTGACAGTTGCTGGTGCCTATTGGATGATGGGAGGGTGAACTCGTAAGCAAGGGGAATAGCCATGTATGTTCTAGTTGGCGGAGCCGGAATGGTCGGGCTGAATCTAGCACAACAATTGGTGGACTTAGGTCACACTGTTGCCGTGATTGATGTTGATCCCACGGCCTGTCGCTATGCACGAGAGCAAGTTGGAGCGATGGCCTTTGAAGGCAGTGCCGTTAGTACGGATGTGCTTTTTGAAGCTGGCATTCGCAAAGCCGATGCTGTGGCGGCAGTGCTGCGTAGTGATGCGTTGAATCTAGCGATGGTGACGCTGGCAAAACATTATGGTGTCTTGCATATTGTGACCCGCATGCGCCATCGTGATTTTGAAGAACCTTACCGCATTGCTGGGGCCCATCACGTGGTCAGCACGATCGATTTGGCGGTGACCACGATGGTGAATGCGATTGAATATCCCCAGGTGCAATCGATGATGCACTTTGAGCAGGGTCAGGTCGAAGTTCTCAAGTTGCCTGTGCCTGGAGAGTGTTATGTTGCCGGACGCACAGTCGCGCAAGTGGCTCAAGATCCACGTTTTCCAACGGGCTCTCTAATTATTGGCTATCAAGATCATCCCCATGCTGACTTAGTCATTCCTAATGGTCAAACTGTATTGGAGGCTGGCTCAACGATCCTGGTCGTAACCAAGCCTTCATTGCTGCACCGTATGATCGATTTTTTGGGTTTAGAACCTAATCATCTTCCAGCTTCAGAAGTTGTTGGTTGAGAATGTTGACGCGCTCTTGCACCACTTCCTCAGACAAAATACCTTTGCGCAAAGCGTCATTAAGAATTCCCTTTTCTGCTAGCAGTAGGCGACGACGAATGGCATCTAGCCCAGTGCGATCGCCTTGAAAGGTGGGTGATTGTTCCGGTCGCTGGTTGTAGATATCGCGCAAGTGTTTCTCAGAAGCAGCGACTCGCACCTGATACGTAGCTCGCATCTCTTCATAGATCGCTTTGGGCAAAACGCCTGACTTCAAGAGGCTATCTAACTCATCCTGAGCGGCTTTAGCCGTCATCAGCTGAGCCTGTAGCTCTTCGATTTGTTGACGCGCTCCAGAGCGATGGGAGATGTTTAGACGTCGTAAGAACCAGGCTAAGCTTGAGCCCTGTCCGACTAGAGATATCAAAACAACACCAAATACGATGGCGATCAATTGCTCCCGTTCGGGTAGATTCGCTGGCAAACTCAAGGCCAAGGCTGTTGCTAGAGAACCTTTGATGTTGCTGAAAAAAAGAACATGTCGCCAACTCATTGGAATAGGACGATCGAGCCAGCGAGCCAGTGTTAAGAGTGGATAGACCGAGATTGCTCGTCCAATCTGATAGGCGATGAGGGCTAGCAGCACCCCGGGTAAAGTTTGCCAGAGACTAATCAGGTTAATCTCTAAGCCAATTAGCAAAAAAATAAAGGTATTGACCCCGAACCGGGCGTATTCCCAAAAACTATATAAGGTCACTAAAGACGAAGCCGAAGTGCTACGCGAGAGCCCAAAGTTGCCTACGATTAGACCCGCAACTACCACCGCCACAACCCCAGATACTTCCAAAAATTGCCCGATTTGGAAGGCACCCAGCGCAACCGCAACAGTCAGCAGAATGCCACTGAGTGGATCATCCGCTTGAGTAAACAATCCAGCACTCAAATAGCCCCAGGCGAGTCCCACCAGGGTGCCGCCCACAATGACAACTAAAAACTCCTGAATCGCATCTAGAGGTGTTAACGAACCCGTAGTATAGGCAATCAAAATCAGACCAAATAAAACCAGGGCTACATCGTCATTGACGAGGCTTTCACCCTCCACCAGCGTGGTTAAGCGTGGTGAGGCTGAAACCTCTTTGAATACAGCAATAACCAGCGCTGTGTCTGTAGTTGATAAAATCACCCCTAGCAGCAAAGTAGGCACCCAGGCTAGATCTAAGCCTAGTTTGAGCAGTAGTGAAGTGACGCCAGCACAGAGCAAAAAGCCTGGCCCAGACAAGAGCGCAATCGGTTTGATTGTGCTGCGCAAGCGACTGATGTCGGTATTAATCGCCGCTTCGAATAGCAGAATCGGTAAAAAAAGATTGAAAATGAGTGAAGAATCCAGGTCAATACGATGGGGCAAAAGCTCAGTAATGGCCAAGCCGGCTAAGACTAGACCCGTAATATAAGGAATCCGAAATTGCTTTGAGAGCAGCGCAACCCCTGTTGCTACCAGCAGCAAAATAATCAGAACAATAACTAATTCAGAAACCGTTCCTTTCTCACCGCTACTGGGAAGGGCTGCCAAAAATGATTGTCCCCAAGACCAACCCCAAGACCAACCCATTGATCACACCTGCTGAGATAATTTCTAAGCGTAGAGTAACCCCGAACTCTATATAGAGCTGCGAAAGATCTGCCAAGACCAACTTGCAATCCTAGCTTGAACAGGTCGTAGGTTGGCAGCTGAGGGCGAAGCTCTGGCATACGATATTTTGACGAAGGAAGGGCGCGAAAAGGCAGCAATGGCGAAATTAGTTCGAGATCAAGCAACCCCACCAGCATCGCGGTCCCCAAAAGGGCTTCTTCAGTGGACAGGTAGCAACTGGGGCCGGAATTGGGGCTGGAATAGCTGGACAGTGATTGTGATTGCAATTGCTGCCTTGATCGCAACCCCCGTTCTGTTTGTATTAGGCAGTATTTTGGTGCCTGCCACTGAGGTCTGGCAGCATTTAGCCGCAACAGTTTTGCCGCGATACCTGCTCAACTCCCTATGGTTAATGCTGGGCGTTGGCTCGGGGGTCCTGCTAATCGGTGTAGGTACTGCTTGGCTGGTGACCCTGTGTCGGTTTCCAGGCAGTCGGTTGTTTGAGTGGGCCTTGCTGTTGCCCCTAGCGGCACCGGCCTACGTGCTTGCCTACACCTACACTGATTGGCTAGAGATTGCAGGCCCCGTGCAAACAGGGCTACGGCAGCTGTTTGGTTGGAGCGTAAGGGATTATTGGTTCCCTAATATTCGCTCACTGGGTGGGGCCATTATCATGCTGACTCTGGTGCTCTATCCCTATGTCTATCTGCTGGCTCGGGTGGCCTTTCTAGAGCAGTCCGTGCGGACGCTAGAAGCCAGCCGTAGTTTGGGTTGCGGCCCCTGGCGCAGTTTTACCACGGTTGCCTTGCCCTTGGCCCGACCGGCGATCGTTGCAGGCCTAGCTCTGGTGCTCATGGAGGTGCTCAACGATTTCGGGACGGTGCAATACTTTGGGGTCGATACCTTCACCACGGGCATCTACCGCACTTGGTTTGGCATGGGAGAACGGGCCGCAGCCGCCCAATTAGCCGCAGTGCTGTTGCTGTTTGTCCTCTGGCTGATTTTGCTAGAGCGTTGGTCTCGCCGCCAAGCTCGCTACTACCAAACCAACCTGCCTCAACGCCGACCCGTCGGCTATTTGTTAGCAGGGGGCAGAGCGGCGCTGGCCTGGGTCGCCTGTTTCCTGCCCTTGCTGTTGGGATTTTTGCTGCCTGCTGTCTTGCTGCTGAGTATGACCTTAGAGAACCTTAGTCAGACCCTAGACGAGCGGTTTTGGGCGCTAGCACGCAATAGCTTTGTCTTGGCCGCAGTTACTGCTATTTTGGCGGTGATCATTGCCGTCCTCATGGCCTATGGTCTGCGCTTACAAGCCAACTGGGGCATGCGCTTGGCAACTCGGATCGCTGCTATGGGCTATGCGGTTCCCGGCTCGGTGATTGCAGTCGGTGTGCTTATTCCTGTGGGACGGCTGGATAATGCACTGGATGCCTGGATGCGTGCCACTTTAGGGATCTCGACGGGACTATTACTTAGCGGCACGATCACTGCCCTGGTGTTTGCTTATTTGGTGCGTTTTCTAGCAGTTTCCTTCAACACAGTGGAGGCGAGTCTGGGCAAGATTAAGCCCAATCTGGATGATGCAGCTCGTAGTTTGGGGCATAGCCCTAGCAGCACTTTGGTGAAGATTCACGCGCCGCTGATGTGGGGCAGTTTGCTCACCGCTGCCATGCTAGTTTTTGTGGATGTCCTGAAGGAATTGCCAGCTACTTTGGTGGTTCGACCGTTCAATTTCGATACGCTAGCCGTACGGGTTTATCAACTGGCAGCGGATGAGCGCCTAGCTGAAGCCTCAGGTCCAGCTTTGGCAATTGTTGCCGTGGGAATTATTCCAGTAATTTTCCTGAGCTGGAAAATTACCCAGTCTCGCCAAGCTGCTCGCTAGTCTTGGTCATAAGTTCTATCTTCTAGCTCGATTCTGGCCCCATTTGTGATCCAATTAATCTAGGTAGATGCCTCCTAGCTAATTGCTGAACTTCTTCGATGAAACTCAAAACGCTAATTCTGACGCTTTGCTGTTTTGCGGCTCTGGGTTGTGCCAAACCCGACCCCAGCCAGCAACTCTTAAAAACGAAAACTTGCAAGCAATGTGACTTGAACGGTGCTAGCTTGAAAGCAGCTCAGCTTAGCGGCGCAGACCTCAGTGAAACTCGACTGAATGGGGCTGACTTGAGCAGCGCTGACCTGACAAATGCCAACCTCAGCGGTGCTTTCTTTGATAGCGCCAACCTCAGCAACGCCAATCTCAGTAACGCTAACTTAAGCCAGGCTGGTTTAGCGGCGGCCAACTTAAGTGGAGCCAACTTGAGTGGGGCCAATCTAAGCAGTGCCTTCTTGAGAGGGGCGGAACTAAAGGGCACGAATTTGAACAATATCAATCTTCAGGATGCTGATCTGAGTGGAGCCAAGGTGGATCCGGCAGTTCTGAAAGCAGCCAAAGCCAATCTCAAAGGCGCAATTCTACCAGACGGCAGCGTTCAGCAGTAAACGCATAGCACTAGTCAGTGCAATCAAAGGGCAATCAGTGCAATAGGGGTGAGCTAGTCTCACCCCTATTGCACTGATTTAAACCTTCAAGAGACTTGTAATAAACAAGACATACTAGCGCCAGCCAGCACGATCCATCAGGCGCAGAGCTTCAGCATTGTTGCGGCCATACACAGCAGCATTCATTTCGTCCGCTTTGAAGTTGCCATAGCTAACCAAAACTGGATCAAGAGGAACACCAGAAATGACTGGATATTCGTTGTTGCCACGTGCGAAAACGGCCTGAGCTTCTGGGCTGACCAAATGCTCTAAAAACTTGACTGCACCTTCTTTGTTAGGAGCGGTTTTGACTACACCGCCGCCGCTGATATTGATGTGGGTGCCCCGATCGCGTTGGTTTGGAAAAAACACGCCGATCTTCTGCGCCACTGCCCGGTCTTCCGGCTTGTCTGACTTAGCTAGACGTGCCAAATAGTAGGTGTTCGAAATTGCCAAGTCTCCTGCACCTGCGGCAACCGCTCGAATTTGATCGCTATCGCCACCCTGGGGCGCACGAGCAAAATTAGCAACCAGGCCGCGAGCCCAGGCCTCTGTGCGTTGAGGTCCCAGCGCAGCCAACACGGAGCCAGTCAAAGACTGGTTGTAAACGTTGGTGGAACTGCGGACCAAAATGCGCCCACGCCACTTGGGATCAGCTAGCGCTTCGTAAGTTGAGAGCTCCGCTGGATTGACGCGGTCCTTGTGGTACATGATCACCCGCGCCCGCCTGGAGAGCCCTAACCATAAGCCACTAGGCTCTTGAAGGCTCCGGGGCACGCTGGACTTCAGTCTAGGCGAAGTGAAGGGCTGCAAAATCCCGGCTTCTTGAGCGCGCCATAGGCGGCCGGCATCGACAGTGATCAGCACATCAGCTGGGCTATTGGCCCCCTCGCTTTTGATTCGTTCGATTAGTTGATCAGCCTC
The DNA here is from genome assembly GCF_014696065.1 of Leptolyngbya sp. FACHB-261. Classification (NCBI taxonomy): domain Bacteria; kingdom Bacillati; phylum Cyanobacteriota; class Cyanophyceae; order Leptolyngbyales; family Leptolyngbyaceae; genus Leptolyngbya; species Leptolyngbya sp. FACHB-261. The sequence continues at coordinate 411,234 of NZ_JACJPL010000027.1, read as the reverse complement.
GGCCTCAACCAGATTGACCCGAATTCCCGTCTTGCGAGTAAAGCTCTCGTACAGAGCATCATCGGTGTCGTAGTGACGGGCAGAGTAGAGATTGACCACCCCCGTCTGGGCACTGGCTCTGCTGAACTGACCTAGAGCGACTGCTGCCATCGCTGAGCCAGAGGCCATGAAAACGCGCCGAGTAATTTTCATTGTTCTTGCTGATTTTGCTCCTGTCTCTCAACTGATCAGGGGCTGCTTGAGCAGCCGCCTCGCTTTGCGGTATCGTACGCTTAATGAAAGTAGTTCCTAATTGCCTATTTCAAGCCTTGACAATAAATGGCAGCTGACATCCCTGTCAACCTCCTGCTTTAGATTTTGTGCAACCTTCTCTAAGGCACAGTACGGACCTGTTTGGGGCTTTGGATTGTTGCTTGAGAAAGCTTGGTGAGGGTCATCAATTCAAGATTTCGTTTAAATACTCAGTATTCTGTTGACAAGGTTTTTCATTCGTTTAGTCTTGCCTACAAGTCTCCTCGGTCTATGCTTCAACTTCAGTCCTGGTCCCGGTTCTTGAGAGTGCCCGCCCCAGCCCGGCTCCTGCTGCTCTCTCTAGGGTTTCACGGCATATTGCTAAGCTTGCCGATCCCCTCACCTGAACCCAAGCTGCCAGACCCCGGACCAGAAACAGTTGGGGTGCGCGAACTACCTCGCGAACAGCCTCCCGAACAACCTAAAGTTGTGCAGCCAAGGAACACTGCCTCAATTTCCTCTAAGCCTCAAGCTTCTCCCCCTCGGCTGCTAGCCTCGCCGCCTCAATCGGTCCTGCCCATTCCAGCTCCCAGCCCCCAACCTCCAACCCCTACTGTCAAAGCCTCACCTAAAGCCACCATTTCGCCAGCCCCATCTGTGACTCCATCGCCTTCTACATCAGTTCCTGTCTCCGCCTTTGCTGATTTTCCCCATGTCTCTGGGGTTCAGTCAGGCTGTGAGGGTCTAGGCAACTGCTGGCAGGCTGAAGGAATGCGACTGACCTCGGTATCTCGCAACCTTCAAGAGTCATTAGAGGCTCAGCGGTACGAGGTGCAACTGGTTAACGACGATGCTGGTATTCGGGTGTATGAGCTTTCCAAGCGGGGTGAGAAGCGATATCTCAGCCTGTTTTCCACTCCAGAGCGAGGCACGCTTTACGTATTAGCAGCGCAGCCACTCACATCTGAGAACTTGCAGCAGGCGATGCAAGCTAAAACAAAGCTCAGCACTATTTTGAACGATTTAACGAGTGTTGAGCAGCCTCAGGTTATTCGTGAAAACTTATCACGGCCAGAGCTATTTTGGGCTACTAACTCAACTCAAACCCTGAACTTAAATCCTGGGATTACAGGTGATTTGCTACTGGTTTCGGCCAGTACACCTAAGCGTTTGTTTGACGAAACTTTGGCCCCTTCTCTCCAGGCTCAAGGCTTCTCTGTTTCAGAAATCAAAAACTATGCAAATGGACCCGTGTATGAGGTAAAACAGGGTGTGTTCACCCGCTATCTCAACCTGGTGCCGACTCGTAATGGGCAGGGGACAGTGGTTGTGTTGTGGTCGAACCTACCGAATGGCTAGTGCCAGGGGCAAACAAATACAAGCCCTCACAATTGAGCTGCAACTGGACACGGGTTCCCACTGCTAAAACTTGACGGGCAGGGGTGCGGGCATATAGCTCCAATCCTGAGGCAGTGAGTAAGCCGTAACGATTTTCGCGGCCCAGAAACTGTCGCTCGCGTATAACCACATTAGCCTCAGCACAGGCTTCCAGGCAGAGATCTTCTTGGCGTACCATCAACACAGCTTGATCGCCAGCAATGTGAGCTGAAGCTAGGGTAGGCAGGACAAAACAGCCAACTTCAGTAAGCCAGCCCTCCGCGCAAGATTGGGCGGGTAAAAAATTGGCTTGAGTTACAAATTCAGCCACGAATTGAGAGGCTGGTCGGCTGTAAACTACCTCGGGCCGGTCGAATTGCTCCAGTACCCCATCCCGCATAACTGCAACCCAATCCGCCAGGGATAATGCTTCTTCCTGGTCGTGGGTGACAAACACTGCAGAAGTTTGAGTCCGTTTAAGAATATCGCGAACATTGGAGCGGAGTTGTAGCCGAACCCCAACATCCAAATTGCTGAAGGGTTCATCCAGCAAAATCAATGCTGGATGGGGAGCCAAGGCCCGTGCTAATGCCACTCGTTGCTGTTGCCCTCCCGATAGCTCGTGAGGATAGCGATTATTTAAGCCGGTCAAATCGACTAGGGCAATAGCCTCTGCCACTTTTTGCTCTAAGCCTTTAGGATCCCCTTTGCAAATTTTGTGCAGCCCAAAAGCAACGTTTTGGGCCAAAGTCAGGTGGGGAAATAGGGCAAAATCCTGAAACACCATGCCCACTGAGCGTAGCTCCGGCTCTACCCAACAGCCCAGTGCTACCACAGGCCGGGCCGCGATCTGAATCTGTCCTATCTCTGGACGCTCAAAACCTGCGATCAGCCGCAGTAAAGTTGTTTTACCGCAACCTGAAGGCCCCAGAATCGCTAGGATATCTCCCTGGGGCAGGCTAAGCGATAAGTTGGCCACCGCAGGTCTGAGGTTGTGAGCAAACTGCCGGGTAACGTGCTGAAGCTCCAGGATGGCTGGTTGCGGCATGATGGCTGGGGGTAGCTAACTAAACTGGTTTGCAATTAGTAGAGGCGATTGTCCTCAGGATCATCCTAAAAGACAGACTCCCTTAAAGCGTCAGATCCGGTCTGCAAATGTTGACCAGAGCCACTATGCTGCTAGTTTGAGTCCTACTCCAAGATTGAAGTAAAAGACTTGTATAATACCGAGGCTGAGAGTCTTTCTCAATAGCTTTTCTAAGCTGTCTTCTCGAAAGTGTCCTCAATCGGGCAGACTCTGCGAGGCATCTAAGTTTGGATTTGTGGAGTTCAGAGTTGTGGGCGCCTAGCGCTATGGGCTTGAAGTGATGGCGAGACTATTCGACCTATTTGTTCTGGGTGGTCCAGTCATGTGGCCACTTCTGGGGTTATCAGTGGCTACTCTGGCTTGTGCCCTAGAGCGTGCCTGGTTTTGGCTGCAGTTGTTGCGCCAGGAGGACCGAGTCGCCCACGAGGTGCTGGCGGCAGCCCGCTCTGATCTCAGCAAGGCAGCAATCTTGGCTGAGCAAGCCCAGAGCCAACCGATTGGACGCTTTCTCTTGGCCCCCCTGACCCTAAAGCAGCCCACCCCGGAAACCTTCCGATTGGCGCTAGAAGCCGCTGGCGATCGAGAATTTGTCAAAATGCGTCAGGGCGATAAGCTGCTGGAAACAGTGGTTGCGCTAGCGCCTTTGCTGGGGCTATTGGGAACCGTGACTGGCCTGATTCAAACCTTCATGAACCTGGAGCTAGGCGACGTCGCAAGCACCAATGCTCAAAGCGCCACCCAGGGGATCGGCGAAGCCTTAATTACGACGGCAATGGGCACGATTGTGGCAATTGTGGCCCTGGTCTTTTTTCGGGTGTTTGTGACTTTACAGGCCCGCCAGGTCGAGTATTTCTCAGGCATTGGCAGTGACTTGGAGCTGATTTATCGTCAGGTGTGGCCTGAGATATCTGGCACCAACGATGCTGCTTCTGTGACTTCTCTCCCAGAACCCCAACTCCCCTAACTTCCCGCCCCCAACCTCTAACTTGTCCTCTTCTCTCTGCACGCTGGAAAAAGATGCGCTTCAAGCACGGCAGACAGGGCTCTGAAATGCCTGTCATTAACTTGGTGCCCTTGTTAGATGTGACGCTAACCGTGCTGACTTTCTTCGTCCTGGCCTCCCTCAGCCTGACGCGGCAGCCAGTGCTGAATGTGAATTTGCCTAGTACCCAGGCTGGGGTTAGCCAGCAGGAAATGGCAGATCCACTAGTAATTGGGCTCAACCCAGGCAACCAGATTTTATTGAAGAACCGCCCCGTAGATTCGGCGCAAATGGCTCAGGCAATCCAGTCCTATCTAGGCCAAAACCCCAAAGGAACAGTGGTACTCCAGGCGGATCGGACTTTGGCCTATCAAGAGGTCGTGCAACTGTTGGGTGAGATGCGGGCTGTGGGAGGGGACCGGGTGTCTTTAGCGCTTGAGCAGAATTAGCACAGGCACTTGTACATAACTTGCTTGTACCTAAACTCTGGGCTGATGTCTGAGCTGATAAACTATGGCTTCACAAACCGGGGCCTCACAAAACGTAGGCTTTCTAACAGCCTTGCAGGGCTTCAGTTGGCTCCAGCTCGTAGCGACGCATGGCGAAGAAGCATGACACCGGACAACTGGCTTTTGACCAGTAATGATAACGTTGACCCAGGACCAGTCATCCTCAGCTTAATTTCTAGATTGCAAGGGCAGCGTCTATGGATGCCAAGCAGATTTACTACATTCCCATCTACCCAGACGATGATTGCTGCGAAACCCTGATGCACCTATTTGAGGGTGATCCAGGGCTGGACGACGCAATTCTGGCTCTGCTGCGCAAACTCGATGAGCGAGAAAGCGGAGGCGAGGGCGTAGACTACATCGCTGAGTTCGAGCGCGAATTGGGCCTGCGGCGAATCTCAGTCCGGTTTATTGCTCGCAAACGGACCCCGCTCACACCAACCGTGATCTAGTTTGGGTAGCTGACGCGACGCTAATGGGTCTACTTGGGCTTCACTGCCCGACCTATGGAGCCGGCACGAAATAAATCATGCTGTTGAGCTACAGCAGTTAAGCCACGATAGGTAGCTGTAGATTCCTTAACCCAAGATGGGTTAGCCGCAGCATGTTAAAGCTTTATGGTGGCGCACGCAGCCGGGCCTCGATCGTCCAGTGGTACCTAGAAGAGCTGGCTATTCCCTATGAGTTTGTCTTGCTAGACGTGCAAGCTGGAGAGCACCGACAGCCGGAGTTCTGGCAATCAATCCTTTTAGCAAGGTGCCTGCTCTCAGCGACGGGGACTTCAGACTCTGGGAGTCAGGCGCAATTCTGCTCTATCTGACTGAGAAATATGGGACGGAGAAACATGGGGCTGAGCAATATGGTCAGGCAGCCCTCTCGCCCGAACAACGTGCCTTACTAAACCAGTGGACTCTATTCGCCAACGCCACTTTGGGACCGGGCATCTTTGTTGAGGCTAACCGGGAGCGCGAGATGCCCCGCCTATTGACACCACTCAATCAATTGCTAGAGAAACAGCCCTTCTTGTTAGGGGAGCAGTTTAGCGTTGCTGATGTCGCAGTGGGTTCTATCCTCAACTACATCCCGGTCCTGCTTAGGCTGGACTTGAGTGCTTACCCTGCTGTCGTCAGCTACATGCAGCGACTAAGCCAACGGCCAGCTTTTCAAAGAAGCATCGGAGTCCGGACTGCGACTACGTCTCAGCCTCAGGCTGCAGGTTAGGCCAGGTTTATAGCAAGTCTCCTATAAGCATCTCTGTAGCGTTTTACAGCATTGCTTACAGCGCTGTAGAGATCGCCTCTACGGGGCAGGTAGGGATGCATTGCTCGCAGACGACGCAACGAGAGCGATTGAACACCAAGCGGAAGCTCTGGGAATCGAGAGTCAGAGCTTCGGTTGGACAAACTCCGGTACAGAGGCCGCACTCTACACAAATGGACTCATCAATCAAGATTTCCGGATTGGCCAAGGAGATTTCGATGCTTTGAGCGCGCATCCAGTCCAGCGCTGCATCTAACTGGTCTATATCACCCGAGAGTTCCACTACCAGCTTGCCTACTTGGTTCGGTGCCACCTGAGCTCGGATGATATTAGCTGCAACATTAAAATCTCTCGCCAAGCGATAGGTGACCGGCATTTGCACCGTTTGTTTGGGAAAGGTAAGGGTAACTCGCTTACGCATGGCAAAGGTGCAGGGGGACCACCGGACAACTGTCTTCCCATTATGGTCAACAAAGTTCAGCGAGACTTCAGATAGCACAGCCGTACTTTCACAGAGGATTTACAGAGGCCCTGCCTTTAGCTCAGTACAATTCGGCAGGGCACTCTCTTAAAAATCTGTGACCACCGTCGCTCATCCACCCGTGAGGCCATGTCAGACTGCCTGATCTCAGCCATCATCTGTACCCATAACCGGGACAGTTACCTGGGTGCAGCCATCGATAGCCTGCTGACCCAGGACTACGACAACTTTGAGGTTGTGGTGGTGGACAATGCTTCAACCGATCTCACCCGTGAAGTTGTTGAAGCCCGCCTGCCCCACCCTCGGTTGAAATACGTGTATGAACCTACGGCGGGTCTGTCAGTGGCTCGCAACACGGGGGCTAATACCTCAACCGGCGAGATTTTGGCTTACCTTGACGATGATGCAGTTGCTAGCCGCCCGTGGTTGCAGGTGTTGAGTTCAGCCTATCAGCAGCATGAGAAGCTAGCTGTGGCTGGTGGCAAGGTCACCTTGCTCTGGCCTGAGGGTGTAGCCGCGCCGAGCTGGTTGTCACCGAATCTGGCCAGCAACTTGGGGGCTTACGACTTGGGGAATGAAATGGTCTACATCGATCGTCCTGGTCTGACCCCCCGCGGCTTGAACTACTCGATCAGGCGTCAGTTTCTAGAACAGATCGGTGGTTTTGATGTCAATCTAGGGCGCGTTGGCAAGAACTTACTATCCAATGAGGAATTGCACGTTACCGAACTCGCGCTGAACCTAGGCTGGCAGGTTGCCTACCTACCCGAAGCGCTGGTCGCCCACAATGTCTCGCCTGAACGCCTGGCGCAGAGCTGGTTTCTGCGTCGCGGCTGGTGGCAAGGCATTAGTGAGTGTTATCGAGAGCGCCTGGCTGGCAAAGCTGGGCCTAAACAGTTGTTGCGGGGGACAGAACGAGCTGCCCGAGGCTTATACAAATCCATTAAATCTATACACAGCCCATCAGAGCGCTTTGATGCGCTGGTGTATGCCTACGGCCAATTAGGGTATCTAAGTGCGGTGGTTCAAGGTATGGTTTCTGAGCCAAAGTGGGCAAAACGCTCAGGGTAGAGTTTTCTGTGTGAGCAATGCTGCTGGCATTTACTCCAGATCATCCGGTGCGAATAATCAATCATTAATGCAGCCTCTATGACCTCCCAACTCTCCAAACTGCCCGTCTCTGTCTTGATCCCAGCTAAGAACGAAGAGGAGAATCTACCGGCCTGTTTGGCCAGTTTGCAACGAGCTGATGAGATCTTCATTGTGGACTCCCAAAGCGACGACCGCACCGAGGAAATCTCGCGAGCGCACGGAGCTCAGGTGGTACAGTTCCATTTCAATGGACGCTGGCCCAAGAAGAAAAATTGGTCTCTGGAGAATCTACCTTTTCGTAATGAGTGGGTTCTCATTGTCGATTGTGATGAGCGCATTACGCCAGAGTCTTGGGAGGAAATTGGCCGCGTTATCCAAAACGCTGAATTTGATGGCTATTACATTAACCGCCGCGTCTTTTTCTTAGGCTCCTGGATTCGCCACGGCGGCAAATATCCAGACTGGAACCTGCGCCTGTTTAAGCACAAGCTGGGCCGTTACGAAAACCTCAACACAGAAGAGATTCGTAACACCGGTGATAACGAAGTTCATGAGCATGTCATTCTGCAAGGCAAAGCAGGCTACCTCAAAGAAGACATGCTTCATGAAGACTTCCGCGATCTCTTCCACTGGTTAGCCCGTCACAATCGCTATTCCAATTGGGAAGCACGGGTTTATTACAACTTGCTTACCGGTCAAGGTGAAGATGGCACGATCGGTGCATCTTTGTTCGGTGATTCAGTGCAGCGCAAACGCTTTCTAAAGAGAATTTGGGTGCGCTTGCCCTTCAAACCCTTCCTGCGTTTTATTCTGTTTTATTTCATCCGTCTGGGCTTTCTGGATGGACATGCTGGCTATACCTACGGTCGGTTACTGAGCCAGTACGAGTACCAAATTGGTGTGAAGCTTTATGAGCTGAAGAAATTTGGGGGAAAACTCAATGTCCAAAGCAAAGCTACCAGTGTTCCTGAAGTGCCAATGGAGGCTGAAACAGTAACCAGTCAATCTTAGAGGGGGAACATGACCATACCTATGTCAACTGGTGCATCTGAGACACCGGGTGTAGCACCCACTGAATTACCCGTCAAATTACCAGAGATTGAGCCTCAATCGAACCCTTGGGTTGACCTACGCCAATATGATCAGGCGGGTTTCGAACGGGGTCGATCGAATTGGGTCATTCTGCTGTGGTGGTTAGTACAGGCGGTGGTGTTCCCCCTAACCTTGCATAACCTACACGGGCCCCGATGCTGGTTGCTACGTCTGTTTGGAGCACGCATTGGGCAGGGAGTTGCGATCCGACCGACTGCCCGCATCACTTATCCCTGGAAGTTAACCGTTGGGGATCATGCCTGGATTGGTGATGATGTTGTACTCTACAGCCTGGAGCAGATTCAGATCGGTGCCCACAGTGTTGTGTCGCAAAAGTGTTATCTCTGCACCGGCAGTCATGACATCCAAGACCCTACCTTCAGGCTTCTAACTCAACCAATTGTGATTGAACCGGGGGCCTGGGTTGCAGCAGACTGCTTTATTGGTCCAGGCGTTACGGTTGGCGCGAATGCTGTAGTAGGCGCTCGTAGCAGTGTGTTCACCAGCTTGCCACCCGCTCAGGTCTGTTGGGGTAGCCCCTGCAAACCACGTTATCCCCGCAAAATGCGCTCCTCAACAGATACTGAAACTTGATGCTGAAAATCAAGGTTAAAACCAGATCCAAAAACAGATCTTGCATCAATTAAGACCAGTAGTTGCGTGGTTGTACTCCCCTAATAAATTCGCTTCAACCTCATCACTGAGTGCGTTAATTTGAGTAACTTTACTTAATCTTCATTCGCCTCACGTAGACAGGCCTAGACAGCTGAGATAGCCTTGGACTGAGTGAAGAATCGCTAACTGTGACCCTCAGATTAACGCTGCCCAAACCGTTAGAGCCTCTTCAGACTTAGCTTTCATACTTTTGCATGAATTAGCTTTGACCTAATTTTCCTCTGTGTCCTTCTTCGCTGCCCTTGAAGGGTTCTCTGCGCATATTGACTTGATGCTGTCCGTTAGTTAGGTATGAAGATTCGCGAGTGCGGTAGCGCTCTCCAAAGGTCAGAAAATGCGTATTTTGATTTACTCCTACAACTATCATCCTGAGCCCATTGGCATCGCTCCATTGATGACTGAGTTGGCTGAAGGACTTGTCAAGCGGGGGCATGAGGTTCGGGTGATTACGGCGATGCCTAACTATCCCGAGCGTCGTATCTATGAAGATTATCGCGGCAAGCTTTTTAGCACCACTCAACAAAATGGAGTCAAGGTTCAACGCTGCTTCGTCTGGGTGAAACCTCGACCCAGTCTGGTAGATCGACTGCTGTTAGATGGCAGTTTTGTAGTTACTAGCTTTATTCAGGCTCTTAATGGCTGGCGTCCTGATGTCATCTTGACCACAGTACCTCCCCTACCGGTCTGTGTTCCTGCAACGCTGTTGAGCTGGCTCTACCGGGCTCCAGTGGTACTTAGCCTACAAGATATTCTGCCAGAGGCAGCAGTTCAGGTGGGTCTGCTGACCAATAAGACGATGATCCGAGTTTTTGAGGCGTTGGAGCGCTTCGCCTACCGCTCTGCTACAGCTGTCAGTGTGATCTCTGAAGGCTTTGTAGACAACCTGATCGGTAAGCAGGTACCCGAACAAAAGATCACGCTTATCCCCAACTGGGTTGACGTTAACTTCATCCGTCCGCTGCCTCAAGAAGAGAGCCGTTTCCGGCAAACCTACAACTTGGAGAACAAGTTTGTAGTGATGTATTCCGGGAACATTGCTCTAACTCAGGGCTTGAAGACAGTTATCCGAGCAGCCGCTCGTCTCACCCACAAACCAGAGATCGCTTTTGTAATTGTGGGCGAGGGCAAAGCTCTCGCGGAGCTTCAGCGCCTCTGCGAGGAATTTAAGGCAGAGAATGTACTGCTTTTACCCTTCCAGCCACGAGAGCAGCTGCCAGAGATGTTAGCCGCTGCAGATGTTGGCTTGATTGTGCAAAAGCGTAATGTCGTATCTTTCAACATGCCCTCCAAAACTCAGGTTCTCCTGGCAAGCGGGCGGGCGATTATTGCCTCGGTGCCTTTGATGGGCGAGGCTGCACGGGCCGTGCGGCGCAGCCGGGGCGGCATCGTGATCCCGCCAGAAGATCCCGCTGCTCTGGCTGAAGCGGTGTTGTTGCTGCAAAATAACCCCATGCGGTTGGCCGAGCTAGCTCGTGAGGGGCGCGAATTTGCGGTCAATACCTACTCTTTTGAGCAGGCTCTGAGCCGGTACGAGGCGTTGCTGACACGAGTGGCTGCTGGCGAGAAAGCGACAACAGAAGTGGTTCCCTCGGCATCAACCACTATCACCAATCTGGAACTGCCTAGCATTGAGCCTAGCCATGCTGAACTGCCGATCGAGCGCTCTGAGTGGGTGCCAAAGTTTTTGTCGGCCACTCAGGAGAGCAGCGACAGTTGAGCTAGTGCCCATTCTGCCAACAGCAACCCTAACTGGAAGCGCTGGTATAAAAGCGTAGAGCAAATTGCCAGAACCAAGCTGAGGCTAGAAATAACCCCAGAGCGAGTAGGCTAGCGCCAATGATCCAACCTGCTTCAGAGCGCCCCAACATAGCCTCTGCTGGAATTGTGGTTAAAAAAGCCACGGGAATTACAAAGGTAAAAAAGAAGCGGTACGCCGTAGGATAGGCCACCATAGGGAAGCGTCCCGCCTCTAGTAAGCCACGCAAGACTTCGGTGACGTTATAGATTTTGACGAACCAGATGCTGGTTGCGCCCAGCATGAACCACAGGCTGTAAAGACTGATCAGGCCGAATAGCAGCGGCACAGCGCTTAACAAATATGCTTGAGGCGCTAGGCTGAGCTGGGTTCCGGCGTAACCAATCATGACAATGCCAAAAAATAGATCTGGCAGACCCCAGGGAGAGAGGGTGTGGGTTGAGAGCCAGAACTGGCTATTGAGCGGTTTGAGCAGGATGAAGTCGAGGGTGCCCTGCTGCACGTGCTTGACAATTCGGCTCAAGTTTGGGGCCAGAAAAGTATCTGCGAAGCCCTGAAGCGTAGTGAAAATTCCCAGTACCACTAGTGCTTCTTGCCAAGACCAGCCTGAGAAGGTGTAGCCATTGCGATAAAACAAAGACAGAGCAAACAGGCTACCGATCAGGTTACCTAAACTGCTAAGAGCTGCGAAGATGAAGTTCGCTCGGTATTCAAGTTCCGCTGCTAGGGCAGTGGCCCAAAATAGCCGGAGAATGCGCAGGTGACGTCTCATTAACAGAACTCGTACAGTAAAAGTTTGGAATTAAAAATGTTGAATTACTGAGTTGGATTTAAGGGCGTTTTTAGCTTCTAAGGAACGAATCAAACGGTCATCTAGCGACTTTGTTAATGCGCTTTTGATTCACAGCGAGAAGCCAAAAGAACCTAAAATCTCTCCCCAAAGGCTAAGCGCCCATGCCAGAGTAATGCTTTAAACCCTGTCGCCATAGCCAGCGATTGAGCACGAAAAATACGCCCGTCCACGCCAACATAACAAGCAATCCCTGACCAACATTCACAGGTAAACCAACTAGCAAAGAAGCGGGAAAGTTAATCAGGTAAGGGAAGGGTGTCCATTGAATGACATTGCGCACAGCTTGGGGGAAAATCTCTAACGGTGCAATTAAGCCCGAGAGAAATAAATACATTAGAAACCAAAATTCTTCGATAGCACTAGCGCGCTCTGTCCAAAAGGCGAACATCGCCATGGTGTACTGCATGATGAAGCGCATAGTGAATGCCAAACTCACTGCCAAGCAAAAGAGCAGAAAGCCGCTCAAACTGGGTAGCCAGATGGCTTGAGGGTAAAGCACAAAAAAGAAGCCGACCAGGATGATCGCGAAAGGCAAGCGCGCGAAGCGTTCGGCGAAGTGAGACACGAAGTGGTGCCAAGCCGGATCCATCGGTTGCAGTAGGCGAGGCGACAGGCGGCCCTCCACTACTTCCCGCTCAAATTCCCAAACTACCCAAACCACCGAGAACTGCCGTGCTACAAAGGCAGCCAGGAAATAGCGAGCAAAGTCTAGTGGGCCTAGGCCGAAGCGTCCGCCTTGGGCGGCCTCCATCCAGACCCCCATCAAGATGAAGGGCAGCACCCCAGACAGCACCCACAACAGGAGTTCTGCTCGGTACTCGGTCATGTAGGCGTAATAGACCGTACTCAAGACCCGTGCCCTGCGCCAAAAGCTCCTCATGATGCCACCCCCGTCCGAAATACCCGTCCGATCACCTCTTCAATCGGTGGATCCGTTACGGTCAGGTCCAATACCTCTAACTCAGCCAGAATCCGAGAGAGCGTGCGTGTTAATAAATCTCGCTTGATACAGAAGCGCACCGAACGCCCCTCGACGGATTCCAGGTCTCCGTAGGTTAAGAGATCGGCTTTGGCCATAGGCTGGGCCAGCTCAAGCTGAACCTCGCGGTAGGGAGCAAAGCGGTTGAACAGGCTCTCCAAGCTACCGTCATAGATCAGCCGTCCTTCGTGGATCAGCATCACGCGCTGACACAGCGCTGTAATGTCAGCCATGTAGTGGCTGGTTAGTAGAACTGTAGCGCCGTAGCGCTGGTTATACTCGCGTAAGAAATCGCGCACACTCACTTGAGCGTTGACATCCAGCCCCAACGTGGGCTCGTCTAGAAACAACACTGAGGGCTGGTGTAGCAGGGCAGCCAGCAGTTCAGCCTTCATGCGTTCGCCTAGGGAGAGCTTGCGCACAGGCTGGTTGAGCTTACCCGCTAGGCTCAGCATTTCGACCAATTCTCCCACCCGCCGCCGGAAGTCTGAGTCGGGAATGCCGTAAACGGCAGCATTGATTTTTAGAGAGTCAAGAGCGGGCAGATCCCAGATCAGTTGCTGCTTCTGTCCCATGACCAGCGTGATCTTTTGCAGAAACGCAGCTCGACGCTGGAAAGGCACATGCCCAGCCACCTTCACTCGCCCACCGGAGGGATAAATCAAGCCGGTCAGCATCTTCAGCGTGGTGGTTTTGCCCGCGCCATTGGGACCCAAAAAGCCTACAACCTCGCCTGGTTCGATCTGAAACGAGACTCCCTTCACGGCCTCGACTTGTTGGTACTGACGGCGCAGAAAATAGGAGAGGGTACCTGCTAAACCTGGTTCCTTGACTGCAATGGAATAGGCTTTGCGCAAGCCCTCAGCCACAATAATCGACATGCTTTTCCCTTGCTCTTTCCTGAAGTAGATGCAGGTAGATACTCACTCTAAACACTCAGACCCTGAGGTTGAGTTACCTACCAGCTTAAAGACGGATTGAAGTGCCACTCAGAGATTAAAGAATCAGAGATCAAAAAACTGCCCCTGATCCCAGGGGCAGAGATTGTAAGCACAGAACCAAACTGAAACGCAGGACGACCGACTGGCAGTCGGATTAGCGTCGTACTATTAGCAGTCGTAGTACAGAGCGAACTCGTAGGGGTGAGGACGCAGACGCATCGGGTTCACCTCGTTGTCGAGCTTGTACTCGATCCAGGTGTTAATGAAGTCCTCGGTGAAGACGTTGCCCTGGAGCAGGAATTCGTGGTCGGCCCGTAGAGCCTCCAACGCATCTAGTAGAGAGCCAGGAGTGGAGGGCACCTTGGCCAGTTCCTCGGGGGTCAGGTCGTAGATGTCTACGTCCAGAGGCTCACCCGGATGGATCTTGTTCTTGATCCCATCTAGGCCTGCCATCAGCATGGCAGAAAAGGCCAGATAGGGATTGGCGGTGGCGTCGGGGCAACGGAACTCTAGGCGCTTAGCCTTAGGGCTCTTGCCAGACAGGGGAATCCGGATCGAGGCCGAACGGTTGCCCTGAGAATAGGCTAGGTTGACTGGCGCTTCAAACCCAGGCACCAAACGCTTGTAGGAGTTGGTGGTGGGGTTGGTGAAGGCCAGTAGAGCGGGAGCGTGCCGCAGAATGCCGCCGATGTAGTGGAGAGCCATCTCGCTCAGGTCAGCGTAATTGCCTTCCTGGAAGAACAACGGCTGACCATCTTTCCAGATCGACTGGTGCGTGTGCATACCGGAGCCGTTGTCGTTAAACAGTGGCTTGGGCATGAACGTGACCGTCTTACCATAGCGCTTGGCGACGTTCTTGATGCAGTACTTGTAGGTCATCAAGTAGTCGGCAGCCTTGATCAGCTCAGCAAAGCGGAAGCCTAGCTCGCACTGACCACCGGTAGCAACTTCGTGGTGATGCTTTTCAATTGGCACTCCACACTTAGCCATCGTCAGGAGCATCTCGGTGCGGAGGTCCTGGGAAGAATCGGTAGGCGCAACGGGGAAGTAGCCTTCCTTGTAGCGAGGCTTGTAACCTAGGTTGCCACCTGGCTCTTCCCGCCCAGAATTCCAGCGGCCTTCCACTGAGTCGACGATGTAGAAGCCTTGGTGTTCAGTCTGGTCAAACTGAACGTTATCAAAGATGAAAAACTCAGCTTCCGGGCCAACGAAGGCAGTGTCACCAATGCCCGTGGACTTGAGGTAATCGACTGCCTTGGAGGCGATGACGCGGGGGCAACGGCTGTAGGGCTCACCCGTGCGCGGCTCAATAATTGAGCAGATGACGCTTAGGGTTGGCTCTTCCATGAAGGGATCGATCCAGGCCGTGGTCGGGTCCAGGACCATCGACATGTCCGATTCATTGATTGCCTTCCAGCCTCGGATGCTGGAGCCGTCAAAGGGCACGCCATCGGTGAAGGAACTTTCATCGATCTGGTCATAGTAGACCGAGAGGTGTTGCCAGGTGCCTGGCGTATCGATGAACTTCAGATCAATGATTTTGATGCCTTGATCTTTAATCAGACTCAAGATTTCTTGAGGGGTCTGGGCCATGAAATTCTCCTTAATCTCTGGCGCGTGGCGGGTTGACGACAGTTTCCGGTCGTGCCTTGCAAGCTCTGAACCAAGCTGATATCTAAAGCTGTCTGGCCCGCACAGCACCCACTCATCCTAGAGACAGAGCAGAGGCGATTTTGTAGTTTAGAATACCAATTCCGGGGTGAAACTGTTAAATGCCGATACAAAATCACAACTGGAACTGGCGGGCGTGGAACTGAGCGTAACGACCCTCTTGAGCCATCAATTCTTCGTGGTTTCCAGATTCCACCACGTGGCCCCGCTCCAGTACCAGAATGCGGTCAGCGTTGCGCACTGTGGTTAGGCGATGGGCAATCACCAAGACAGTTCGTCCCGGCATTAGGCGGGTCAAGGCTTCTTGCACCAGTGCCTCCGATTCTGCATCCAATGAGGAGGTAGCCTCATCGAGGATCAGAATGCGCGGGTCCAGGAGCACCGCCCGAGCAATGGCGAGGCGTTGACGCTGGCCACCGGAGAGGTTAACGCCCCGTTCGCCCACCCAAGTCTCATAGCTCTGAGGCAAGGCTGAGATGAAGTCGTGAGCATTGGCGATCTGCGCTGCTTCCTGAACTTTTTGCAGGTCGAAGCTGTCCTGACCAAAGGCAATATTTTGCGCGATCGTGCCGGTGAACAAGATTGTTTCCTGGGGCACGATACCGATCTGACGGCGCAGGCTACGTAGGGTCACGCTGCGGACATCGACGCCGTCGATCAGGATCTGACCGGCCTGAGGATCGTAAAAACGCAGGAGCAGATTGACCAGGGTGCTCTTGCCCGCGCCGGAGGAACCGACTAGCGCCACCACTTCGCCTGGCATCACCCGCAAGCTCAGGTTCTCTAAGACGGGCTGACCCAGTGCATAGCTAAAGCCAACCTGACAGAATTCCACCTTGCCAGTAATCGGCGGCAGATCGGGAGCTTGGGGCTGCTCAGTCACAGTGGGCTGAACCTGAAGCAGCTCAATCACCCGATCTGCTGAGGCTTCTGCCTGCTTAAGTTCATTGAAGTTGCTGGTTAGAAGATTAATGGGATCCATCAGCAGGGCAATGCCTGCAATAAAGCCCACAAACTGACTGCCGGTCAGGTTGCCCTGAGCAATTTGCCAACTGCCCAACCAAAACACCAGCAAGGCCCCCATCGCTTCCAAAAAACCCACGACTGGGTACTGAATTGCCTTGACCTGTTCGGCGGAATACTTAGCGCGCCGGTTGCGCTCGGCCTGGTATTTAAAGCGCCGTACCTCATAGTCCTCTGCCGCAAAGGCTCGCACCAACCGCACCCCAGAGAACACTTCGGTGAGCAAGGACGAGAGGTCGGAAATTCGGGACTGGCTGCGGCGTGACAAGGCCAGAAGGCGATTACCAAACCAACCGATTAGCAGACCGATCACCGGTGCCACCAGCAAAGTTGCCAAGGTCAGCTGCCAGTTCAAATAGACCATGTAGGCCAGAACTGCGATCAGTTGCAGTACACAGGGCACGAACTGGTGAAAGAACTTATTGATCACCTCGCCGATCCGGTCCACATCTTCCGTTAGCCGGTAGGACAGGTCGCCCGTTCGCGAGGTTTCAAAATAGTCCAAATTGAGCGTGTGCAGATGGGCGTAAACCCGATTGCGCACATCCATACCAATGCGCAGGGCAGCCTGTGCCATCAGCGAGTCTTGCCCATATTGCAGCAAGCCCCGCACCAGAAACACCAGCACGGTGACTCCTACTAGACGGCTGATCCCCTGTACATCGCCACGGCCCACATAATCGGCAATCAGCTGAGCCAGATGAGCCAGCAGTGGCATTGAGAGGACAAAGCCAATAGTGCAGACCGTCGCCACAGCAATGGTTGCAGTCTGTGGACGAAGATATGCCAGGAGCTGCCAGTAGGTAGAACGCTTCACAGACTCAGTTGCTTGATTTCCTTTTCCCACCCAACGAGTTTAGGGCGAATGGGGAATCTAGTCTGCAAAGGGGGTAGAGGACAAGACCTCAGCCCCACTAATCGTTCCACTCCCCTCGTAGGGGAACGGGTGGGTTAGAGCGGAGTTCGCGGGAGCGATCCCCCTCAAAGCCACCCCCAGTCTGCGATTGGTTTCGTAACCACTGTCGCAGCGCCTGCTCAACTAGCTGTGAGGGGTCATCGCTAAACTCAGCCAGTTCAGCGACTAATTGAGGGTCTAAATCCAGGGAGACCTGGACTCTGCCTGCCGGACCGAATGCGTCTGTCCCACCTGCCGTACTCATAGCTCACCTGTAAAACTTGTCGTGGCAATGTTCCAGTTCGGAACGTTTGGGCGCCATCCTGTCTCAAATGATATCGCGGTCGTTGGCAGCCGTCCGGAGATTAGGGCGTTTCTCTATCTAGAGGCGGATGCCGAACTTAACACCGCGTTTGGAACTTAGGGCTCAAGCATGTCTAAGTCCAGCGCCCGAGAGCCGCCCTGCTCTAGCTGCGTGAGCAGAACATTCAGCTGGTACCACACGAGCAAGGCGATCAAAATCGTGAGGGGAATGGCAACAGCGCAGGCCAGGGTGAAAGTGAAACCAAAAATTTCTAGACCACAAATCAAGAAACCGACGATACCTAGATTGATGCCGATGTAGGGCAGGAGCAGGCGAATGCTACGTAGGTTTGCCAGACTGCGGCTCGATTTACTGCGAGCCCATTCCTGAATGCCAGCTCTGAGCGTGGCCTCAAAGGCTTTACCAGAAGCGAGACCCGCAACGAGCGCAGCTACTAGCAAAAAATAAGGCGGGTCAGGAAGATAGAACACGGTCATTGCCTCGCTGAGGAGAAGGGCGGAGAAGATATAGCCTTAATCCTACAGGGCCATCCCTGGCTCTCGTCCGTATGCAGATTGCCAGTAAGGAAATTCAGCGTGGAGCAAATCTGGGCCGATGTCTTGGTAGTGGGTGGTGGTACAGGCGGCACTGCGGCTGCCCTTCAAGCTGCTCGACGGGGGGCTAACACCGTGTTGGTGAGTGAATTTGCCTGGGCTGGCGGCATGTTGACTGCGGCTGGTGTATCCGCTCCCGATGGCAATGAACTGATGCCTCTGCAAACCGGACTGTGGGGGGCTTTTCTACGGGAGCTAGAGCAACGCCAGCCTGAGGGACTTGACCATGCCTGGGTTAGCTTCTTTACTTACGAGCCTCGGTTAGGAGCTGAGATCTTTGCCGATTGGCTGGCAGCGCTGCCCAACTTACGCTGGCTTCAGGGCGAAACGCCTCTAGCAGTCCTGCGCGAGGACAAGCAGGTGGTTGGGGTGCGCTTCGCCAATCACGAAATCCGGGCGGCAATTACCCTGGATGGTACAGAACTGGGAGATTTACTGGCTTTGGGCGAGGTGCCCCATCGTTGGGGTTGGGAATGGCGAGCGGAATACAACGAGCCCAGTGCGCCGCTTGAACCCTCCGAGCTTACTCAGCGCTACCCGGTTCAGGCTCCCACTTGGGTTGTGGTCTTGCAGGAGTTTGCTGAGCCAGCCCCTGCCATTCCAGCCCCTCCAGGCTATAACCCAGAGCCTTACGCCGAAGCCTGGCAAACGCATGGGCCAGAACGTTTTCTGGACTATGGCCGCTTGCCGGGGCGACGCTTTATGATCAACTGGCCGATCCAGGGCAATGACTACGGCGAGGGGCTCAACCGCTTGCTGGGGTCGCCAGAGGAGCGTCGGGTGTTTAATCAAGAAGCGCAAGCCCACAGCCTCGGGTTTGCCCATTTCATTCAAACTCAGTTGGGGCAAACTGAGTTGGATCGGCGCTATGGTCTAGCAACTGATGCCTTTCCTAGCGGAGCCTTGGCGCTGCATCCTTACTATCGTGAAAGTCGACGGCTGGTGGGCTTAACCACGATCACCGAGCTCGATATTCTGCCACCGCCTAAGCTGCCTACCGATGCCATTGCCTTGGGCAACTATCCTAACGATCATCACTATCCCGGCTTTGACTTGCCGCTCAAGTCCCGCTCCTTGCGTTGGGGCGGGCGTTGGACAGGCTGGCCATTTGCGATTCCTTATCGAGCCTTGGTGCCTGAACGGATCGACGGCTTGCTGGTGTGCGAGAAAAATATCTCGGTTTCGCACATTGCCAACGGTTCAACTCGCTTACAGCCGGTCGTGCTAGGCATTGGGCAGGCAGCGGGCATGGCTGCTGCCTTATGTATCGAGCAGCAGTGTCAGCCGCGTGATCTGTCAGTGCGGTTGCTTCAAGAAGCGCTTGTGACTGAGCCTCAAGCACCAGTGGCCCTGGTTCCCCTATTGGATCTACCGCCCACTCACCCCGATTGGCTGACCTGGCAGCGGCAGTATCTAGATGCCCCTGAGACCTATCCTGCCGATGCCTGTTGCCAACCTGTACCTGCCCCTGTGCCCATTAGCCAGCACAGCCAAACTTGGACGGGGATTGTGCATCAGCGTCCAGACGGCATCTGGCTGGAGAGCCAAGACCTGACCGCTCCTGTGCAGTTAGTGACGCTGTGGCCTGAGGTTCATACTCAGCTCAATACCTGTAAAGAGGGGCAGCCAGTGCAAGTGCAAGGGTTCTTGAATCTCGCTGGGAACTGGCTGCGTCTAGAGTCGCTTCAATTGCTGTAGCTGTAGCTGGGACGGCTAGTTTGACCGGCTAGAACGGCGATCAAAAGGGCATCCGGTATACACTTACCAGGTGTGATCGGCCTTTATGACGGACCCGGTGTACTGGCCGAATTCCCTGGAAGGAGAACTCAGTGTGTCCAGCCGAAGCCTAAAGTCTAATCGCCGCCGCCACAACCCATTGGCTCAGGGATGGCGCTGGCTCAAGCTGACGCCGATTCTGCTGCTGATCCTGTTGAGCTTGCTACTGGGAGGCTGTGTCCAGGCTGACCTGGGCATTGAGTTCTACGGGACGGCGGGCGGCAGGATCGTTGAACATGTGCGTTTGAGCGAACGTCTGATTAACCTCAATGGCAGTAGCGCCCGCCAGCTTTTAGATGATCTGCAAAGCCAGGTGCGTTCGGCCGGAGGTCGCAGTCAGCGCCTGAGTGAGCGTGAGCTGGAATTGACCCTGCCTTTTCGCAATGGTCCTGATCTGAAGGCCAAGTTGGAGCCTCTGTTGGACCGCGCGCTGGCCGGTCTGCTCAGCTCGTCTGGAACCCGCGCTGTTGGCTCGATTGGATCAGTGCCTCGGTCCCATGTGGAGTTGCGCTCGGCTAACTTAATCCTGGCAACGCTTAACCATCTCGACTTTGACTTAGATTTGCGGCAGCTCGGGGTGGCCACGTCAGATGGTGCATTGCTGCTAACGCCAGGAACGTTAGTGGATTTAGAGTTCAAATTGAGCACTCCTTCAGGGGCGCAGAGTGCCCAGTCGGACCAAACTGACTCAGATGGACGTCAGCTTGTTTGGACTCTGACGCCGGGAAGTATGAATCACTTAGAAGCTGACTTCTGGCTTCCCAGCCCGTTGGGGATAGGTGCAGTTGTGATTGCAGGTTTGATGGGTGCCGGATATGCGCTCAAGCGTCGATTAACATCCAATACAGTAGCCGCTTGAGAGAGATCAGCCACTTCAATCACTTCAGTTTTTCTGGCGCTTCAGTTTTTTTGAAGAAAAGCCGAGAAGGGATAGAAGGCTGAACGAGCCTGACTCAACTCAACTGATCAACAGCCCAAGCAATGCCCGTGTGAGGATCCTGGAAGTATGGCGGCTAAGCGTGCAAATCGCAGAAAAAAGCGCGTGCTGGTCAATTGTTGTCACTGTGGCAGCCGTCTATGGCGCTGTCAAAGTGATCGACATCACCTATTTGTAGCCGGTGTTGAACAAATGCAGCAAAAGCTAGGTTTATCGCGCAAAAATGCCTTGCTTTACGCAGCTCAAAACTCGGCTTGGGTGGATCGCAGCCGTTGGATGGAACAATTCTTTTGCCCAGAGCATGGCCACGTCTGGTTGCTGGTCAGTCGGGATGAGAACGGCACTACCACCGCCACCTACCCGCCCCGTGATGTCTGGGCTCAGACCACCGGAACCTTTGACCCGGATCACCCCAATCCAACTGTGGGGGAGTACACCCGCCGGATGAGCCAGGGCACCCACCTAGCCCTAATGCACCGTTATGGCAGCTAATTTGTGCTCAGAATGGAGGTAGCCTCATCTCGTGCGCAAAACGCCACATCATTTCTGTGCAGACTCTAGAAAAAAATACACAGCAAGATACGGCTTTGACCATTGCCGGTCGTAGCTTTACCTCTCGCTTAATGACTGGGACCGGCAAATACCGCAATTTCGACGAGATGCGGGGAGCGCTAACGGCCAGCGGTAGCCAAATCGTGACTGTGGCAGTGCGTCGGGTGCAAACCAGCGCCCCCGGTCACGAGGGCTTAGCGGAAGCACTGGATTGGAGCCACTATTGGCTGTTGCCCAATACCGCAGGCTGCAAAACCGCCGAAGAAGCCGTGCGGGTGGCTCGTTTGGGTCGAGAACTGGCCAAGGTTCTGGGCCAGGAAGACAATAACTTCGTCAAGTTGGAGGTCATCCCGGATGCAAAGTATCTGCTGCCCGACCCGATTGGCACCCTAGAAGCAGCAGAGCAGTTGGTCAAGGAAGGCTTTGCAGTACTGCCCTATATCAACGCAGACCCGCTGCTGGCCAGACGTTTAGAAGAGGCTGGCTGTGTCACGGTCATGCCGTTGGGTTCCCCCATTGGTTCTGGGCAAGGGCTCAACAATGCCGCCAACATTCGTATCATCATCGAGCAAGCAACGGTGCCGGTGGTTGTGGATGCCGGTATTGGGGTGCCTAGTGAAGCTGCGCAGGCGATGGAACTGGGTGCGGATGCGCTGCTGATCAACACTGCCATTGCCCAAGCTCAGGATCCGGCAGCGATGGGTCGAGCCATGGGTCTGGCTTGCGAAGCGGGACGCTTGGCCTATTTGGCAGGGCGGATTCCCGTGAAAACTTACGCCAGTGCCAGTTCGCCCCTATCGGGTACGGTGACGCCGTAGCTCTACCTGGCCATTGCGGGCTCAACCGAACGGTACTCAATTGAACTAGACCGAGGATCCCTTTCCCCAGATTGAGGGATTTTTGGCTGTACGTAGCCATACTATGCGGTGAGTCGCTAATCTATACAGCGGTCTAAGAGGCTCCTACAAGAGCGCTGTTATCTATGCACAGCCTGACCGGCACGACACTGCAAAATGGCAAATACCAGATCGAGCAGGTGCTCGGCTTGGGAGGGTTTGGCATTACTTACCGGGCGCTGCACACCTATCTAGGTCAGACGGTAGTAATCAAAACGCTCAATGCTGTCTTAAGCAGCCATGCGCAAGTCGCCGGGTTTCAGCGCAAATTTCTCGAAGAAGCTCGCCGTCTGGCGAGGTGTTTCCATCCCAACATCGTCCGGGTCAGTGACTTCTTCGAGGAGAATGGCCAGTCCTTCATGGTGATGGACTACATTCCGGGTCCAACGCTTGAAGCGGTCGTGCAAGAGAAAGGCCCTTTGTCGGAGGCCGATGCAATTCACTACGTCCGGCAGATTGGCTCTGCCTTGAGCGCAATTCATGCGCAGGGAATGCTACACCGGGATGTAAAGCCGCAAAATATTCTGCTGCATCAGGTGACTCAGGATGTTGTCCTGATCGACTTTGGCATCGCCCGCGAATTTACGCCTGGAGTGACTCAGACTCAAACCAGTGCTCTATCTGAGGGTTATGCGCCTCCTGAGCAATATGTACCACAGGCTCGCCGGACCCCGGCCCTGGATATTTACGGCTTGGCAGCGACGCTGTATTTTTTGGTGACAGCGAAAGTCCCGCCGCCTGCCACGCTGCGCACGCAGATACCCTTGTCTGCCCCCAGCGACTTGCAACCCCAGTTGAGCCCTCAGCTGAACCATGCGGTTCTGCGAGGGATGCAATTGGCGGCTGAGACCAGACCGCAGCAGGTCAAAGACTGGTTGGCACTTTTGAGCCCATTGGCTGGAGTCACTTCTTCTGTGACGGTGCCGGTAGCCTTGGCCCAACCTCGTCCGCCGTCCGTGCCTGTCAGCTCTCAAACACCTACTCCAGCAGCTCAACTCGCTTCCCAGTCGACAATTTCCCAGGTGTCGCCTCAGAAGACTCGGGTCATCGCTCAACTCAATACTGTTCCTAGCCAGCAGACTCGGCAACAGAGTGGGCGAGCTGTCTGGATTGGGCTGGGGGTGCTGAGTGCTGTAGTGCTGGGGTCGGGCTTAGCCGTTCTATCAAGCCGTTCGCCTGAGCCTGAGCCGGTGGCTGAAGCCCCAGTGGTAACACAACCTTCGGTCTCTGCGCCTGTGGCTGAGCCGGAACCTGAGCCATCTGCTCCGGTAGAAGCTCCAGCGGCAGAGTTGCCCCCAGCTGAACCAGCCCAGCCGGAACCGCCAGAACCGTCGCCCTCGCCAGAGGCTACCGCTTCTAGCCCACCGCCAGAACCTAGCCCAACCGCTGAACCGGCTGAACCAATCAAGACAACGAGCAATGCAACGGGCAGCATTGCTCCCTTTCCTACCGGGACTGCCCGCGACCAAGTCCGCCAAGCTCTGGGCCGTCCTAGCCAGACTTTTAGGCGAGGCAGTTGGCCCAATACGACAGCTGACTTGTTTGAGGTGATTCCCAATCAGTTAACTCTGGCATATCTCTACGACCGCAATACGCTACAGGTCAGGCAGAGTGAAGCTTCCTTTGGCAACGGCGTAAACATGGAACAGATGCAGTCGGCTCTGACCCAAATGCTGGGCTCGACCCCTTCGTCTAGTGTCCTCAATGCTTTAGAGGCTGTGAAGGCTCGCCAGCGCAAGTCCTACCGTTTCAGGGCTGGCGGCAAACTAGAAGGAGTGATTCAGCGTAATCCTCAAGGCCGCCTTTACATTGCTGTTTGGGAAGCAGACCTGCACTGAGTTGCGGCTTTCCTAGGGTGACTTAGGCGCGGAGGGGTGGCCTTCTCACTCCTCCTGAGCAAGGAGAGCGTAGATCTCGCGTTTGGCTCGCTCTAGAATTGCGCGGGCTTCGCCAATCCGCTCTGGATTGCCGCCGCGAGCCGTTTGCATCACCGCTGCGGATAGTTCCATTGCCGTATTGCGCAGGTCGATCAGGTCGCGGGATTTATCTGCTTTTTGCTGGTCGAAACTTGGGTCTCTTCGCCCACCAGTCTGCTGATTCCGTTCAGCCAGTAATTGCCGACCGCTCTCGGTCACGGTATAAACGCGCTTGCCACCAACCTGCTCACTGGTGAGATAACCGCCTTCTTCAAGCATTTGCAGGGTTGGGTAAACGGAGCCTGGACTGGGCTTATAGAAGCCGCCATGTTGCGTTTCTAAGGCTTTGATCAGCTCATAGCCGTGCCGGGGCTGCTCGATCAGTAAGTCGAGCAGGCTGAATTTGATATCACCCCGGCGGGCACGCGGCTCCTCGCCCCAACCACCAAAACGCTTGGCGTGACGCCCATGACGTCCGTGACCATGACCACCGCCTTCATGCCAAAACGGTCCCCCCTGCCCAAAACCTTCCCAGGCCACTGCTAGAAAGCGGGGATGAAAATGTCCAAACATAGCTAGTTCTTTATGACCTACTTCAGCTTCTTCTAATAAACGATATATCGCGATATATCGTCAAGACTGGAATCCGAGCTGAGGTTAGGGGACAAGTTGTCAGGAAGTAGCTAGAACTGTCTCTGGAGCCGGTCCTTGGAGATGGTTAAAGACGGCTCTTAGAGCCGCCCTCTTGGCTTTGCTCAGTCGCTAGCTCACTGAGGGGGAGAGGCTGCCAGCCGTAGTGACGCAAATCAATGCGGCCATTGGGGTTGAATTGAATGCCTTCTTCCTCCAACAACAGCCGTTGTATATCGTCGGAGCCGTGCCGTAGGGCTGAGTAGGAAATTTCGCCACGGCTATTCACTACTCGCTGCCAGGGGACATCTGCCCCCGGCGCTACCCGGAATAGGGCGTAACCGACTTGCCGAGCATGACCTGGTAGTCCGGCGAGGGTGGCAATCTGACCGTAGGTGGCGACTTTGCCCAATGGAATCAGCCGAACCACGGCATAAATCTGCTCGTAGGCGCTCACCGTCTGCCACCCTCGTAACGGACTTACAACGGCTCTACTCTAGGCTTCGCTGGGCCTAGCCGCCATCTGGACTTGCGAAATTGAGGCGACTGTAGCCCAAAAACTGCCCTAAGCCGTTCTCGCCCACTGGAAAAGCGGTGACGCCAAATAGATAGGTGCCGCCATAGCGGGGATTGCGAGCTTGAAGGGCAACGGTTACTGTACTGCCGGGGCGTACGGGCGGATCGAATACTAGTGTCACCTCGTTAGCTGTGGGTCGAGGGCCGCCAACACTGGCGAGCGAGAGCATGGGGCTACCCCGGAAGCTGCTGCCTACAAAGGCGCGGCTGGCTTCTGGCTCAAACGCGATGTTTTCCACATTTTGGCGCTGGGTGATTGTGACTGCCTGCATCGATTCCCCTGCGTTTTCAGGCAGAGTAATCGTGAAGTGATAGATCGTGCCCGGTAGCGACGCCTGGACCGAACTAGCCCCAGCCCGAACCACTTGCGGTGGTTCGTTAAAGGCAACCTGACCATTGCTGAGGCGAACGGCCCCTACGGGTAAGGCCAACAGCGAAGCGGGTAACAGAACACTCAGTAGTAATTCCAGCCTTATATTTATAGACATTGTTTTGTCTCTAAACAGCTTAGAAATGACAACGAAATGGCAGTGCATTAAACGGCATGTTCGGAACATTCACAGATGTTGCTAAGCCTTACTTCAGAGTTGGCTCTTAAAAACTGGCTCCAGAAGTTGGCTCCAGAAATTGGCCTTGAAGAAATGCCTTTGAATGAATTGGCATGCAGAAATTGGCCCTTAGAGCTTAGTCCTTAAGAAGGGACAGTCCCGAGGGGGTCAGGATAAGGGGCAATCATCCTGACCCTGTTTGAGCGCACTTTAAGCAATCACTGGCCAGTTAGCGCCCAGCCTCAACAGCATGGATCAAGATTCGATTGGTTCTAGAGGCGGGAAGTGCAACATTAGCCCGCGATCGAATACTCTGGGCAACTCCTGGTGTGAACGATTGCGCAGCGACAACGGTTCCGGTTGTCATACCGGTTCTCGAAGCTGTAATTCGTGTCTGAGCACCCGCTTGTTGAATGGGACGGAAACCATCGCGAGCCAGTGCGGCAGGGGCATTGGCAAATAAGACTAGCGCTAAGCTAATGGGCACAAACGTTATTCTGGACATGGTTTTAAACTCCAGATCTAAATAGAGAAGTGCAAACTTCGGCTCAAACTCTGAGCAAAACACAGAAAAACTAAGCCCCAAGATGGGCGTAACCTCACTGTTCTAGAACGGTTTTAAACGCAAACAATCGAGCAAGACTGTCTGCGACCAGGCTCGAACAAAGCTGATCTTCTATGCCAGACGGAGCACAGAAGATCAAATATTGACCTTCCTAAATCCATGCTCCCAGTTTGGATTTGTTGTATAAGATACCGTACTAAACTTGCTGCTTGTGTCTTTGCAACTCTTTTTTACATGGCCTGTGGTTTGATATTGAGTTTTTTAAGGATTTGCCTTAAGTATTCGCAAAATATTCGCACTGTTCTGCACAGTGATGGCCCAAAAACGCGGTTGCAGAATTGTAGTGCCTAGCCCTATGAAATCTCTCAACCTGAGCTATTTCAGGAGGGATGCGAAAGCGTTAAATTGAACTGTTCTGCACAATCAATGATTCAATCAACTAGTTAAGATTAATGTCGGTCAAGCGTGTGTGGGGTGAAGTCGAGAAGTGGCAGGTGGACTGACGGGCAGAACACGGGCAGGCAGGACACTGACAGGCAGAATGCAGGGGCGGCCCCGGAGCCTAACCTTAGCCACTAAGCTAGTCGCCGGTGGGGTCGGAATTCTGTCTTTGATGTTGCTGAGTGGCCTGCTCAGTCAACGCTTGCTGCTAAGTGAATTGCAACAGCAACAGCAGTTCTACCGCAATAGCGAAGCGCTAGATGAAGCGCTGGACGAAGTGTTGCGGGGCATGCTGAATCAAGAGACCGGCTATCGAGGTTATGTAATTGCCCAAGATGCGGCCTTTCTAGAACCCTTTGAGGAGGGGCGTCAGCAATATCTAGAGGGACTGACGTTGAGCCGCCGGGTTGCTTCTGAGACTGATGGCAAGACAGCTGAACTGCTCAACGCGATTAACGCAGTCGAGCACGCCGGAAACGACTGGTACAACAGTTCGGCTCGGCCTATGGTTGAGCTGGTCCGCTCCGGCAACCAACGAGCTGCCCTGCAACAATTTGCCTCCGTCCAAGGCAAAGCTCGCTTCGACCGTTTTCGGCTGGTTCATACCCAGGCGCTGAACCTGAGTAATCAGAATTTGCGTCGTTTAGAGCAAACAGCCCAATTGCGTCAGCAACGATTACAACTCCTTACTGAGTTGTGTTGGGGAGGAGGATTTCTTCTAGCCGGTGGTTTAGGCGTATTGCTGGTTAGTAGTGTGCGTCGTCCATTGCAGGAGCTAGAGCGCAGCGCTCAGGCCGTTGCAGATGGCGACCTTTCAGTGCGCGCCCAAGTTTACCGGGATGATGAACTGGGCCAGTTTACGCAGCAGTTCAACGCCATGCTTAGCCAGATAGAAGCACAGCGCTTGCAACTGGCTGAGCGAGATGTTCAGGCAATTGTGCAGGCAGTCGGCGAAGTTTTAATTGCTGAACAAGATCTAGAACCACTATTGCGTCAAGCGCTAGCAACCCTGTGTGAGCAAACTCGTCGTCGGGCTGGTGCCATTTACTTGTGGTCAGGAACGGCTCAGCAGTTGCAATTGCGCTCAACTTACGGTTTGAACCCAGACAGCCTACAGAAGACCTACAATGCTGGCGAAGGTTTGGCAGGCATGGCTCTAGGGCAAGCTTGTTTTCTAGAAGGCGACGAAGCGTCGGCTCTGGTCTACCCGACCTTAGATGGCTCAGCGATTCTGCGTTACCAAGCGGCCTGGCCGTTGCGCATCAGTGATCGGCTAGTCGGTATGCTCCTGGTCGCGGGCTTAGTTCCTCTCAGTGCTCGGGATCGGAATGCTCTGGCCTCAATTGCTGATCAGTTGGCGATTGCAATCGAAAACGCTTTAAGCTTTGGGACCATTCGGCAGCAGCAGCAGGAACTCCAGGCCCGTGAGCAAGAACTCGCGGCCCAGAACGAAGAACTAGAGGCTCAGCGCTCGGAGCTAGAGTTTGTCAATGCAGAAATGGAAGCTCAGCAGCAGCGCTTAGAGCGGCTGAACTATGAACTGCTGGAGTCAGACCGCCACAAGGATGAGTTTTTGGCCAATATGAGCCATGAACTGCGGACCCCCCTTAACGCCATTATTGGCTTCTCACAGCTGCTACTGCGCCGTGAAGATGTGCGCAGCCTGCACCAAGTAAGCGATCAGCTAGAGCGCATTCTGCGCAATGGCCGTCAACAGCTCAGCCTGGTCAACGACATCTTAGATCTTGCTCGCATCCGAGCCGGTCAGATAGAGCTTCAAGCTGAGCCAATCAATCTGCGAGAGTTGGTCGAGCAGACAGTGAGTGGTCTGAGCGGGCTTGCCAGTGATCGCGGCCTAAGCTTGCTGATCGATTCTCCTGAGCCCTTAGGTGAGCTGATCGCTGATCCTGAGCGTCTACGCCAGATTCTCACCAACCTACTGTCCAATGCAATTAAGTACACCGATCAGGGGCAGATTACGTTACGGCTGAGACGGCATCCAGCAGGCTCGGTCTTAGCAGGCTCGGTCCAAGACGGCTCGACTGCACCAGTTGCCGTACAGGACAGTGACCAACTTGAGATTGCTGTGATCGACACTGGGGTTGGCATCCCCCTCGATCAGCAACCCCTGGTGTTTGAAGCCTTCCGACGAGTCAATCAACATCCGGGCCAACGCGGTGGTGGTACTGGCCTCGGTTTGGCGATCACCAGCCGTCTGGTACAGCAGATGGGTGGCAACATCCGGTTAGAAAGCACGCCTGGTCAGGGTTCCACCTTTACGGTGACTTTGCCCTGCCGTCCCCCTGCTCCTAGTCTCGTCTCTGGCCCTGCCTCTGGTTCTGCCCCTGGTCCTGATCGCTTTAGCGAGGCGGTCTCTGCTCCACTAAGCTTAGTCAATGCTTTGGCGTTGGCTGACGGTGGGCCTGTACGCTCTTCTAACGCTGATGGAACGCGCACGGTTCTGCTCATTGAGCCGAATCCTCAGGTCCGGGCTGCGGTGGCCGAACGGTTAGCCGGACAAGCCTATCGGCTACTAACCGCTGCTGACGGCTTAGAAGGTGTTGAAATTGCTCGACGCCAGCGGCCCGATGTAATTGTGTTGGAGGTGGCTCTCCCTGAGGGGCAGTTCTGGCAGGTGCTGTTTGAGCTGAAGTGTCATCCAGCCACTGTAGAGATCCCGCTAGTATTGCAAGGGCTGTCTGGTGAGCGTGGCTTATTGATTCCACTAGGCCTATCGTCCTATCTCACCAAACCAGTGGGCAGCGAGAGCCTGCTTCAGATGCTGCAAAACCAAGGGCTACCGCCGCAGGAGGGCAGCGACATTCTGGTTGTGGATGACGAGCCCGATATTCGCCAATGGTTGCTGGACCTGCTGCTGGCGGAGGGTTACCAAGTGCGCACCGCTGAGAATGGTGAAGTTGCCCTGCGCGAACTGGAGCGGTCTCTGCCTCGCCTGGTGATTCTGGATCTGATGATGCCGGGGCTCGATGGCTTTCAAGTGTTGCAGCAATTGCGCTCGATGCCCGGTGGCAGTCGCGATCTAGTGCGCGTGATTATCCTCAGCTCTTTAGAGCCAAATATTGCCGCACGCCGTCGTCTTGAGCAGGAAACTGAGCTGATTCTGCAAAAAGGTGACCTTAGCCCAGATTCCCTGCTAGAACGCCTAGAGCAAATTTTGGCGCGGTCTTAGTCTGAGAGGCAAAAAGGCAAACGGCCAGCCAACCCAAAAAGCCAACCTAAAGATCCGGCCAAAAGAGTCAATTGCAGTTGGGCATCAGGTCAATCAAGCAGGACCAGGGAAGCTAGGATGGTAAACGGTGGTCATGCAAGCGAACCAGATGCCTCCCTTGTTTAGCGCCCTTCGGGCTGACTTCAAAGCAATTTTTGAGCGCGATCCAGCTGCTCGCAACTGGCTAGAGGTACTGTTCTGTTATCCAGGCTTGCAGGCGCTGGCGCTTCACCGAATGGCCCATTGGCTCTTCAGTGGAAATGTTCCCTTTTTGCCCCGCCTGATCTCTCATGTGGCCCGCTTTCTAACGGGCATTGAGATTCACCCCGGTGCTCAAATCGGCCAGGGTGTAGTGATTGACCACGGCATGGGTGTGGTGATCGGCGAGACGGCGATTATTGGCAATTACGCCCTGATCTATCAAGGCGTTACCTTGGGCGGTACTGGTAAAGAAACTGGCAAGCGCCATCCCACCCTCGGTGAGAATGTGGTGGTCGGGGCAGGTGCCAAGGTGCTGGGCAACATTCAAGTCGGCAACAATGTGCGCATTGGCGCTGGCTCCGTGGTGCTGCGCAGTGTTCCTTCCGATTGCACGGTGGTGGGTGTGCCGGGCCGGGTTGTTTACCGGGCCGGTGAGCGAGTCGGTCCCCTAGAGCACGGCACGATTCCCGACCCTGAAGCAGACGTAATTCGGGTGTTGGTAGACCGGCTTGAGCAGTTGGAGGCGCAGATGCGTAAACTGCAAGGTTCTGCAGAGGACCCAGAAGAGGTTTCTGCTGAGTCTGAGCTTGTGACTGTTGGCAGCCCAGCCCGTTGTCGCCTTGAAGAAAAGGTGATTGAGGAGTTCTTAGGCGGCGCAGGTATTTAGATATTTAAAGCCTCCAGCGCTTGCCCAAGTTTCTTGAGCAAGCGCTGAGCTTCAAGACTGTTTCTTGATAGCTCAAGGTTTACAAACTGAAGCTTTAAAAAACCGCGCCACTGGCAGTCTCGTGTTTGAGATCACAAGACTGCGGTGATTACCGTTGGTCCCAGTTGCCTTTGCACCCCTCAGGATGGAGAGCATTGGTTATACGGGGGCAATGCCGACTATGGCAACTATTCAAGGGCTAGTTTTAGACGCTTTACGCACTGAGCAATTGGAGCCCTGGGCGCAACAAGAAATCAACTTATTGCTCCAGGAAAGCCCAATTACCGCTGCTGATCTGCTCGCGCTGAATACTCTACTGATCGCCTTGTCCTGCGGCCAGATTAATGCAGAGAGTGGCTGTCCAATTCTAAAAGCTTGGACCGCTGCTTCAACTCAATCGACCACTTTGAAAAGTGCCACATTAGCGTATAGTGCTTGCAGCACCTTGGCGTAGAGTGTGTCCACTCACAGGTAGAGCTGCCCCCCTCTATCCCTGAGTCAACTCCGGCAGCCAACTGTTTAACCTTCTAGACCTTAACCTTATGATTGCTCTTCCACCAGCTAACGACTCCATAGTGCCTAACGTTTCTGATGAACCCCCCCGTCCTCTCAGCCGTATTGAGCAGTCACTGTTACGGCGTGGAATTTTGACTCAGGAACAGATCTACCGCGCCCGCGAAATCCAGCAGGCATGGTTAGGCCCTCTGCCGATGGTACTGTGGCAGTTGGGCTGGATTGATACGCCCATTCTGGAATCATTGCTCGATCTTAATGAAGCGCTGGCTACTGAAAACTGAGCCCGACGACTATAACTTTGCCGATTTGCTGCGAGATGGACGCACGGTATGGGATGGCGTCGGCAATAATCTGGCTCTTAAATATATGCGCCTAGTGGCTCCGGGTGATCTCGCCTTCATCTACCACACTGGCAAGCAAAAAGCGATTACTGGTATCGCCCGTATTGAAACAGAAGCCTATCCAGACCCAAAGCTGGCAGACCCTCGCTTTGTAGTCTTTGACATTACTCCTATTGAAGCCTTAGCTAAGCCAGTGACGCTGGCGACCTTTAAGCAATTGCCTGAGTTTGCTGAATTTCCTTTAGTCAAGTTGTCTCGGCTCTCAGCAATGCCTGTTCAGGAAGACGAGTGGCAACGCATTTTAGAGTTAGCCAGTTGAAGGAGCTTGGCAAGGCCAAGCCAGTCCCTATATCTCGTAAATATATACGCATGCTGTTGCCCCTAATGAAGATTGCTTGTCTGCATTAGGGGATGACTTTATAGTTGTAAATTATTTCTAATAACTTTCTTCGCCAGCCACCTGGTCACTCTCAAGTTCGACAGATTGCGCGAGGGAAGCATCGCGAATAGCCTGCCACTGGCAGAACAGATCAGAGCCGTTGAGGTCACTGACTCTATAGCTTTGAATAGCAGATTCTAGCTCTTGAGGTGTTTTGGGAATGGGAACCGTACAGATTAATTCGGCCATCATCCTTCTCCCTATCGCTGAAATGCGTACTTTTGTGAGCTTATGAAGCGATTGTACGAGGCCCATGACGCAAACTGTAGCTAAAGTTACAATTTGTGAGCCTGATTGATACCTCTGCTTTCACTCGGGTGCGAAGCTCTAGCCTAAGCCGCTACCAAAATAGCCTAAACCGCAGCACCTCCTCTAGAGAAGTAATGCGATTTAGGCTGATGAAGCTGCTACTACCTGTCCCGTTGAGAATTAACCGAAATTAGTAGGTCGGTACATTGGGGTCAACTTCCTGGCTCCAGGCGGTGATGCCGCCTTTAACATTGATGCCTTCAAGGCCAGCTTGCTTGAGAATGCCTAGGGCCTTGGCAGAGCGACCTCCCATTTTGCAGTGGGCGATTAGCTTGTGACCGTTCACCAGCTCACGAACCTGGTCAACACCATTGCCATTCTCGATGTCAGGCAGGGGAACCAGCACCGCGCCAGGGATGCGAGCGATTTCGTACTCGTTGGGATTGCGGACATCGATCAACACGTAGTCATCGGCACCGCTATCGAGCAGCGTTTTGAGTTCTTGCACAGTCATTTCTGACAGAGTGGCTTGACTCGCTGCTTCAGCAGCCTTAGCTTGCGGAATGCCGCAGAACTGCTCGTAGTCGATGAGCTTTTCAATCACGGGTCGAACTGGGTTAGGACGCAGCTTGAGTTCGCGGAATTTCATTTCCAAAGCGTTGTAGAGCAGCAGCCGCCCACTCAGCGTATTGCCCTTGCCCAACAAGATCTTGACGGTTTCGGTGGCTTGAATCACGCCGATAATGCCGGGCAGAATGCCCAAGACCCCGCCTTCGGCGCAGGAGGGCACCAATCCAGGTGGCGGTGGCTCGGGATAGAGGTCGCGGTAGTTGGGTCCCTCTTGATAGTTGAAGACGGTTGCTTGTCCCTCAAAGCGGTAGATAGAACCGTAGACATTGGGCTTACCGAGCAGGACGCAGGCGTCGTTGACTAGATAGCGGGTTGGAAAGTTATCGGTGCCATCGACCACGATGTCGTAAGGCTCCATAATGCGCAGGGCGTTCTCTGAGGTGAAACGTTCCTCATAGAGATCAACCTGGCAGTAAGGATTGATGTCTAGAATGCGGTTTTTCGCTGACTGAATTTTTGGTTTGCCTACGGCAGCCGTGCCATGAATAATCTGGCGTTGCAGGTTGGAGGCGTCAACCACGTCAAAATCTACCAGGCCAATGCGACCGACACCGGCGGCAGCTAGATAAAGCAACAGGGGCGAACCCAATCCGCCGGAGCCAATGCAGAGAACACTACCAGCCTTTAGGCGCTTTTGGCCTTCGACGCCGACTTCCGGCAGAATCAAGTGACGCGAGTAACGCTCGTAGTCGTCACGAGTCAGTTCAATCGAATCGAGGTCAGGATTTAGAGTCATAGAGCAGTTGCTTCTAAAGAAGAAATTTAGGCGGCCAAGCTAGAGGGGCTGAGTCTGCAAGATTGCTTCAGGCACGAAGGTCTGTTGATCGCTGAGAGTCCAACTATAGATCTCACGAGCTTGTCCGGTTTGAACTGAAACAATGACATAGGAGCATCGCGGCCAAGCGTACTCCCGGTCAAACTCTGAGGGCACAGCTGGGTGGTCCGGGTGGGAGTGATAGACTCCAACGATCTCCAGACCGTTGGTACGAGCATGCCGTTGAGCCATCAGGATCTCACTGGCATCAATTAGGAACCGTTCAGTTGGGGACGCGCCATCGTCCAGAGGATTGTCGGCACTATTCTCCCAAGCATTGCGGGTAGGCCAAAGTGAAACCAATTCTCGATGTTCGCCCTTAAACACTCCTCTGCCCAACATCAGCCCGCAACACTCATTGGGGTAAGTCTGCTGAGCATGGACACAAATCTGGTTGAGCTGTTGGGCTGACAGAACGAGGACCATAGAGCAGTCCGCCGACACCAAAGAATCACGCGGGTGAGAATTGATACGAACTTGATCGCCCTTGTTGAAAATTCAACCGAGGCAACAATCAACTGTGCGTGTGAAGGTAACACGCCTATCAAGACCAGTCAAATAAAGCCGACTAAAAAAGTCGGCTTTAAGAAACTTAAACTTAGAAGCTCACTTCTTCGCGGAACCCCTGAGTGCTGACGTCTTCTACGGGCAAGTGCCCAGGGGTTTAAACAGGTTCTCTATCTAATAGATGTAAATGCCGCCCGTGGTGTCGATGTTGAAGGTGCGGTCGCTGGCTAAATCACTAATTGAGATCACCCGAACCGTAACTAGATTGTTCTGGACCGAGATGTTGTATCTCAAGCCTTGCTCGGGCAGCTCGTCAGCCGGGTTGATGTTCATGAAAGCGGGTAGGGGCAGGCGTGGCACATTGACACTGGCCCCCGGTGGTAGAACTCGAATGTCTCGCGACTCAGTCAGGCCATACTCCAAAGGCGCAGCTGTTTGGTTGACTAGTCGGACCTGCACGGGCTGACGGGGATTAACTCGGGCTAGGGGTTGCCAAAAGCCGGGCTGGTAGGTTTGTGCTGGGAAATCTTGGGCGGGGGCCGGACTTGTCAAACCAATCAGCCCAGTTCCCGCTAGCACCAAAGCTAAGAGACAGCCTTGTCGAGTCATTGCGTCAAACCCAATCGCTCATCTGAATGTATTGACTCTGCTGGATTGCTGAGGTTCCTGCTCTAACCGTGGGTCCTAGCTGCGTCGATGCACCATCGTGGGACTAGGCTGAGCAGTGGGCATGACCAACACCTCGCTGATATTGACATGAGCCGGACGGGTGGCACAGAAGAAAACCACATCGGCAATGTCGCCCGCTGTGAGAGGCGTGGTGTTTTGATAAACCGTAGCAGCTCGCTCAGCATCGCCGTGGAAACGGACCTGACTAAACTCAGTTTCTACCATGCCAGGATCAACCGAGCTAACGCGTATAGGCGTGCCGAATAGGTCTTGTTTGAGCCCCTCGGAGATGGCCCGAACCGCAGCTTTGGTGCCGCAATAAACGTTGCCTTTGGGATAGGTTTGATGCCCCGCAACTGAGCCAATATTGATCACATGCCCGTGACCTCGTTCAACCATGCCTGGCACCAGAAAACGAGTCATGTAAAGCAGACCCTTGATATTGGTATCGATCATTTCCTCCCAGTCTTGAATGTTGCCTTCCTGCAAGTTGTCTAAACCGCGACTTAGACCGGCATTGTTAACTAAAATATCAACACTGGACCATTCTGGTGGTAGGTCTTGTAGAACGGTTTCAACTTGCGCTCGATCACTAACATCTAGGCTTAATAAATGAATTGGAACGCCGAATTCCTTATCGATTTCTGCCGCCAGTTGTTGTAATCGCTCTTGTCTCCGGGCCGCTAAAATTAGCTTGGCACCTGCTTGGGCAAAAGCTTGAGCGCAGGCTGCACCAATGCCACTGCTAGCCCCTGTAATCAGAACGATTTGGTTTTTGACAGAAACCACCTAGCTACCTCTCAGCTCGATTGCTCAGTGTTGATTGTACCTGTTGCCTCCCGGGGCAGCTTACAATCAACCAATGAAACATCAGGTAACGATCAGGCGTTGGCAGAAATGAATACCTCTATTGCCGATCTGCGTAAGGATTATACTCTGCTAGGGCTCAGTGAAAGCGATGTAGCAGCGAATCCTTTTCAGCAGTTTCAGAAGTGGTTTGACCAGGCGATTGAGGCTCAATTGCTAGAACCGAATGCCATGACTTTAGCAACAGCGACGCCGGAGGGTAGGCCCTCAGCGCGGGTTGTACTACTTAAAGGTTTTGACGAGCGGGGCTTCATCTTTTACACTAACTACAACAGCCACAAAGGTCAGGAGCTGGCTCAAAATCCTTGGGCTGCCTTGGTGTTTCTATGGACAGATCTAGAACGACAAGTTCGCGTTGAAGGTCGAGTTGAGAAGGTGTCAGACGAAGAATCTGATCACTATTTTCACAGTCGGCCTCCTGGCAGCCGTTTGGGAGCTTGGACTTCGGATCAAAGCCAGGTGATTAGCGGTCGTGACGTTCTAGAGCAGCGTTTAGAGGGGCTTAAGCAACAGTACCAAGACCAAGAAATTCCTCGTCCATCGCATTGGGGTGGCTACCGAGTTATTCCCGACCTAATTGAATTTTGGCAGGGCCGTCCTAGTCGTTTGCATGACCGCTTACAGTACCGGCTATGCAATGATGGCAATTGGCAAATCGAGCGGCTATCACCCTAACGAAAAGCTCTGTTGGCTACCCAGTAGATCCTGCTGCAGAACTGCGATTTCTGGAAGATCACCATGCAAGCTAACTGGTGGACTTGATGCCACATTAGCGTTCTAATTGGCGTTCCAAAACACGATCCGATGGTTCTGATTTGGACTTCAATGCCAGCACGAAATTAACAGCAATAATCACGGCACCGAAGCTTAGCAGCGCTGCCATGGTGCCAATTCGATCAGCTAGAAAACCAATGACAATACTAGGCAAACCAAAGCCTAAATAAGCGCACAAAAAATAGCCAGATACAGCCCGAGCGCGCTGAGACTCACCCAAGCGAACGACCTCGGCTAACCCTCCCAGGTAAGTGAAGCCATAACAGGCAGACCCTGCCACAGCAGCGCCTAACAGCACTAGTCCTAACCAGCCCAGCCCAGCCCCAGCGATCAACAGACCGTAGCCCAGCGGCACCAGGACAAAACCAACGCGCTGTGCCTGTTGCGCTGAGAGACGGCGAGCGAGAGGTTGCACCACAACCCCAGTGCCATTGACCAGAAACAGGGCCGGTCCAGCCCAAGCCAGTAGATGATACTGGTTCAGCTGAGTCGGTACGACCGCGATGACTAGCCCGGTCACAGCCCAAGCTGCACCAATGGCAATCCCCGGTTTCACCGTACCCCTGGGAAAGGCAGGCAGCCGCAGTAGGGCACCGCCGACTGGCTGGCGAGCAGGCAAGCGCAGCAGCAGCACCGTGCAGAGCAGCGTCAGCAGTAGAACTAGCCAGTAACTCGGGGGTACCAAGGTCTGGCTGGCCACTAACGCTGCGCTGGTTAAGAGTGCGCCACTGCCAAAGCCCAGTGAGGTCACCACTGCCACATAACCTGCTGCCTGGCTTGAACGGTCAGTCATAAGTTCTGCTAGGTAAGCGGTGCCAGCGCCTACGCTCAAGCCCACGCCTACACCCTGCAAAACTCGCGCTAGCAAGAGGGTGTGAATATTGGGGCTCAGGATCATCAAGGCCGTTGCCAGCATCGCCGCTACCAGACCGGCCAGCACCACAGGTTTACGCCCCAGACGGTCAGAAATACCGCCCAACAGGATTAGCACCGGCAACAAGCCGACCACATAGGCGGCAAACACAACTGCTGTCAAGCCATTGCCAAAGCCTGCAGCTTCAGCATAAGTGTGGTAGAGAGGCACTTCTAAATTGACCGCAGCCGTAACCAGAAACAGTGAGGCCGCAATGACGAGTTCAGCGGTGAGTTCAGGTCGGCGCATGACGTTTGTTCGAGTTCCTTCCAACCCACCACCTGGGCAGGGCGTTGAAAGCCACTCTCCTCTATAGAAGAATTAATCCACAATAACAGAACAAAGGTGGGGCTCTAGCGACCGACAATAACTACAGACGTGAACGATGAGGTAGCTCTCTGGACCTGGGTCAGAATATTCGCGCTTGGCGTAGTCGTCTGGGCCTCACCTTGGAAGCTCTGGCTGAACAAACGGGTGTCAGCCGCGCCATGCTCTCAGACATTGAACGAGGACTAAAGAATCCAACGATTAAGGTGGTTTCCCAAATTGCCGAGGGGCTGGGCTGCACGGTGTCTCAACTGATCGGCGAGCAGACGACAGACCCAGTGGTGCTGGTTCGCAAGGCAGAACGCCAGCGCCTAGTCGATCCTGAGACAGAGGTAGAGCGGTCTCTGCTAGCTCCAAGTCTGGTTCGACGGGGCCTTGAGTTAGTCTGGTATCAAGTTCCACCCGGTCGCAGTACAGGCGTGTTTCCTGCCCATCGCCCCGGTGTGGTCGAACATATCACCGTGCTTCAGGGACAGTTGCATTGCTCGCTGGCTGGGCGAACGGAAGTTTTAGAAGTAGGGGACTCTATTTTCTTTCCAGCGAATATTGCCCACAGTTTCCACAATCCCGGCTCTGAGCCTTGCCATTACTTGCTGCTGATCGACTCCAGTCAGGCAAGCTCGGGATAGAGTCACCTCTCGCTGGTAACTACTTCGGCTGCTTCTGGGCCTCAGTCGAGAAGTATGACTGGCAAGCTGTATCACAGGCTGGGTATAGCGGTTGATAAGTGGTCGAGCGTTTGCCGAACAGCGTGTAACGATTGTCGCGGACCTGCTCATACACCCGATCACCGGCCCACTTCAAGCCAGGC
Source organism: Leptolyngbya sp. FACHB-261 (assembly GCF_014696065.1). Taxonomy (NCBI): domain Bacteria; kingdom Bacillati; phylum Cyanobacteriota; class Cyanophyceae; order Leptolyngbyales; family Leptolyngbyaceae; genus Leptolyngbya; species Leptolyngbya sp. FACHB-261. The sequence continues at coordinate 372,582 of NZ_JACJPL010000027.1, read as the reverse complement.
AAGGCTCGATAGGCCGCGACAAATACAGCGCCCAGAGGCAGCAGTTGTCCAATTTCTTCAGCGGCATCACTGCCCTGCCAGCGTTGCGTGGGATCTTCCGCGTTCAGCAGAATGATGCCGAGCTCGCAATCTTGGGATGTGATGCCAAAGCGCTGAAGGTTGTCCTGGTCTTGCATGGGGATGTACTGAAAGCGCTCACCCCGGTCAAGGGATTCCAGGAGTTGCACCAGCGTCACACAGAGATTGCAATTACCGTCGTAGATGACGTTGTAAGTCATAAAAACCAGAGCAGAGCTGTTCTCTAGTTTATTGGGAAACCCATTTTATTGGGAAATCTTGAAAACTAGCGAGCTATCCTCGGGCCCAAATACTTGGCTCAAACATGTGGCCAAAGTAATTAGCCCAAAGCACTTGGCCCAGAGGACTTGACCCAGAGCAATAGTAAGAAACAAGAAGGGTCAGCTGACAGATATCTTCTGCAAGCTACTAGCTGATATTCGTATCTACAAAATTTATATCCACAAAATCTGTACTCTCAACATTGGTATCACTCTTGGCGTCCTCAACATTGACACTTAGGCTTCGCTGTAGCAGTTGATTTAGCTCCTGTGACAGCTTGAGCAGAAGTTCTTGATTGCTGTAGAGAAAAAAGTGATCGCCGGGAAGCATCTGTAGGGAGAAAGAAGCGTAGGTTTGCTTGCTCCAATCCAGAAGGAGATCATGGGTTTCCTCCACGTCCTCTAGTCCACCAAAGGCGGAAATAGAGCAATCTAGAGGCGGCTGGCTTTGGTAGTGATAGGTGCCACAAAGCGAGAAATCAGCTCGTAAGACCGGTAGGAAGAGTTGCATCAACTCAGAGTTCTCTAGCACTGCCTTGGGGGTTCCATTCAAGTAGCGCAGTTCCTCCAGAAATTCGGGCTCAGGCAGAGTATGCAACAAAGGATTGCGGTCAGGGATTTGAGGGGCGCGACGACCTGAGACGAACAGATGAACTGGGCCTGGCTGTTGCTGAGCACGGAGCTGACGAGCTACTTCGAAGCTTAGCAATGCGCCCAAACTGTGGCCAAAAAAAGCAAATGGGATATCTGAATAGGGCTGAAGGGCAGGAGTTAATGCTTGAACCAGGGGCGGGATTTGGGTAAATAGTGCTTCTTTAAAGCGGCTTTCTCGACCCGGTAGTTGAATCCCGCAAACTTCGATTTCGGGGGGCAAGCTATTGGGCCAGGTCCGAAAAACCGAGGCGCTACTGCCGACATGCGGAAAGCAGAACAGGCGCAGTCGGGCCTCTGGATTAGGCTTAAAGCACTTGATCCAGGCATCAGTAAGGGGTGTTGTCATCCGGTTACTCGTTCGGCTGTAACCAGTTGGCCATCTTCCATATGAACAATCCGGTCAGCAACATCTAGGATCCGATTGTCGTGAGTCACCATGAGTACAGCACACCCCTGTTCTTTGACTAATTGCTGCATGATTTGTACCACGTCTCGGCCTGATTTGCTGTCTAACGCCGCCGTAGGTTCATCGGCTAAAACCAGTCTGGGATGACCGACTAGAGCCCGCGCAATCGCAACCCGCTGTTTTTGTCCACCCGATAGATTTTCCGGATAGTAATCCATGCGGTTGGCTAAGCCCACTGCCTCTAGGGCTGCTTCTGATTTACGACGTGCTTCTATGCTGGGAACATTGGCGTGCAGCTTGATCGACATCTGTACATTCTGTCGAGCCGTCAAAGAGCGCAACAGATTGTGAGCTTGAAAAATATAACCAATATGACGGCGGATGTTCATGAGTTGAACCTCATTAGCGCCCCGAAGCTCTTGGTCAAACACTTTGAGGCTACCTTCGGTAAGGGTGCGTAATCCGCCGATCAACGTCAACAGGGTCGTTTTTCCAGAGCCAGAGGGCCCGGATAAGATTACAATCTCCCCAGCGTGAATCTCCAGGTTGATATTAGATAAGGTTCGCTTGCGTAAAGCGCCCTGACCAAAGTAATGATTGAGATATCGGATGGCAACAACGGGCTCGTCGTACGTCATGCTGCCTCAATTGAACGAGAATAAGCCTAAAAAATATCAGCTGGATCAGCTTTGCGTAGCCTGCGCACAGCGACTAGACCAGAGATAGCGCACATCAGAATCGTCAGAACCAGAACTAGTGCGGCTCGATCTGGCACCATACCAACTGGTAGAAAAGTAGCCCCTTTGATTACATCATAAAGACCTAGAGAGAGGGCAAAGCCAGGGACAAACCCTAAAACTGCGAGTATGATTGCTTCTTGAAAAACAACTAGCTCTAAGTACAGATTCTTGTACCCCATCGCTTTTAAGGTGGCGTATTCTGCCAGGTGGTCAGAAACATCAGTGTAGAGAATTTGATAGACAATTACCGTGCCAACAATGAACCCCATTGCTGCCCCTAGCGTAAAAATAAAGCCGATAGCAGTACTGGTCTTCCAGTAAGTTTTTTCAAAATCGATAAAGCCTTGATGCGTAAAAATTTTAATATCCTTAGGAAGCTCGGCCTCCATCTGCTGGAGGGTACTCTCAACATCCACTCCTGGTTTTAGTTGAATCAAGCCAATATCAATTTCGCCCTGTTTGCGATCAGGAAATAACCGGAGAAAGTTTGAATCACTTGTGATGATATTGCCATCGGCTCCAAAAGAAGGCCCAAGTCTAAATAAGCCGACCACATTGACTCTTTTGCCGCCTAGCTCGGTGACTACAGGTTGTCCCTGCTCGAAGGCTGTGGTAACTGCTCCATATTCAGCCCGAGAATCTCGATCAAACAGGATGTTTTCCTTGAGCTTCAGCTTGTCCGAGCTCTGCTCGACTTCTAATGATTGGAAGCCTAAGTTGGCTAGCTCAAATCCATAAACATAGATGGCTCTAAAATTGCCGTTGTCGGGGTTACGCCAATCCCTAAATCCAACATAAACAGAGCTAATGGATTCAACACCCTCAAAGCCCAAAGTCTGGTACAAACGACGCCAGGAAAAAGGCTTCATATAAGCTAGAGACTTAGAACGAACGCTGATTAAAACTAAGTCCCCTCGTAGATTCTCGTGGAGTCGGGTGGCGCTATTGTAGAGTGCGGCTTGAAACCCAAACTGTAGAAACATGAGAATGACAGCAAAGGCAATGCCTGCCAGAGCAATCAGGAGCCGAGTTTTCTCTCGGCTGAGTTGCAGCCACGCTAAAGGAATGTCAAACATCGTCGTCCTCAGCAATTCAGGCAGAAGATATGCCCGTTAGGAACCAATCACAACGTTGACCTGTAGGTTGGTTAAAGTTGAAACTTTCTGGCTATCCGCAGCATTGAGACGGATTTTGACCTCAATCACTCTGCTGTCGACATTCGCGGTTGGGTCAGTGCTGAGTACGTCTTGTGAGTTAACCTGTAGGCCAATTTGGGTGATGGTGCCCTGTAACTGATCTGCGAAAGCAGTGCCCGTGATGGTCGCGACTTGACCGATTCTGAGCTTGCTGATATCCGACTCGTATACCTCGGCCACCACGTTCATTTGCTTGGTCTGCCCTAAAGCCAGGATGCCTTGATCGCTAATGGCCTCTCCCGGATGAGTGTAGATTTTAAGAATCCGTCCGTTGATTGGAGCGCGGACCAAGGCTAAATCCAGCTCGGCTTGCGCTTTGGTAACGTTAGCGATCGTCCGATCAATATCCGCTTGGGCTGCTTGTACATCGGTGGGCCGGACCTCTGCTAGTTGGGTCAGGGTTGCTTGAGCTGCCTTGATTTGCTGCTGAACAGTCAGGTTGATCCGACCGCGCTGGGCTCTAGCTTCACTGAGCTGCTTTTGAGCCGTTTGCATCGTGAGTTGCTTGCTATCTAGCTGGGAGGCGGTGACAGCTCCTGCTTGAAACAAAGTGCGATAACGCTGATACTCAACTCGACCGTTGCTCAGTTCTGCCTCCAAACGAGCAATTGTTTGATCTTGGGCGCTGAGCTGGCCTATCAGGTCAGCCTCTAAACTGGCAATAGTGGCTTTTTGTGCTTCAAGTTCACCCAGTTTTGCTCCAGCTCTGACCTGCGCTAGATTAGCTTGAGCAACTTTGACTTGTTCTTGGGCAAGTTTTAACGCAGCTTTGAGATTTTCGTGATTGTCTAGAACCGCGACCACTTGTCCCGCTTTAACTTGCTCGCCTTCCTTGACCAACAGCTTGTCGACTCGGCTAGCTCCTAAGGCACTAAGAACATTAGGCGCAGATAAATGGAGCACTTCTCCTTCTGGTTTTAAGTAGCCTAAAGCAGAGACAGCTTTGCCTGATGAGGCAGCAACTGCAAGCTTAGCGGAGTCAACTGAGCCGCGTTGGGAACGCAAGACATACAGTAGAGAAACTCCACCAAGGGCTAAGGCGGCGATAACCGCAGCGGTGATAGCCCACCGTCCTGAGGACTTTAAGAGTGGCTTATCGTCCGAGACAAAATCAGGTTTCATAGTTTGCTGACGGAGTCCTTAAAGCCTGTGAAACTCCACTGTTAGCAGCAGTGCCTTGATGGAGAGCCATAACCCTGAGCAGGTTTTCTCCTCACTCATCAGTTCGACATCGTGTCACCAAACTACAGAAATTTCAATGGCTGTTGCCTTCCGGCTCGTCTACCCTCGCTACAGCTTTTAATCAGAAATGTCTTGCACAGCGTCTTGTACAGCCTGATTTTAGCTCACTTCTTTCTGCCTCCTCCGCCCGAAACTAAAAACTAAGAGTAAAAAGCCCGAACCACCTTACAGGTTATTAAACACGATTGCAATGAACATTTTTTGGAAGCGACTAACAATTCTTTCGATCTTTAATGATTGCTTTCGTTTTGGCTGAGTCAATGGCTTGTTTTAAGAACTAGTTTTTTAGAACTTCACAAAACCTTGACATGCACTAAACAGACTGAAAAAGCTAGGGCAGGACTTCAATACCAACGTGCTCATTAAAGATATAGTTCAGGAAAACGCTATGCCTTCATAGAATCTTCATCAAAGCTGATGAAGTGAGAACGAAACTTTAACGTAGCATTTAGTTGTTGCGGCAGAAACCCGGATAAAACGAATCTTAGGATTTAAAAAATCCTTCCGAAATTGAGAACAGTAGCATCGAGTTTGTTGATGATTTACTGCTCTTTATCGGTTTCCCCGGATTAAGAGATGCACAACTCCTGCCTCTAGAGAAGAGATTTACCGTTTATGGGCTCAGCTTTATGAACTCGGCTTGATTAAGGCTTCAGATTAGTCTTCTGGGTCGTTTATCTGAGGAAGATGTATCTATAATCACGTTGGCAAGAATTATGTTGGCAAGACTATGCCTTTAGGCAGATGCTGATTGAGAGGAATGGACGGGCAGCCATTTTCTTCTATATAAAGGGTTCTTTTCTGACCCATAAGTTCAGATAGTTTTAAGGCTCCAACAATGGATGATCTTTGAATTGAGTGGTGTTAAGCGTTAAGCTAAACCGTCATCAATTTGCGGGAATTACTTCAGCTAAGATACGTTGACCAGGAGCGTAAAATGGCTAATTGTCCCACTGATGCGATCGGGATCAGGCCCAAAGTTTCAACCTTAGTCGAGTTGCTGGCCGATAAAGCGCAGGCTCAGCCTAATCAGCTGGCCTATATCTTTTTGCAGGACGGCGAAACAGAAGCAGGTCGCTTGACCTATCAAGAATTGGACCGTCAGGCTCGGGTAATTGCTGCCAAGCTTCAAAGCTTGAGGCTTAGCGGTTCCCGTGCCTTATTGCTTTATCCCTCTGGGCTAGAGTTTATTGCTGCCTTCTTGGGCTGTTTGTACGCGGGTGTTGTTGCTGTCCCTGCCTACCCACCGCGACGCAACCAGAGTTTGTCGCGGCTGCAAGCGATCATGGCGGATGCAAGGGCGGCGGTAGCGCTAACGACAACCCCACTGTTGGGTGACATTGAAGAACGCTTTGCTGAAGATCCAGAACTCTCTCCGCTGAGTTGGTTGGCAACGGATAATCTTGATCCTGGCTTAGCAGGAACCTGGCAGCAACCAGACATCCAGGCAGATACATTGGCTTTTCTCCAGTACACCTCCGGCTCTACAGGAACGCCGAAGGGAGTCATGGTTAGCCACGGCAATCTGCTGCACAACTCAGCCCTAATCCACCAAAGCTTTGCCGATACCCCCGAAAGCCAAGGCGTGAGCTGGTTACCGCCCTATCATGATATGGGCTTAATCGGAGGCGTCCTGCAACCTCTATACGTTGGGGCTCCAATGGTTTTAATGCCAGCAGTGGCATTTATGCAGAAGCCAATCCGTTGGCTACAAGCAATTTCTCGCTACAAAGCAACGACGAGTGGGGGACCGAATTTTGCCTATGACCTTTGTCTACGCAAGATTACGCCTGAGCAGTTAGCAACTCTTGACCTCAGTAGCTGGGAAGTGGCTTTTACCGGGGCTGAGCCCGTTCGTGCTGAAACCCTAACTCAGTTTGCTGAAACTTTTGCCGCTTGTGGTTTCCGACGCGAGGCTTTTCACCCTTGCTACGGTATGGCTGAAACCACACTGATTGTCTCTGGCGGCGTGAGAACCGCGCCAACCGTCTTCCAGCAAGTTGACAGTGCTGCGCTTGAGCAGAACCGGGTCGTTACCACAGCGCGTGAGGGTGAGGGAACCCGGACCATTGTTGGTTGTGGCCAGAACTTACTAGACCAGCAAATCCTAATCGTTGATCCTGAATCCCGTCTCCCCCGTGCTGACAATCAGGTAGGAGAGATTTGGGTATCCGGAGCGAGCGTGGCTCAAGGGTACTGGCAGAAACCAGAGCTAACGCAGCAGACCTTCCAAGCTTATTTAGCCAATACGGTTGAGGGTGAAACGGGCCAAATAGGACCGTTCTTGCGCACTGGAGATTTAGGCTTTCTGCAGGACGGTGAGCTATTCATCACGGGTCGCATCAAAGATTTGATGATCATTCGGGGTCAAAATCATTATCCTCAGGACATTGAACTAACCGTCGAGAAAAGTCATCCTGCACTACGCGTGAGTTCTGGGGCCGCGTTTACCGTGGAGGCTAAGGGTGAAGAACGGCTAGTCGTGGTCCAAGAAGTGGAACGCAGCTATTTGCGCAAGCTAGATGTGAACCAAGTCGTTGGCAATATCCGACAGGCTGTGGCAGCGAATCATGCCCTACAGGTTTATGCTGCTGTGCTCGTTAAGACGGGTAGTATTCCTAAGACTTCGAGCGGTAAAATTCAGCGCCATGCCTGCCGTTCTGGGTTTCTAAATGGAACTTTGAATGTGGTGGAAGACTGGAGCGAAAATCCCCAAACCAAAGTCAAGTTCCTGCATCTTCAAGCCGAGATCGAATCTGTGTTGCAGAAGCTATCGACCAGTAAATAGCTCTACTCCAAAATCAGTCTAGCCAACACCAGATGCAGCATTGGCAAGTAGAAGTGTCAAAGCTGAAATACGACTTCGATCTCCAGTGTAAAAACTTGGGTCTGACACTTCTCTGCCATTGACTGTCTCACAGCTACTTGTAGCTAGTGGAGTAGAAAAAGTTATCTTCCTCATTTTCTATAGGGATGCAAATGAGAGGCGGGAAGGTGAAGAAGATTCTGGTGATTGAGGAGCAAGCACAGACTCGGAGCCTTTTTATAAAGGGTCTTAGCGCCAGAGGTTTCTATACGATCAGCGCTGAGAATGGCCAAGTCGGTATTCAACGAGCGCAGGAACAACTACCCGATATCATCATCTGTGGCATTATGATGCCGGACTTGGATGGTTACAGTGTTCTGACAACCCTACGTCAGAATCCAGCTACAGCAGTGATTCCTTTTATTGTTGTCACGGCTAAAGTTGCACGAACCCATCTGCGTAAAGCTATGGAACTGGGCGCAGATGACTATATCACCAAGCCTTGTACATTAGAGGAACTGCTGAAAGCAATTGCAGCCCAGTTAGAAAAGCAAACTGTGCTTCGGCAGTGGTACGTTGCGCAATCAGGACAGGAACCAGAGCCATCCTCAGCCGGTTCAAGAGTTCCTGATATGGCAGTCTGTGATACAGCGACATTAGTAGCCACTTCTCCATCAATCCCTCCGTCAATTTTCTCAACTGCCCCTCAGTTGAGTAAGGTGTTTCACTTTATTGAGGCCAATTATCACCAACCCATTACTCTCGGCGATGTAGCCCAAGCAGTGGGCTATTCCCCCGCCTACTTAACTAGTTTGGTGCGACGTCAAACTGGTCATACTGTGCAGCGTTGGATCATTGAGCATCGCATGTCAGCTGCCCGTTCTTTGCTGCTCGAAACCGACCAAGTTGTAGCACAGATTGCTGCTAAGGTCGGCTACCACCACACCGTTCATTTCTTTCGTCAATTTCGTCAATTTCATGGCACAACTCCTCAAGCTTGGAGAAGCGCACATCGTAAAACTAACTGCTCTTAATAAGAGCAAAAGACAAGAGCAAAAGAATTGTTAGTTTAGTCGAAAGATCCTTCATTGAAACTGGATTTTTATTTCGTAAAATTAATAGTGAGCAACTCATTTTCCACCCAGCAAAATGAGGGCAAAGCCAGTATGCGCAAGAGCCTTTTGAATAGGCCATCTCTCTCGATGTCTAAAGATTCAAGTGCTAAGGGTTCAAGTGCAAAATCCTGGCTGATTCTAGATTGATGCAAAATCGATGCTCACTGAATAAAATGCCGTCAAATAGGCAAGCTAACGATGCTGTAATCATCGAGTTTTCTGATTTTGAACAGTGCAATATGCATTGATTCAGTGAGAGAAAAGCTCAGTCCGAGCCTTATCGCTACCCTGCTAGTAGTGTAGTCAATCTAAAGTTGATGTGCACTTTAAAAGCTTGAGGGTGGTGTCTAGAAAACTGCCAGTTTAGTTTTAGGTAAATGATGGAAATCCAAAACTCTCAAGTGTTGACGTCTCCGGCTATCGAGAGCGATAAAATCAAAGCTAAGGAAGAAGGTGCTGTATCCCGAGAACTGTCTACAGCTGCAGAAATCCAAGCCTGGATTGTTGCCTACTTAGCAGAACTACTGGAAATTGAGCCAGATGAAGTCAATGTCACAATTCCCTTTGACCGCTACGGCTTAGACTCCGCAACTGCCGTCGGGTTGACTGGAGATTTAGAAGATTGGTTGGGTAAGAGACTCGATCCGACCCTACTGTACGACTATCCCACCGTTGAAACTTTCTCCCAGCATTTGGCTGAGGAATTGAGAGCTAAGGCTTAAGCCCTCGCTAGAGCTAAGCAACCGACATTTGCCTTCAACTTGCGTAATCCCAGGAGAACTTTATGGTAGATACTGTCAAAGCCCCGGCTCTTTCAGCCGAGTCAAGGTTGAAGAAGCACGTTAAGCTGTCGGATATTAACTACCGTCGCAATACCGAGTCTGACTTTACTGAGAAGATTGAGGCACTGGATCGAAACTTCGACTACCAGAGCAACAGCGAGCACTATTGGGGCGAGCCTGAACTGTCGCTACTCTATGGAACACCTCTTTATGAAGAGGCTTCTCCTAGTCAAAGACTGGCGCTGAATCACCTCTATTGGGCCACCCAGTATAACCAAACGGCTGCCACTGAGGCTAATGCTGTCCTTTACAACCAGGTGACGGCTGGTGTCTTCTCAGCTGTAGGCGGCTACGATTCGCTGTGCAAAGAGCTAGACCTAGAAACGGACCAAGAGCGTGACCATATTCATGCTTTTCACACAATCGGCTACAAGACGAAACGGGCCTTGCTGGGTAAGAGTGGCTTTAATGCTTCTATCCAAGGTAAAGGGTCTCAATTAGCCAAGAAGAGTTCAGCCAAACCAGGCTCTGGGCAGCGCTCTCAATTGTTCAGCTTTGGCTGGAATAGTTCGCCTCTGTCCACCTTTCAAGACTACGCCTTTCGCTTCGTCACCAACAATGTATTCCTCAGAAATCAAGCGCACTGCTACTCGGAGTATTTGAGAGACTTAGAGCACAAAGGCGAAGCCATTCCTGCTCAAACAACCGGTTTGATGGGCCACTTGGGTCCCCGGCCTGTACTGCAATTCTTCACCTTAAACTGCGGTAGCTCTCCCTTTCTGGCCTGCGTGTTTTATGTGGCACGCTTTATGGCCAACATGCTGATCAAAAACTATGAATACCGCTACTCCCACTACTACAAAGAACTGGAGAGGCGCGGTGAATTTATCCCCGCACCCATTGCGGTTTCCCATTTTCATCTTATGGATGAGGCTTTCCACACGACCACCTCTCAGCTCATTTCTCAAGAGTTGTATAGAGACTTTCCGAAGCCCAGTGCCTATGAGAAATTGGTTGCTAACTTGACGATCTACCGGGCTCAGAGTGTGGGTCTCAGTGGTCTTTCCGGCGGCTTGCCTGCGATCTTCCGCAATGACTCTGACTTCATGCTGTCGTTTTATCAACTGCTGCAGTCGCCTGTATTTGGCATGTCACCTGAGGAATCCTTGCAGTGGGTCGAAAAGTCCTTGTGCCACGAAAACGAAGGCTTTCACGTGACTTACAAGTATCACCAGCGCCTACTAGCAGAACTGCGCCGGATGTTTGAGGACATTGAGTACCTGTGGCCGGTCAACCGTGAAATGCGGCTGATGGCTGGAGGGGGGTCAATTGAGAAAGCCCTCCAGAACAACATTAAGTCCTTCGAGCAGTTCTCTCGCTCGGTTGCTTAGAGCTAATCGTTCAGATACAGATTAGGTTAGGTGAGAGACTGAATTTCTGTGCCTAGAAAAATTAGACAACTGATTTCTCCAGTTCAGCCTGTCGCCTAGAGCCGTTGATTTCTAAAGCAAGTTGCGCCTCTATTGCAAGCTGAATCAAGAGGAATGCAACTTGATGTCGAGTGAAAACCGATCGGGTGTAATCCTAGGAGAAATATCGTGGTGGATACTGCTCAATTTTTGGATGCAGAAAGCCAGTCTCAAGCCTTGCCTGGTCAATCAGAAGATAAGTCGCTGAAGCTGATCGAGAACAACTATCGCAATAATCTTGATTCCAACTACACTGAAAAGATTGAGGAGTTAGATAAAAGCTTCAAGTACAGTGACAACAGCCATTGTTACTGGAGCGAGCCTGAGCTATCTCTGCTCTATGGCACTCCACTCTATGCGGAAGCTTCTCCTGCCCAAAAACTAGCTCTCAATCATCTGTTCTGGGTTTCGCAGTACAACTACACAGCACTGAGTGAAGCCGAAGTCGTTCACTACAACCACATAACTGCAGGCTCTTTCTTGGCAATGGGCGGTGAGTACCAGGCGCTAGCTAAACAGCTAGAGCATGAGGCTTTACAGGAACGCAGTCATATTCATGCCTTTTACAGAGTTAACTATCAAACTATGACCGCTCTGTTGGGTAAGCAAGCCTTTAGCAAGCCCTCCGAAAAGAAGCTACAGCAACCTAAAGGCAGTGGTTCTCAGTTGCCGACTTATCAATACTACGCTCTACGCTCGCTCAGCAAGCTCATGCTGAAGAACAAGGAGCAGTACCATTCTCAGTACCTCAAGGACTTTGAGGAGAAAAACAAGCTCTCAACGCTCACCAATGGCTTCTTTCATGGTCGTGGCATCGTACCTCAGTCTCTAATTCGCTTTTTTGCCTTTAACTGGGGAAGCTCGCCCTTTTTAGCGAGTCAATACTACACAGTGCGTTACATGGCTAATATGCTGCTCAAGCATGTAGAGCACGGCATATTCCTGTACTTCAAGAAATTACAGAAACAAGATGAATTTGTGCCGGTACCAACAGCGATTTCTCACTATCATTTTCTAGACGAAGCTTTTCATACGACGACTTCCTTGTTCCTAGGCCGGGAGCTGCACCAGCACGTTCCGAAACCGACAGCTTACGAAAAAGCAGTAGTCAATATGACAGTTTATATGGCTCAAAAAGGCAACTTTAATGGGGTCTCTGGCGTTGTTAATAAACGCTGCTTCGGTGACGATAAGGCACTAATGACTGACCTCTATAAATTGCTTCAGAGCCCTTTGTTTGGCATGTCGTCTCCGGATGCTCTTGCCTGGATGCAGAAGTGCCTGTGCCAAGAACATGAAGGCTTTCATATCAATCTCAATGCCTACAAACGCTTGCTCACAGAGTTGCGACGGGCATTCGTTGATATGGATTACCTGTGGCCAGTTAACCGGGAAATGCGCGTTATGGCTTCAGGCGGGTCAGTGAGCCAAGCGATTCAAAGCAACATCAAGCTCTTTGATCAGTTCTCTATTGAGCAGTTGTCTAGAGCTGCCGCCTAAAAGTTGCGATTGGCCGATTGGCAGGCGCAGTGTCAGAAGTAGTTACCGTTAGAGGCTTGGACGTGGAACCTATCGCAGTTATCGGCCTTGGTTGTCGTTTTCCCGGTGCTAAAGATCCAGAGTCCTTCTGGCAACTCTTACGCGACGGTGTAGATGCGATCACAGAGGTGCCAAAAGAGCGATGGGATATTGACGCCTATTATGACCCGGCACCCGGAACACCGGGCAAAATGAGCACCCGTTGGGGCGGCTTTATAGAGCGGGTCGATCAGTTTGAGCCCAGCTTTTTCGGGATTTCTCCCCGGGAAGTAGAGCGCATGGATCCTCAGCAAAGACTGGTTCTAGAAGTCGCCTGGGAAGCTCTGGAGAATGCTGGTCTGGCCCCAGACAAAATAGCGGGCACTCCAGCAGGTGTCTTTATGGCAATTGGCAACTACGACTATTGCCGATTGCTCACCCAAGACCTAAATCTGGTCAATGCCTACGATGGCACCGGCAACACGCTCTGCATTGCGGCCAATCGCCTGTCCTACATCCTGAATCTGCGTGGGCCGAGTGTGGTGATTGAAACCGCCTGCTCGTCGTCTTTAGTGGCATTGCATTATGCCTGCCAGAGTTTGCAGAGCGGTGAATCAAGCTTATGCCTAGTGGGTGGGGTCAGTTTGATGCTGTCACCAGAGCCCACGATCACCTACTCGCACGCGCACATGATGGCCTCTGATGGTCGCTGCAAGACCTTCGATGCCAGTGCAGACGGCTACGTTCGCGGGGAAGGCTGCGGCGTGGTTGTTCTCAAGCGTCTCTCGGATGCCCTCAAAGACAAAGACAATGTTCTGGCTGTTGTCAAAGGTACAGCAGTCAACCAAGATGGCTTGAGTAACGGGCTGACGGCTCCCAATGGCCCTTCCCAACAGGCCGTGGTTCGCCAAGCTCTGCAAAATGCTGGTGTCACCCCAGATCAGATCAGTTACATCGAGGCCCACGGCACGGGCACCTCGCTGGGCGATCCGATCGAAGTCAAGTCGCTCAAAGCGGTGTTGATGCAGGATCGCAAGCCCGATCAACCTTGTTGGTTGGGTTCGGTCAAAACCAATATTGGTCACCTGGAAGCGGCCTCTGGCATGGCTGGCTTAATCAAGGTTGTGCTTGCGCTGCAACACCAGGAAATCCCACCCCACCTGCATCTGAAGCAACTCAACTCCCTGATTTCTCTAGACGGTACGACCTTTGAGATTCCCAGCCAGCGTCAGCCTTGGTCCGTTGGAGAGGCGCAGCGTTTAGCTGGAATCAGCGCCTTTGGCTTTGGCGGCACCAACTGCCACGCCATCCTAGAAGAAGCGCCTGAAGTTGCACCTGAGCTAGCGCCTGAAGACCGCCCCTATCACCTGCTAATGCTCTCTGCCAAGACCGAGAATGCGCTGAAGGAATTGGCTCAGCGATACGCTGACTTCTGCGCCGCTCATCCAGAAGCATCCCTGGCGGATATTTGCTTCACGGCCAACACAACCCGCGCCCAGTTCGATCATCGCCTGGCGGTTGTGGCTGAATCGGGTGTCCAACTTCGGGAACAGCTTGAGGCTTTTGCGGCTGGACGTGAACCTGGTGGGCTCGTGACCGGTCAGGCCAATAACAAAAAGCGCTCCAAAATAGCCTTTCTATTTACCGGTCAGGGTTCACAGTTTGTGGGCATGGGACACCAGCTTTACGAAACCCAACCGGTTTTCCGTCAGGCTCTCGACCGTTGCGACGCAATTCTGCGGCCTTATCTGCAAAAGCCCTTGCTCGCAGTTCTGTATCCAGAAGGAACTGACACACAAGCATCGGCAAAGAACGGCTCCCTCTCAACTCCGGGTCTCCTAGGCGAAACCGCTTATACGCAACCCGCCCTATTTGCCCTGGAATATGCGCTCTTTCAGCTCTGGAAATCCTGGGGCATTGAACCCACGATTGTCATGGGCCATAGCGTCGGTGAATATGTGGCTGCCTGTGTGGCTGGGGTCTTCAGCCTGGAAGATGGCTTGAAATTGATTGCCGAACGGGGGCGTTTGATGCAAGCCCTGCCTGCCGGTGGCGAAATGGTGGCGGTGTTCGCTAGTGAAGCTCAAGTTACCGCAGCAATTCAAGCGGTAACTGCTCAGCTATCTGAGGCTCAGGCAGTTTCAATTGCAGCGATCAATGGCCCTCAAAGCGTAGTGATTTCGGGTCAAAGTGAGGCCGTTCAGGCTGTACTTTCCGCGCTGAAAGCAGAAGGAATCAAAGCGAAGAAATTGCAGGTTTCCCATGCATTTCACTCGCCTTTGATGGAACCCATGCTGTCTGCTTTTAAGCAAGTAGCTGCCAGTGTGGTCTATGCTGCGCCGCGCACCAAACTAATTTCTAATGTCACTGGGGCATTGGCTACAGCTGAAATTACAACGCCGGAATATTGGTGCGACCACGTGCGCTCGCCGGTCAGATTTGCAGACAGCATGCAAGCCTTGCAGCAGCAGAAATACGAAATCTTTGTAGAAATCGGGCCTAGGCCAACCTTGTTGGGCATGGGGCGTTACTGTTTGCCAGATGGGGTGGGTGTGTGGCTACCCAGTTTGTACCCTGGGCAAGCCGACTGGCAGCAAATGCTTCAGAGCTTGGGGGCTCTGTATGTGCGGGGTGCGGCTGTTGATTGGGCCAGTCTTGACCAAGATGCCCCCCGGCGTCGCTTACAACTGCCGACCTATCCGTTCCAGCGACAGCGCTACTGGGTGGAGTTTGCTGAAAACGGTCAGGCCACAACCTCGCCTACGACCCAAAATTCAGGTCAAGATTCTGGCATTCAAACGCCGATTATGAACCTGATCAAGCAGGGGGATACTCAGCAGTTAGCCCAGCAGCTAGAAACAACGGGAGAACTTTCAGAGCTTGAGTTAAAAGCGCTGCCCAAATTGCTAGAACTTCTGATAAAGCAAAATCAGCAGCAACTAACCACAGCATCTGTTAAAGAGGCTCTCAAAGATTGGCTTTATGAAATCGAGTGGCAAGCTAAGCCAAGCCAGCTAAAAAACGCGTCAGAGAATGGTGCGGTTCAACCGGGTAGTTGGCTGCTCTTGGCTGACAAAGGCGGTGTTGGTCAGGCTCTCTCTGAGCTTCTGAAAGCACAAGGGCACTCTTGCATTTTGGTCGATGCTCAAGCGGCCGATAAAACTGATTTTGAACGTCTATTCCAGGAAGATTTAGCAACTCTTGACCTGCCTTTGCAGGGCGTGATTCACCTGTGGAGCCTAGACGCGGCAGCTGAATTGAGCGTCTCTACTCTGGAACAGGCTCAGGCTCTGGGAGTGGGTAGTGCTCTGCGTTTACTGCAAGCTCTAGCCAAGCGGCCTAATGAAACGCGGTTTAGTCAAATTGCTCAACCTCGCCTGTGGTTTGTGACGCGAGGGGTGGTAACGGTTGGTTCCTCCCGTCCCGATGTGGCTCAATCGCCGCTCTGGGGCCTGGGTAAAGTTGTTGCGCTAGAACACCCAGAATTCTGGGGCGGCATGGTTGATTTAGCGCCTTCTATTCCTCAAACGACTGATAATCAAATCACAGGCGGAGTCACTACGAGTGAGGCAGCCCATCTCTTAACTGAACTCACTCATGCTCAAGGAGAAGACCACTTAGCATTCAGAGCTGGACAGCGCTATGTCGCCCGCCTGGTACGCAAGCAACTGCCAAATTCAACGGGGGTAACCTTTAGCGCCGAGGGCAGCTACCTCGTTACTGGTGGCTTGGGTGCTTTGGGACTCAAGGTGGCGCAGTGGATGGTGGCGCAGGGGGCACGGCAATTAGTGCTCACTAGCCGTCGTGGTGCTTCTGCTGAAGTGCAAGCCACCTTAAGCCAGTTAGAAAAGGCTGGAGCCAGGGTACTGGTCGCTCAGGCTGATGTCGCCAGCGAGGGGGACATGGTCAAGCTTCTGGAGACGATTCAGACCTCAATGTCGCCCTTGCGAGGCATTGTCCACGCAGCAGGTGTGCCTGGCTACGAAGCGCTCAAAGACATGGCTCCTGATACCCTTAATGCGGTACTTCGTCCCAAGGTGGTTGGGACCTGGCTCCTGCATCAACTGACGCAAGGCCTGAAGCTAGACTTCTTCGTGAGTTTCTCCTCGATCTCGTCGGTGTGGGGTTCGAAGGGACAAGCGCATTATGCAGCGGCAAACTATTTTCTCGATGGCTTAGCCCACTATCGCCACAGCCTTGGTTTGCCCGCGCTGAGTGTCAATTGGGGACCTTGGGCGGGCGGTGGCATGGCCCTGGAAGAATTCCAAGTCTGGTTGACCCGCATGGGGGTCGAAGCCTTGCAACCAGAACAAGCCACTGCCGCTTTGGGCTACTTGCTGGGAGCCGGCTGTGCCCAGGCAACGGTGGCGAATGTTGATTGGAGTTTGTTCAAAGGGCTCTACGAAGCCAGAGGCAAACGATCACTGCTAGAACAGGTCGAGGGACAGACCCACAAGGCCATTGCAACGACATCAGAGGCAGCGCCACGGTCGGAAATGCTGCAACGGTTGGAAGCAGTTCCCGCACAAGAACGGCAAGCCTTGCTCACAACGCATTTGCAAACTGAAGCTGCTAAAGTTCTGAAGCTCGCCCAATTACCAGACCCGCAGCAAAGTCTGTTTGACCTGGGCATGGATTCGCTCATGGCTGTTGAGTTAGTGAGCTTAATTCGCACTCAGTTAGGGGCAGAATTGCCTATCTCTGAGTTCATGCAAGCATCTAGCATTGCCGCCCTGACTGCTCTGCTGTTAAAGCAATTTGCGCCAGATATTACCCCAATAGAGGTAGTTACCCAGGTTCTGAATCTCCATGACGAAGCTGTTCTAGAGGCTGCCATTCGCCCTGAATCTGCCCAAGCCATACCAACAAAAGTCAATTCGATTTTGTTGACGGGCGCAACTGGCTTTTTAGGGGCCTTTTTGCTGAACGGGCTGCTTGAGCAGACCAAGGCAGAGGTTTACTGTCTGGTGCGGGCTGCTGATGCTGGCGCAGGCATGCAAAAAATCCAGAAGAATCTAAGTTCTTATGGCCTATGGCAAAGTCAGCACCGGTTTAGAATTATTCCGGTTGTTGGTGATTTAGCGAAACCTCGACTAGGTCTTTCAACAGAACAGTTTGACGAGCTAGCCCACAAGATCGATGTGATTTATCACAACGGGGCAGTTTTGAATTTTGTGTACCCCTACTCGACCTTGAAGCCCACCAACGTTTTGGGCACCCAGGAAATCCTCAGGTTGGCTTGCCAGTCTAAAGTTAAGCCGCTCCACTATGTGTCGACCGACGCTGTTTTTGATTCTTCTGCTTATTACGGCAGGGAAGTTTTAGAATCAGAGCCGATTTTGCACACGGACGGTATAGACCTGGGTTACACCCAGACGAAGTGGGTAGCAGAGAAGTTGGTGACTGTTGCTCGTGAGCGAGGATTACCAGTTGCAATCTACAGACCACCCCTGATTGCTGGAGACAGCCAAACTGGGCTCTGGAACACCGATGACTTCACCTGTCGCTTCCTGAAGGGCTGCATTCAGATGGGCAGCATGCCCAACATGAACTGCGGTATTACTCTAGTTCCCGTAGACTACGTCAGCCGAGCTATTGTCCAGCTATCGCAGCAGCAGGAGTCGTTGGGCAAGTCCTTTCACTTGAATAATCCTAATTTCTCTAGCTGGGCTGAGGTGACCGGGTGGATTAATGAGCTGGGCTATCCGATTCGAGAAATTGATTATGAAGACTGGGAAATAGAACTGAGTAAAACCTTGGGTTCCGGCGATAATGCCCTCAGCGGTCTCTTGCCTTTCTTCCTACGTCGGTGGTCTGATGAACAGCTCACTTTTGCAGGGCTAGGACAGCGAAGAGTAAAGTTAAACTGCCAGCAAACTGTAGCTCAACTTGTCGGTAGTTCGGTCAGCTGTCCTCGGGTCGACGCCAAGTTACTAAAGACCTACTTCTCGTACTTGGTTCGCAGTGGATTCTTGGAAGCTCCGCTAGTGCGAGCGTAACGGTCAGTTGCCTGAACGTCAGTTAATGGCTCGGCATCCTACAGATTTCTGATTGCTTTGAGTTGTTTGATTTGAGTTGTTAGCAGGGTTAAACTCAATGGGATCTCCTAAAACCTACACCCTAGCTTTTCTGGTAACAGGCTTTCCTCCAGATGTGAGTGGTGTTTCGCATTTTAATTGGGAACGCGCTCAATGGTTTGCTAAACAAGAAAACTACCGTGTAGTTGTATTTGCTCCTGATTGGCAAAACGCCTCAGGTTCATCATTGGCGAAGTCAGATTTAGATGGAAAGCTGATTATTGAACGTTATCCCTCGAAGCCGTGGGCTCCCTACAAGTTGACCCATGTGCCTCGATTTCGTGCAGCCCGCCAGATCAGAGAAAAACTTGCTGAATATCAGCCAGACTTAATTGTGATTACAGATGTCGAGCGCTACTTCTTATTGGGAACCTGGCAGCTACCTGGCAGACGTTACGCAAAACAACACAACATTCCCTACATCGCTGAATACCATACGGATCTCTACAATTTTTCAGCCGCTTATCCAGGCTGGCAGTGGTTGCGAAACCTAGCTCGCAGTTCTCAAGTAGCTAGTTATCTGTACCGACAGATTGACACGACAATCTGCGCGAGCGCATCTGCAAGCCAGAGCTGTCAGGAGTTAGGAATTGACAACGTCCAGACTATTCCATTCCTAGGTATCGACGTTTCTACCTATCATCCGAGCCGTCGAAACCGTGAGCATTTGAAGGCCTGGTTAAGTGCCGAGGAAAAAGATAACCGGGTTTTGCTATTTTTAGGGCGTTTGGGATTTGAGAAGCGCGTCGATTTGCTGATCCAGGCATTTGCCAAATTAAAGCGTCGCGATCCCAGATACTCTTTGATCATTGCAGGAGATGGACCTGACAACGTTGTTAACCAATTAAGACGTCTTGCTGAGTCAGTTGCTGATGTCCACTTTACAGGTTTTCTGCTTGGTGATACGAAGGCGAATGTCTTGGCCTCCTGCGATGTATTTTGTAGTCCCTCGCCCTATGAAACCTTTGGGCGTACTGTAGTCGAGGCAATGGCATCTGGTATCCCGATCGTAACTGTTGATAGCGGTGCTGTTTCTGAGTATGTCCTCGACGGAGTTAATGGTTATCTGGTTCCTCCTAATGATGTTGAAGGTTTGGCAACTGGTATTCAAAGGGCCTTGGTTAGTGACAATACAGACATTCTTCAGAGGGCTGAGCAAGGTGCGAAACAATTCTCTCTTGAGCAAGGCTGTCAAAATCTGAGCAACTACTATCAAAGCTTATTAGGCATAAATAAGGATGACAAAAACTTGGCCCGTTTGAGCAGGCGGTGAACGCTGGTTGCCTTCTTCAATCTCTAATTATGGTCAGAAAAATAGACATGGTGAAGCTCGGTCAAAACTTGGATTCTCTGACTGCTTCTGCTTCATCTTTAACTGAAAGCCTAGAGAAACCTGAGCAACGGCTCGAGTGCCTCATTTGTAATTCTCATGTTGATCCAGGCGATAGATCTCAATTCGTGACATTTCCTTGTAATATAAGAGCCTTTAAAGATCAGACTTTCGATGTTTGGCGTTGCCCGAGTTGCTCGGTCATCCATTGCCTGGATGTTGTCGATCTTCCCCATTACTATGCTAAATACCCATTTGCTCAGGCTGGCCTGACAACACCACTGCGTCTTTGCTATCAGAACTTAAAGCGACAGCTCATAAAACACGGTTTTTCTAAAGACAATTCACTCCTGGATTATGGCTGTGCAAACGGCTTGTTTGTGCAGTATTTAAGGCAAAGCGGATTCGCTCACTGTCACGGCTATGATCCTTATGCCTCGCCAGAAGGTTTTGGCAATCCGGCTGCTCTCCAAGAAGGGCCGTTCGATTACATTCTGCTTCAGGATGTGGTTGAGCATGTCGAAAATCCCAGTGCTCTCTTGGCTGAGCTAGATGCTCTTCTTGCTCCTGGTGGTTATATCTTGATCGGCACACCCAATGCAGAAAATATCGATCTAAATCAGGCTAATATCTCTGATTATTACAACTCGATCCATGTTCCCTACCACCTGCATGTCTACACTCGTGAAGCTATCGAGTCCCTAGGCCGTAGTCAGAGCTGGGAGCCTGTAGATTTCTTCGATCGGCCCTATCACGATACGCTCTGGTTTGGCCTGAATAGCCGTGCCTGGAACGAATACCAATGCCTTTCGGATGGGACGCTTGACGTTATTTTTGAACCTGTCAATTTTTGGAGAGCTCTGACCTCCTACAGATTCCTGTTCTACGCCATCTTCGGTTATTGGCTGAGTGCTCGAACGGAGATGGCCATCATGTTCCGTAAAACTGGAGTTTAAACGAATGGCCCCTGAACTAAAGCGAGTGGTCGTCACCGGTCTGGGAGCAATTACTCCCCTGGGAAACACGGTCTCAGAATATTGGAAGGGCCTGGTTCAGGGGCAGAGTGGTATTGGACCCATCACCTTATTTGAGGACTCGCGGATCGCCTGTCAGATTGCAGGAGAAGTGAAGAACTTCGACCCCTGCGATTACTTGAATCGCAAAGATGCAAAGCGCATGGACCGCTTCGCTCAATTTGGGGTTTGCGCTAGCAAACAAGCGATTGCAGATGCTGGTATCGAGATTAATGATCTCAATGCTCACCAAGTCGGGATTGTTATTGGTAGTGGTGTCGGTGGTATCAAGGTTTTAGAAGACCAGCAAGAAATTTACCTCACGCGTGGTCCTGACCGTTGCAGCCCTTTTATGATTCCGATGATGATCGCTAATATGGCTGCGGGGTTAACCGCTATTCACACCGGAGCAAAAGGACCAAATTTCTGTACAGTAACAGCTTGTGCTGCCGGCTCGAATGCCGTGGGAGAAGCCCTGCGTTTAATTCAGCGAGGTGCGGCTCAAATCATGATTTGTGGAGGTACGGAAGCGGCAGTTACTCCCTTGTCTATGGCTGGATTTGCAGCTGCTAAAGCATTATCAACTCGCAATGATCAGCCAACTCGTGCCTCTCGTCCCTTTGATCGAGACCGAGATGGTTTTGTGATGGGAGAGGGGGCTGGCATTCTGATTTTGGAGGAGCTAGAGCATGCTTTGAACCGTGGAGCTCACATTTATGCCGAAATTGTTGGCTATGGCATGACTTGTGATGCGTACCATATGACTGCGCCTACTCCTGGTGGTAGAGGCGCTGCTACTGCGATGGAATTAGCACTCAAAGACGCAGGTCTGTTTCCTAACCAGGTCAGCTATATCAATGCTCATGGTACGAGTACCCCCGCTAATGACATCACAGAAACCTCAGCGATCAAGCTAGCTTTGGGGCAGCATGCTTCACAAGTCGCTATTAGTTCTACTAAATCGATGACTGGTCATCTTTTGGGCGGCTCCGGGGGAATCGAGGCAATTGCAACTGTAATGGCTGTCGTTAAGGATACGGTCCCTCCAACTATCAATTTGGACAACCCTGATGCAGGTTGTGACCTGGATTATGTGCCTCACCATAGCCGTAGCCAACAGGTGGAAGTTGCTCTATCCAATTCTTTTGGCTTTGGTGGTCACAACGTTACTCTCGCGTTCAGAAAATTTGAGGGCTAGCTGTGGACCTCTTCTGAGCGCTCCTTAGCAGTATTTCAATCAAAATCAAAAACTCTGAATCACAAACTCAGGATTAAAAGAGGCGAATTGAACCGTGTCAAAATCAACCTTGCTTGATACCAACTCAGTTAGTTCTCCTACGACCGAGATTGAGGATCATTCGTCTGAATCTGCTGCTTTACAAGCACCCCCGTCCACTTTTAGCATTCAAGATCTTCAAAAGCTATTACCCCATCGCTATCCCTTTCTTTTAGTCGACCGAATTCTCGAATATGTACCAGGTAAACGAGCAGTTGGTTTGAAGAATATCACCTTCAATGAACCTCAATTTCAGGGTCATTTTCCAGGGCAACCGATTATGCCGGGAGTGCTAATTGTGGAAGCTATGGCTCAGGTTGGTGGCGTGGTCCTAACGCAGATGTTAGACTCCCAAGAAGGGCTATTTCTATTTGCGGGCATCGATAAAGTTCGCTTCCGTCGCCAAGTGGTGCCTGGCGATCAGTTAGTAATGACCGTAGAACTATTGTGTGTCAAGCAGCGCCGCTTCGGCAAAATGCAAGCACGGGCTGAAGTGGATGGCAAGCTAGTAACTGAAGGCGAACTGACTTTTTCTATGTTGGTGGGCTAACCAAAAAACAGATGAGGAAAAATGGGACTTGTAAAGCAGTGCTCCATTGGGTTAATTGCCACATTGAGCCTTAGCTTTAGCTTTGGCTGGATACAGAAAACCTCAGCCGCCGAAAGCCGTTGTCAGGGGGCTAGTTGCAAGGATAAAAATCCAGTAGAGTACGGCTGTGATGCCGATGGGAGCTTTGTGGAGCAGGTCATCACGACCGTTTATCGTTGGCAAGATTCCTGGCAGCCTCAACAAATCATTATTGAGAAAACATATTCGAAATCCTGCAATGCTACTTGGACTAGAGCTTATATTCCAAGTGAGACGTTTCTCTTTATTAGAGACCAAGCCCCGATCAATGGCAGTGAACAAATTCATGGTCTGTTTCAAGCCAATGGGACAGGCTACTTTTGGTCAAATAGCAACATGGCCCCTGGGCGCAGTGTTAATCAAGCTTGTGTCGCGTTGCAGAGTATTCCTCTGCCAGGCTTAGGCTATTTGTACGACCGTCATTGCACAAGCTTCAACTAATACCAACTCACTTTTTAACTGCTACAAATCAGAACCCCTCCCAACCTCTCCTTGCCAAGGAGAGGTTGGGAGGGGTTCTGATTTGTTACTCTCGTTTAGGGAATCGGTATAAAAGTGTTGAACTTAGCCCATTAAACCTGCTAAAATCCCATATGCCTCAACGTCTATAGAAGTTAAGACATGGGCTTGTAGCGTCGCCAAGTGCTATTGCGTCAATTGCTATTGCATGACCATCTTCAGGATTTCTCTGTTATAAACGGAAGCTCTATAAAAGCTTTACTGACAAAGTAGCCAAGCTTATGTGATGCGCTGGATTCCTTTAAAGCGCTTGATGCGTTCTGTGGAGCTGCTTCACCAACCGAACCTCGGTACTTGAGCTTCAGCTAGGTAGGTCCTCAGTATAATTTTTAGATGAAGATACTGAGCTGAGGTAGACATCCCTTAGATTCAAGTGCCAGGATTCGCCCATAAAGCGGTTTCCAAAGGCTACTGGGATTACAGGCTAAGTAGTCTCATCAAAACCTTTGCATCTCTTAAGACGAGCATCTACGCGACACCTCAGCTTGCGCTGACTGGGTATGTTTGGGACCTGCCTAGGCTATGCGCCTGATTTGCATCTCTTAAGACGAGCATCTACACAACACCCTAACCGTGACGTTGAGGAATGCACTGTGCATTTCTACGGCATCACGCGTCTTGAGCTGTAGCGACGTAAAACCCAAAGCCGATCTGGAGCCGCTTTTACGACCAATTCTCTGCTTGTGGAGAGCAACTTAAAGTGGCTGAACAGGTATTTGCCCTGCAAACTTACACTCCTAACAGCGATGTCGCTGCTGCCTTTAACCTAGGTCAAATTCAGATTATTTATGGTCGTACTGGTAACGACGCTCTTCTAGGCTATCAACCAGTTAGCAAACCTGGTCAAACCCAAATCGAGATTTTTCTCGGTGATGTGGCTGTCGAGGATCCGGCTTTGCGTCAGTGGAGCGACACCTTTATTCTAGGTGATTCAAACCAGTCTTACTATGGCAATGGTGATGCTAATATCCTTGGTCTAAACGATTTTGGCCTTGTAACTGACTTTAACCCGGCACTAGATACTATCCAGCTCTACGGTAACGCGAGCAACTATCAGCTCGTTGACGTTGGCCTTGGCTCTGCAATTCTTCAGCAGAATCAAGACGGTGCTGATGTTGTCGGCTTTTTGCTCGGCAACACAAATTTGAGCCTAGACAGTAACTATTTTAATTATCGAGGGACCACACCACCTCCTGGGCCAACCGTGCCTAAGGCTCAGCAACTGGGAACCCCCCGTTTTGACTTGACACCTGCCACGACCACAGACACCTCGGGCAATGTCTATATTGCCGGAGCGACAAACGGCTCCCTAGGTGGTGCTAATAATGGGGATTCTCGTGATGCGGTAGTTGCTAAGTACGATAACCAGGGCAATCTGCTGTTTACCAAACAGTTCGGTACCGACGAGTTCGATCAAATCTTTGCCATTGACACCGATGCTCAAGGTAACTTCTACGTTGCTGGCAATACTGAAGGTGATCTAGGCGGAGCCGAGCAAGGAGCTATTGGCGATGCCTTTGTTGCCAAATTCGACAGCAATGGTAACCAGCAGTGGATTGAAACGTTGAGCAATGGCCTATCTGATAGCGCCTATTCCATTGATGTGGATGGCAGTGGCACAGTTTATCTATCCGGTGCAACGGTTAGGCCTGTCGAGGGAGAGCCGGTTGTACCAGTCGGTTTTCAAACTAATTTCTGGACCAGTAAGTTCGATACGAACGGTAATCAGCAGTGGTTTACCGAGATTGGCACTCCCGCTAGTTTTGACGAGTCTTATGGGGTGACTGTCGGTAATGATGGCAGCATTTATGCAACTGGCTGGACTCTAGGTGGCGATGTAGCCGCGGAGAACAAAGGCCTTTACGATGGTCTGGTTGCTAAGTTTGAAAGTAGTACTGGCCAGGTAGAGTTTGTCCGACAGTTCGGCACTCCGGACTATGAATGGTCGTGGAGTGTTGATACTGACAGCCAGGGCAATGTTTATGCAACCGGCTGGACTTTAGGCCAATTAGGCGACGAGAACCCTGGCTCCTACGACGCCTTTTTAACCAAGTTTGACGCCCTTGGTAACCAACTGTGGATTCAACAGTTTGGTTCTGACGGGGATGATGAAGCCTTCGACTTAGTCATCGATTCCCAAGACAACCTCTTCATCACCGGTTATACCAACGGCAGCTTTGGCGGACCTAACCTTGGGTCTTTTGATCCCTGGGTTGCTAGATATGACGTCAATGGAAATCAGGTATGGCTTCAACAATTTGGCACTCCTGATTACGATCAAGCCTACAGTATTACCAGCGATAACGTCGGCAACCTCTACGTTACAGGTATCACTCAGGGTTCTTTAGGTGGCCTCAATGCTGGCTCTTTCGATAGCTGGGTCGCTAAGCTCGATGTATCCTCTGGTAACTTGCTGAACTTCGGTGGCACTGCACAGACGGCTGATCGCTCAGCCTCTGTCCCCATTAGCAAGTCGGCAACTCAACAGCTCAATGCCCAGCAGAAAGGCTTGCTTGAAAACTTCTTCGAGCAGTTTGTTACTGGCACACTGGGCCTAAGTGGTGGTAGTGGTGGACCCAACGGAACAGGTTTGGAGAAATTAGTTACAGATCCTTATGCTCCACCGCCAACTTCTGTGCCTGAGCCCTCTGCTGGCTTGGGTCTATTGGCGCTTGCAGCCTTCTCCTGCGTTAGCAGAAAACTGAGAGCTCGCTCCAAAGCTTCGGGCAAGGCGAGACTGCCAGTTCAGTAACACAGAACTAGCCCTGGTAATACAGGCGTTGCCTGCTTCAAGTAGGTCTGCTCAAGCAGTAGACCTACTTGAAATGCGTAGGTGTCTTTGGGGTGCCACTGAATCAATAAGGCCATTTTGCAAGCCTTCGGGGCTATTTTCTAGTCTCTGGAAGTTCTGCAAAGTCTTTACAGGTAAAAATCTATACTTTTGGTCACGCAGCTGTCTAAGAGCTGTCTGTGATCGCGGCTACAGACGTTGAGCTCAGCATTCTGCCAATAGGTAGATGCTCAATCTATGTAATTTCTCCGTAAAGATACTCAGGCGCCTATCGACATTCCCCTAGTGTCAATGGCAGGATGCGCACAGAAAGCGGCTTTCAGGGGCTTACGGGATTTCAGGGTAAGTAACCTTGCTGAATCGCATCTCTTAAGACGAGCATCTACGCAACACTTCCAGCCGCGCTGCCAGAGGAATGCCCTCAGCGTTCTCAAGGCCATGCGCCTGATTTGCATCTCTTAAGACAAGCATCTACATAACACCCGGTCGCGCTACTAGGAAATGGACTGAGCATTTCCGTGAGCGTCTGCATTCTGAGGGATAGCACCGTATTCGGAGCCCACCTGAGGCCGCTTTTACTGTCAATTTTTTGCTATAGGAGATCGGCACAAAGTGGCTGAGCAGTTATTCACGGTTCAAATTTACACACCTAATAGCGACCTCGCTGCAGGGACTCAGATAAGCCAAGTAATTGCAGCGCGTACTGGCAACGATACCTTGCTGGGTTATCAACCCATAAGTGGTGTTCCAAATCTGCCCCAAATCGATCTTTTCATTGGTGATGTAACCATTGAGGATCCAGCTTCTCGCCAATGGAGCGATACCTTTGTATTCGGTGATTATCAGCAAGCCTACTACGATAACGGCAACCCGCAAATCCTCGGCTTAAACGATTTTGGTTTCGTTGGTGATTTCAATCCTGCCCAGGATTTCATCCAGCTCAATGGCAATGCCAACAACTACCAATTATTGGATGTTGGAGTTGGCTCAGCAATTCTCCAGCAGGACCAAAATGGTGTTGATGTTGTCGGTTTCTTGCTAGGTAATTCCAATCTAAATCTGGCTAGTAACTACTTCAAGTTTGAGGGCAATACTCCTCCACCAGGGCCAGTGGTCCCGAAGGCTCAGCAACAGGGAACTGCTGGTTTTGATATCTCTGTTCGCGCGGCTACCGACACCTCAGGCAATGTCTACACGGCTGGGGGAACCACGGGCTCTATTGGCAAAACCAACAGCGGGCTTTCTCGTGATGGCTTAGTGACCAAGTATGACAGCCAGGGCAATGTGCTGTTCACCAAGCAGATTGGCACCTCAAGTTTTGACACAGTCTCCAATATCGCCACTGATGCTCAAGGTAACTTCTATGTATCGGGAATTACCGCAGGCAACTTAGAGGGAACCAAACAAGCAGAAAGCACTGATGCCTTCGTTGCCAAGTACGACAGCAGTGGCAACCAGGTGTGGCTGGAGCAGTTTGGGCAGAATGTTATCTTTCAAGCCTTCGGCCTTGATGTTGATGCCGGTGGCAATGTTTATGTATCGGGATTAGATGTCAGAGCATCTGAAGATCTTGCCACTGATAACTTGTGGGTGAGCAAGTTTGACACGAATGGTAGCCAGCAATGGTTCACCGAAGTGGGTAGTGTAGACAATGATTTTGATGAATCCTACGATGTTACTGTCAGTAGCGATGGCAGCGTTTACGCTACGGGCTGGACTTTGGGCGATTTGCCTCGAATCGACTCGCCAGGTAGTTTCCAAAATGCTGGCTTGTACGACAACTACATTGCCAAGTTCGACAATGCCACCGGTCAAGCGCAGTGGGTGAAGCAGTATGGAACTCCCGATTACGAATGGTCGTGGGGTGTTGACACCGATAGCCAGGGCAATGTCTATACGGCTGGCTGGACCTTAGGCACCTTAGGTGATGAGAATAAAGGTTCCTATGATGTCTACCTGACCAAATATGACAGCGAAGGTAATCAGCTATGGGTGAAGCAGTTTGGTAGTGCTGCTGATGATGAAGGTTTTGATATCTTCATCGACCAATCTGACAACATCTTCCTGACTGGCTATACCAACGGCAACCTTGAAGGGATTAATGCTGGCTCCTTCGATGCCTTCGTAACCCGGTTCGACACAGCTGGGAACCAGATATGGCTGCAACAGTTTGGCACCTCTAAGTTTGATCAGGCTTATGGGGTCACCAGCGATGCTTTTGGCAACCTTTATGTCACAGGTGTAACGGGTGGCTCTTTGGGCTCCCTCAATGCTGGGTCTTTCGATGCTTGGACTGCCAAGCTTGATGCCACCTCAGGAAGCTTGAAAGACTTTAGCGGTAATGGCCAGACTGTCAGCCTCGCCTCGATTCCGAAAGGTTTCGCGAGCAGTGCACCAGCAACTCGACCAGTCAGTGGTGAACAAGCTGACTATATCGGTGACTTCTTCCAGCAATTCGTCACTGGGACCTTAGGTCTCAGTCCAGACAGTGGTGGACCGAGCGGCCGAGGTCTAGAACCCCTGGTTTCTAATCCTTACGGTGGCCAACCGCCAACCTCTGTACCAGAGCCTTCTGCTGGCCTGGGCTTATTGGCAATTGCCGGTGTTGCATGCATCAGGAGAAAGCTGCAAGCTCGCTCGAAAGCGGCAAGCAAGGCAAGAACAAGAGCCTCAGCTCAATAACTCCGATGCGGAGTAGGTAGAAGATAGGTCTGCTAGCCTTAGCAGACCTATCTTTGTTGGCACTTGCTAGCTGGTACCGGTCAGGGGCAGCTCTGCAAGGTTTTGATTGGCAAAAAACACTCAGTCTAAATTCGATCTCAGGAGAGGGCCGTGATCACTGGCACGGCTGATTTTGCTTAGTGCCTATACTATGCCTAGGCTGTGTCTCCATATGATTTCTCAGTAAAGATGCTGATTAGCGATTAGCAGGTTGGTAAGTGGAATGGCAGAATCCTTATGGAGAATGGCTTTCAGGAACTATGACCCAGAGTAAGCCTGCTAGAACTTCACACTTCTCGCGTTTCTTCAGATGAGCCTCTGGCTAGCCATCCTACTTGGGAACTAAGTTGTATACCAATCAGGGTGGTTGCATTGAGCTGGAGTGCAAGTCAAAACCAAGTTGACGAAACCAATTTGGCAAAAACAGTTGATTACAAACTGCTTCGACCGTCTACCTTTCAGCTGAATAAGAGCGATGTAAAGTGGCTGCTAACCCAATACAGGCCAATACACTAGAGAACGAGCTCGTTACAGCCTGGAGGGCTACCCAACTAATGGAAAGCTGGCCTGAAGCTGATGGTTTGCTTGGTCCTCAATTGCTCAAGCCTGCTGTTGGTGAATTTCCGATTGGTCTGTTTCAGGGTGATGTCCTATTTGGTGCTCCGCTTCTACAGCTTGGTCACAACACTTTTACCCCTAGAAACTGGCAACAGGTTGACTACGACCAAAATAGTTTGGCTAACTCCAGTTTGGGTGGCTCCAGTCCAAACGGCTTTGGTTTTTTTGCTGGTCTCAACCCGGTTTTGACTTCTGTTTACAGCAGTAATGTCACTAGTTATTCGAGGCTAAATGTTGGTATTGGTTCGAGCCAGTTTCCGCAGCAAAATAGCCTCGAAATTGCCAATTTCCTACTTGCAAATCCTAACTGGAGCCTAGGTCAAAACTACTCTCAATCTCAACAGGAAGCCCAGGAGTTTGACCTTACACCGGCCACTGCCACTGATCCCTCTGGCAATGTCTATGTTGCCGGAGGAACGACCAGTACTTTGAAGACAGCAAATAAACCGGATCCTCGTGATGCTGTCGTCACTAAGTATGACCGTCAAGGCAAGTTGCTGTTCAGCAAACAGTTTGGTAGCGAGCGCCTCGACACGATCTTAAGTATCGACACCGACAGCGAAGGCAACTTCTATGTTGCAGGGATCACCGAAGGGGATTTGGCCGCATCTAAGCAAGCAGAAACTTCTGATGCCTTTGTTGCCAAGTTTGACAGTAATGGTAATCAGCTATGGATTAAGCAGTTTGGACGCAACTCTATTTTCCAAACCTTCAGTATTGATGTGGATACTACTGGTAACGCCTATGTAACGGGCGTAGATGTCAAACCAGCCAAGGATCTGGCAACGGCTGACTTCTGGGCCAGCAAATTTGACACAAATGGCAACCAGAAATGGCTCACAACTTTGGGAAGCGTCAACCAGGCTGATGATGAATCTTCCAGCATTGCTGTCGATGACCAGGATGGCAGTGTTTATCTGACCGGCTGGACCGCAGGGGATTTAGCCAAAAACAATGCTGGCCTTGATGATGCCTGGGTCGCTAAGTTCAACAACAGGGGTCAGGTTCAGTGGATCCGACAATTGGGTACTGCGGATGATGAGCGCTCACTCGCAGTTGACACTGACAGCCAGGGTAATGTTTACGTAACCGGCTGGACTCTAGGTGGCTTGGGTGGTAACAATGCCGGGTCTTATGATACCTGGTTGGCTAAATTTGACAGCAATGGCAATCAACTGTGGATTAAACAGCTTGGTAAAGCCAGCACCGATGAGCCTATTGAGATGTTCATTGATGGCAATGACAGCATTGTCTTAAGCGGGTATACCAGCGGTAATTTGTCAGGCACCAATGTTGGGTCTTTTGATACCTGGGTAGCTAGATATGACACCCAGGGTAATCAGGTGTGGCTGCGGCAGTTTGGTACCTCCAAATTTGACCGGGCTTACGGAATTACTGGAGACAACACGGGTAAAGTCTACGTGACTGGCGTGACTGACGGCTCTGGGAAAACGGCTAAGGCTGCGCCTACTGGTAGTTGGGTTGCCAAACTGGATACAAGCTCGGGAACGTTGAGAGCTTTTGGCGGAAATTCACAGGGATTTAATACTGCTGTGACCAACTCCCCAACTGATACAACTGCCAGCCCTGAATTGTTTACTGACCTGTTTACTGACCCCTTTACTGACCAGTCGATACCAGGGTACATGGCTAACCTGAGCAAGCCTGTACTCAAAAATTTGGGTTCGTCCGGTTCTTCCACTAATAGCGGCAGACCCAGTAGCAATTTAGAGCACTCAAATTCAGAGCAATCAATTTCTGGTCCACTGTCAACTTCTGTGCCAGAGCCCTCTGCTAGTTTGGGTCTATTGGCAATCACAACGGTTGCTTGGATCAGTAGAAGGCTCGGGGCCACTTTGAAAAAACAGAGAAAAGCTAGAACCTAAACCCAGTAACTGTTGCAGGCTCCTGAGCTAGGAATGCAAGCTCAGCATAGACCATCATGAGCTAGGTGCAAGCTTTTATGAGGGTGACTGTTGTCCTACTGGC
Organism: Leptolyngbya sp. FACHB-261; assembly: GCF_014696065.1. NCBI lineage: Bacteria > Bacillati > Cyanobacteriota > Cyanophyceae > Leptolyngbyales > Leptolyngbyaceae > Leptolyngbya > Leptolyngbya sp. FACHB-261. The sequence goes on along the minus strand of NZ_JACJPL010000027.1, from coordinate 341,354 downwards.
TAGCTATCGGAGAACCAAATTGTCCCTGATCAAGTTGTTCATAACCCAGCCATAATTTGATGCGCGTTGGAGCGAGTTGGGGGATTAGATGGGGTGGGTAGATTACCCCATTGCTTTTGCCTGATTGCTTTTGCCTTCTCACGCTTTTTCAGTCACCTCTTGCTGAGTGCTCTCGTATACATGAAACTGTTACATGACCTGCTACAGATTAGTCATATTTCTTTGATGAAGCTGTAATGTTCAAGCAGGTGCTAACCTAAAACCGCCACCTTGCCATCCGGCTCAAGTCAATGAATTTCTGAACGATTATTCAATAACTTTATTTGGTCAGTTATGCTTTTTGAGGGATGCCGAGCTGACCTGTAGACTAAGCGGTGGAAAGCAGGCCCCGATTCTGGCCTGAAGGTGTGAGTGCGGGAGTCACGTATGCAAATTGTCCGTCATCTGATCGCGCTAGGTATGGGGACAGCTCTAACCCTGCCAGCCCTAGAAGCCACGGCTGCACCACTCCAACAGCCGAAATCGAGAGCTATTAATCTGTCGCAGACAGCACCACAGACGACGCCTCAAACTACCCCCCAAGCGACACCTAACCCAGCTACCTCTCCTGCTGCCCAGCCACCAGCTGAGCAATCGGGTGGTCAAGCTAGCGATCAACCGGCGGGCCAATCAGCCGATCAACCCAATCGACCTGCTTCTGGCTCATCCGGCCAGACGTCAGGGCAGACACCAGTAGAGGCAGCTCCAGCTGCCCAGACTCAAACACCAACGCCTCAGCCCAGTGCCTCGCCAGCTAGCCCAGATACGCCCGGCACAGCTAGCCCGTCCGGGGCACCTGGGGCGACTGACCAGGCTCCGGCTAACCAAGCTCCGGCCGACCAGGCTCCGGCTAACCAAACTCCAGGGACCCCAACCCCGGCTAGCCAGTCTGCCACCGACCTCAGCCCCAATCCTGATCCACTAAGCTTGCCCACTCAGCCATTCGAGGTTCGGGTGGAAACAACCCAAGGCATCAGCTTGCAGCAGGCTCTGGAATTGGCAACTCGAAACAACCGGCAGTTGGAACAGGCGCGTACTTCTCTGGAGCGAGCTCGGGCTGCCTTGCGTGAACAAGAAGCTCAGCTCTATCCCACCGCCAGCACCTCGGTTCAGACTCAGTACGTTAATCGGCCTGGAAACGAGGCTGCTGGCGGACTTGAAGATGGTACCGCGGATCTCAGCGGCAACCTGGGGCTTGACTACACGATCTTAGATTTTGGCAGACGACGGTACAACATTGAGAGTGCTAGTACCCAGGTTCGTGATGCCCAACTAGAGGTCGACCGCATCAATCAGTCCATCCGCTCAGATATCTCTGGCCTCTACTACGACCTTCAGAATGCTGCCGAACAGGTGCGCATTCAACAGGCTGCAGTTGAGGCCTCTCAGATCAGTGTGCGCGATGCTCTGGCTCAAGAACGGGCTGGCGTTGGTACCCGCTTTGCAACACTACAAGCTCAGACCCAGCTTGCAGATGACCAGGTGCAATTGTTGGAGGCTCAAAACAATCTCCTGATCTCCCGTCGCCAATTGGCTCAGCGGCTAGATATTGCTCAAACAGCGACTCTGGAAGCAGTTGACCCAATCGAGGTGTCGGGAACCTGGAATTTGGGCTTGGAGGAAACAATTTTGGCTGCCTACGCGAATCGCGTTGAGTTGCAACAGTTTCTCCTGCGTCGAGATGTTGCTCAGAACCAGGCTCGGGCCGCGCAAACAACCCTGTTGCCTCAAATCGCTCTTTCTGGCGGTTACAACTTTAACGAGACGCTGCTGGGGCAGTCCAATGACTCGGATTCTATATTCAGTCGTAACACTGAGAGTTTCCAAGACAGCTTCACGGTTGGGGTTACCCTCCGCTGGACTCTGTTCAACGGCGGTGCAACCCAGGCTCAGGTTGCTCAGGCTCGGGCTGATGAGGCAATTGCAGAAAGCCAGTTCGCTGAGCAGCGCAGCCAAGTTCGCTTCGATGTTGAGAATGCCTTCTTCAGCCTGCAATCGCGACGAGAACAGATTACAGCGGCACGGGTTGGAGTTGAGTCTGCCCAAGAGGGCTTGCGTCTGGCCCGTCTGCGCTTTCAAGCGGGCGTGGGCACGCAGTTGGAGGTTACCAACTCGCAGCGTGACCTGACCGAAGCTCAGAGCAACTTGGCCCAGTCCGTAATTGGTTACAACCGAGCCTTGGCTCAGCTGCAACGCTCAGTCAACCAGCTCTAACTGCCCTGCCGCAACGCTCACTGCTTGAAAGATTACATTTGCGTCAGATTTTAGCGGGGCAGAGTTTGCCTCTCTAAAATTCTGACGCAAACCTGACGGGTTTTAGGGCGAATGACCTTAGAACCGAGGCATAGAATCAGAGGAGCAGCACTCAAGTTGCATCCTCTTGACGCACAGCGAATTCTTGCTCTAACTGGCGGTAGTAGGGAACCCCAATCAGTTGCTCAAATTCTTGGAAAGAAACTAAATGTTCGAAGCCAGGAGTAGTGCCATGCTCGCGCAGATAGCGAAAGCAATTCAGCATGGCTTTGGTTGCTGAGAATAAGCCGGATAGTGGAAAGACGACAATTTTGAACCCCAATTGTTGCAGCTCTTGGCTAGAGAGAAAGGGTGTTTTGCCGCCCTCAATCATATTGGCGAATAGGGGGACATCGGGAAAGGCGGTGCCAATTGCTTTGAGGTCCTCCAGCGATTGGGGAGCTTCGATAAATATCACATCGGCTCCCGCTTCACGATAAGCCCGACCTCGTTGGATTGCTTCCTCCAACCCTAAGGGTGCTCTGGCATCAGTGCGACCAATAATGACCAATTCACTATCCCCCCTTGCTTGCACTGCTGCCCGAATCTTTTGCACATGCTCTGCTGTTGAAATGACTCGCTTCCCCTCAAAGTGACCGCATTTCTTAGGCCATTCCTGATCCTCCAAAATAATGCCAGCCACGCCTAATTGCACGGCTTCGCTAACTGTGCGGATCACACTTAAGGGATTGCCATAGCCCGTATCAATATCGGCCACGACAGGAATGTTAACCGCTTGAACGATGCGGCTAACACTGTAGAGCATTTCGGTTGCAGTTAAGAAGCCATAATCGGGTCGGCCAAGCGTGGAGCCAGCTAAGCCAAAGCCACTGGTGAAAATCACCTCAAACCCCAACTGTTCGGCTAACTTAGCGCTAATACAGTCATAAATTCCCGGTAGGGTCAGAATACCGGGCTGCTCTAGTTGTTGCCGAAATTGTTGCCCCTGAGTCATGCATTATCTCCCGGAGTGCGAGCCCAACATCAGGGCACTCCTAGGAGAGAATACGATTATTTCTGCTACCTCGACGCAGCTAAGCGTCAATCCGACGATATCGTGCCTCGAAGCCTGAGTAGAGACCGTAGGCGACTAAGCCCAAAGCCACAATTCCCAGTAGCCAGGGACCGAAGGGTTGTTGCGCTAAGCTTGCCAAGGCTCCGCCTAAACCTTTGGCCTGACTAGGATCAGAATTGAGGGCCGCCTGAATCAGGAAGCCACCGATGATGGTGAACACAACGCCCCGCGCTGCAATGCCGAAGCGGCCTACTCGCATTGCCCAACTTTCTTCTGTGTCGCTCATCTCGTTCAGTTTGAACTCGCGGCGGAACTTACCTGCGTAGGCCTTGTAAAAATAAGAGAAACCAACGCCAATGACAATAGCCCCCAGTAAACCGACCAGCCACTGCCCGAAGGGCTGGCTGAGGATGCGAGCAGTCCAATCTTGAGTCGAGTTGCTACCGCCTGAACTGCTGCCTGAACCGCCACCTGAGCCGGAGATGAGTTTCAAGGCAGTCAGGGCCAGACCCGCATAACCTAAACCACTAAGCGCGTAACCGAAGCGTTGAGCCCAACGCTTGGCGCCAGCGTCTTGATTGGCGTGTTCTGGGTCAACAACGGCTTGAACAAATCGCCAGAGTGCATATCCTAGGAGCCCAACCGTCACAAGGCTAAGAAGAAATTTGCCAAAGGGCTGTGTGACGATGGTTTGTAGAGCGCCACTAGTATCGGTGGTTTTGCCACCTGTGCCCAGTGCTGCTTGCGCAGCTAGTAAACCAACAATAACGTAAACAACTCCCTTGGCTGCATAACCAGACCGAGCTAACCTCTCTACCCAAGGATTAGAGGCTGCCTGTGCAACGGGTTGCTTAAGGTTCTCAAGAGGACGGCGAGTCATGACGTAGCGGCCTATACTTATACTTAAGAATTAAGGAGTTTGCAATATTTTCCATCCCCCTGAGTGCATAACTTTATTGCGTGAATCTTATCCGATATAAGTGAAGGCGTAAGCGATCACTGTTAAGTGAAAGTTAATACGGCAGAAAATAAGTTAATCCGGAGTTTAAGAAGCTGAATTTAAGAGCCTGCTTTCACAAACCATTGTTCTGAAACCTGGATCAGTCCGATTGCAATCTGGACTAGAGGCCAACCGACCAAACAGATTAGGGCTGCTGCACGGGTACTGAGATCTAGTCCCTGTCGGACTGCCACAATAACAGCCAACAAACTCCAGGCAGCTAAAACCAGACCAATGCCTTGCCCCATAAGAGGAATCAAGGTTAGAAAATTGAGCACTTGAGGAGCATAGGCAAAACCGATCGGACTTAATAAATCTCCGTAACTTGGTGAATGACGGCTCAGATAATTGCCAATTTTCCAAATCGTAAAAGTCCAAAAATAGTAACCTAAGACTACGCTGGCACCATCCAGCAAAAGAGCTAAACCCAAAATGAGGATTGAAGCTCGATTAATCAGAAGAATGACTGCGCTGCCCAGCATGTGCGAAACAGCCGCCAGGATAACAATAGTGAGGGCAATTCGGTGGGTTCGAGGCCGATTGCGAGCATTCTCGTAAAGATCTGCATTGAGGGCCAGTGCGTTGCGGAGTACGAGGCTCAGGCTTTCTTTGGTTTTTGCGTGTTTCACAGGGCTGCCTACAACCTGAGATTGATGACAGGTCTAACTTAGTTTCTGTTTGATACGGTACAGGACAAAAGACCCTTGACCAAGTCCTAAGAGCAATTTTGGATGCTGAAGTTACTTGGACGATTGCTGCTCTGGTTCCGGGGTGGCAGTTTGAAACTGTTGTTCTTCGCCAGTTTAATCTTATTAGCTTGGGGAACGTTCTCACCTATTGGTACCATTACCTGGTGGTTACGTTATGGCAGTGAAGCGGCAGGCTTGAAAAGGGCTCCCGCTAAACGGTTGCCGGGTTATGAAACTGGTGGTAAAAACCAATCGGCAAATCAGGTTAGGAAAATCGATTGTTATGTTGTTTTTTTGACTGGAGTGGGTGATTTTTCGGCAGATCAATTAACACCTGGAGAAACTTTCTTTCTCAATCATTTGGAGCAGGCTCACCCAAATTGCGTCACGGTTCGAGATGTTTTTCCCTACTCTGCTGCTAACAAAAGCTTAGGAGGCGAACGTCTATTGTCTCCCCTTTGGCAGTTCGCTGACAAAGCTGAGGGTTGGCTGGGAGTCGCAAATGTTCTGATTAAAATTCGCAATCTCTGGCGCTTAGCAATCTCTGCCGATCCTCGCTATGGTCCTATTTATAATCAAGGAATTGCGAAGGCGATCATTGAGCGCATGCAGGCTGCTCACGCTTTACCGGCTGCTCAGACTGAGCCATTCCAAATCATTCTGATTGGTACGAGTGGGGGGGCTCAGGTTGCATTGGGGGCTGCGTCTTATTTAGCTGAGCAGTTTGAAACCCAAATTACAGTGATTTCGGTTGGCGGTGTCTTCTCAGGAAACAATGGTTTCGATGCGGCACAGCACACTTATCACCTGCAAGGCCAACGGGATTGGATTGATGATTTAGGCATCGTCTTTCCCTCGCGCTGGCCTTGGGTAGTCGCTTCACCGTATAACCAAGCCCATCGACAGGGACGCTACAGTGTTGAATCGACTGGTCCTCACGCTCATGATGGTGCTCAGGGCTATTTCGGTCTGTCTCAGGTTGGTGCTGAGAAAGCAACTTATGTCAATTTAACTTTGAGAAAAATCAACCAATTCCCAGTCTGGTCAGCTCAAGAGCAAGGCGGAAGCTAATAAGCAGCCGAAGCACTCTCGCATTGGAAGTTGCGAGAGTGAACTTTGACCAACTAGACTCAATTTCTTCGATTCGCTAAAGGATAGGCAGTAGAGCCTGAATTGCTTCTCGCTGCTGTAGGAGCATTCTGTCGATAAGCAGTTGTCTCAGCTGTACAAGCCTGTTGCCCCTGCGGACTCTGATTGCAAGTTTGGCCAGTCCCGGTAGTGTAGGTCAGGTATCCAGTATTCGAGTTCAAGCAAGCAGTTTGCCCATAGCCATTGGCAACACAGCGTACTCCTGGCTGAGGCACCCAAGCCATCGAGCTGGGCTGTCTGCCGCTTTGCCTCGCAGAACTGACTGGCTCTGCCTTCCCAGGAGCCGCAAAGCTGAGGGATGCCATGAACAGCGCTGTGGTTGCTATAAGGCTGAGTTTCATCGTTTTTACCCCACGAAGCAGTACGAAGCAATACCGTCTACAACTAGGTTCGCCCTTTAGAGCCCTAATAACCTCCTACAACTGGCATAGCCCAATTGGGTGAAACCTAGTTTTCCAGTTTCACCCTAAGGCCAGAGGTAAGTTTCTGTTTTAGTAACAATGTTGAGGGTTGGAGGAAACCAGTGACTCTTTCAGGGCCGGTTCTCAAGGCTTAAAGTAAGCGGAAGATAAACGGATAATGGTAAGGCTCATCAGGATTTGACAAACATCTGAAAATCGCCAATACGGGCAGAGTCCAATGCACGACGAATAGAATCGCTAGCAATGGAATGCCAATTAAAACAAAACTGAGAACGCCAAAAATGACGCCGTAAAACCAGACGTTGAGGTGGAAATTAATAGCCTCTTTGGCGTTATCTTTCACCACTGGATCATCAGAGATCACTAGGAGCCCCAAGGGAATTCCCACAGAGACAACTAGAGAGCTTAGAAAAATGGACCCATGACAGAGGGCCGATAGCAGCTTGCGCTTGTCAACATCGTACATCTGGGTTTCCTCGGGCACTCATGGGACGCTTTGCTTCTCCGATCTTATGAAGGGCGCCAGGGATTGTCAGTGGGGGGAACCGTAATTTAAGGGTAGAGCTTATCACCAGCAGTACTCACATGAACAAGGCCCTAGTCAAACCAGGGCCTTGAGGAATAGTGACGATTTAATTACTCGTTTACTTCTTTCTCTGGCAACATACACTTGTCACTGTCACAGCCTGCTGGTCCTTCGGCTGCTGAGTACCCCAGGTCGTAGCGCATGAGGGCATCCAAAAAGTCATCGGTTTTCTGCCGAGCTTCCACGTCTGCTTGCAGTCGCTCAAAGGTCACTTTGTCAATCTTTTCGAAGGGCAAGCGAGGAAAAGGTGCATCAAAACGAGCCAGTAAGGCTGCACTGATGTAGCCTTGATCTTGCTCAATGGCTTGGTAGATCTGTTGAGCCAAGGGTTCAATTTCACTCTCTTGAAGTTCCAAGGTGGCACTGGTGTTGTGGGCTGTGTAGTGCTTCTGAACTTGAAGGTAGAAGTCAAACTGCGCCGTTGCTGAAAACTTCTCAATTTGAATTTCGTCAGCACCGGGTAGATTGGCCCAAGGAACCTCCACCGGAATCTCTACTAACCACTCGGTCACCCGTGGATCAAACGGATCATTCAACAAATTGCTTTGTTCGTCTTTGTCAGACTGTGAGGGCACCACGTTGTAGCCGTATTCAATGCAGGCCAAGGCGACTGGATCGTTTTTCGCAAAGGTAATTCGTCGAATGTAACGCTGTGCTTTGGGTGGATGCCAACCGGGTGATGCTCCGGTTAAGAGAGATTTTGTGCCGGCTGGCTGTACCGTGGTGCAACGATTGGGTCGCTGCAAGCCGTGCTGGTCACAGTAGTCCCAAACTGCCTGATGAACGATTTGCTTCCAGCAGCTGAGGTACTCCTGTTCTTTTTGTTTGAATTCAAGGCCAGTAATGGTCTCAGGCCGTCCTGCTGACCACCAGCGCAACCAATCTACGCCAAAAGCACTAACAAAAAAGTCGAACAGCCCGGTGAAAGAAACGCCAACAATAGGGTCCAATTCTCGCGATTCGCGATAGCGCTCTTCTACAAAGCGATGATTGAGCAGAGCTGCCACCGATAGGGCTGCTGCGGTAAAAGCATCTTCTTGATCTTTAAGGTTGCGCGAATCGATTCGATTGAGGTGGACTTCTGCCAAGTTACAGTGAAATTCTGAGCCCAAAATTTCGCCGCAAGGGTTTAGACCGTACCGCTCCAAACGATGTTCTAGCTCAATCTTCGACAGTTGAGGGTAATTCTTTTGCAGCCAATTTTTGCCCTGACCTAACTCATAGGCTTGGAGGAATTCTGTCTTAAGTTCAGGTGTTTTTAAGAGGTCTGCATTCGAGCGGGCAACTGCTTCGCCAGCCCACTGAATTGCACCTTCACCCGAATAAAACTGCTTGCGCACTGATTCGATGCATTCTTGTTCCGTGGGCTTGCGGTGAAAGACTCGCGTATGATTAGCCATGCGCAGCGCATCGCGCTCTGGATCAATGCGCCAATTGCCTTCGGCATCTTGCATCCACAAGTTATCTTTTGCAGTAGCAGCTAATGCGTCATTGCTATCAAATTGACGCATGCCCGCGCTCCTCCGGATGTTCCCGGCTACAACGCAAGCAGCAGCTTCATCAATCAACAAGCAACATTCAACAGAATTGAGTTTTCTCCCGACTGCACGATTTAAAATTGCGGCGCATCGCTGGTAAAGTTCCGGCAGTTTAATCGGGTTAGCAACACCGCCAAAACCCTTTAGAGTTTCACCGGCAGGTCTTACATTGCTGAGGTCAACCTCAACTTGAATTTCGCCAGAAAAACGCTCGTTAGATGATAATTCCAGTAGCGACTGATAGGACGATACCCAGCCTTGACGGCTATCACCCACTGTGATTGAAACTCGATTGCCTTCTGTCTGAACGGTGGTTTTATCCTGGCGTGAGGCAACGGGAATGGTGCCAATTTCTCCCGGCATGGATACCAGCAGACGATTACGAATAATTGGCAACTGCTCAATGTATTTGGGCTCAAGAACTGCGCCCGTACCACAGCCCATCATTGCCAGATCCATCATCAGCCCAAAGGCTTCCCAGTCCACAACATTGGTGCTAGTGCAGTTGTAGGCACCTGAGAAATTTTCTGATTGTTTGGACCAACGTGTGCCGCCCACCCATAACCAGCGTCCTGAGGCCAACGCCTTGAGTTCACGCTGCATCCGGTTCACCAAGCCCACCTCTTCCGGTGTGAGCAACCCGAGTTCGCGAATTCCTTCTAAAGCCCGCTCGCAAACCTCGTCCCAGGTTTCACGACGGCTCACAATCGCCTCACCAGGCTTGAGCGCCCGTTCTACACGGCGGCTGTAAGTCCTAAAGAACACCGGGTTAGCCGTTGGTGCGGTTCCAGAAAACTGGCCGACCTGACGGCTGCGCTCAAGGTTATGGACCATAGTTCAAGCTTCACTCTTCAGAAATGGCAGATTATCGGCTGGGAGCAGCGCCCAGTCAGTATAGCACTGGCCTTCAGATTTAGTGTCTGTGTGTCAAATGCAACCAAGTTCTCCCCCACATCTAGCAAGATGCTAGGTCTCAAGCATGTTTGAATGCTGTACTACCACCAAGGCATTATCTGGATCGAGTTCCAAGCCCGTCTGGTGATCTAGGGTTGCAGTAATGCTATCGCCTAGGCGCTTGAAACTGCGCTCAAACCAGTAGTGAGGGGTAGCGTGCAGATGGGGGGAAGCGTTGATCTCTTGCACGTCCTGGCCGGGGCGTTGGAGCAGACAAATCACTGAGAAGCCCAAGCGTGCCTTAGCTAGCAGCGCTGTCAGTAGCCTCTCTCGGTCTTGAGGGCGTGTGTGTGAGAACAAGCAGCCGTTAGAAACAATCCAATCCACCGCCTCAGGTTGCGCCAAAGCCTCCCAATAGTTTCCTACTTGCCACTGGCCCTGTGGGTAGCGTTGCTGACAAATCTCGATATTTTGAGGCATCAAATCAATGCCTAGGTAGTGCCAATTCGAGCCTCGCTGCTGCACCGCAGCATAGATACCACCCCGTCCGCAACCAAGGTCCAATAAGCTCTGACACTGCTCAGGAATCACGCTGAGCTGAGCCGCAATGGCGTTTTCAAGATGCTCTGGCTTGGCCCAATCTGCAGCCTGGTAGTCAGGTGTGGCCTGACAGGTGTGGTAATGCTGCTGCACCGCCTGCAAAAAGTCTGGGGCTGAAATGCCTTTTTGGGTTGCCAAATTGCGATTCATCAAGAGCCCTGTCAGCCGATTCTACTTTTACCTTATCGGTACATCCCGTAGAAAGACAACGAAGTTGCTGACTGGGGTTGCTATCGCGGCTTCAGATAGCATCTGATGAACCTGACCCCGGTGATGAGTTTGGTGGTTGAACCAGTGGCTTAATATCTGCCAGAGGGGTTGGTGAAAGGCTTCGCCTGAACTATTGGTTTAGGTCAACTCAGCGCCAATTGCTTCAGAAGATAAACTCTCGATGTATGCAACAATGCGAGCGTCCTCAAACTCACGGGCCTCTTGAAGCGTTGCCAGGGTTGGGTAAAGTTCCTCCCGCAAGGAAGTGAAAGAATACGGGGTACCAACAAAACGGCCTAACCAAACGCGATCGGTCAGGAGAAGATGGTTTAGAGTACCGTGGAGCGAGCCAAAAAAAGCTCGCCGGTCTCGATAGTATTCTGTCTCATCCAGCTGGCCGCAGGCCGCACAGACCTGCTCATTGGACCAGCGATTGTAAGCCGCTAAGCTTCTGTAAAGCTCTTGCATCATAACTTCAGGGTTTTATACGCTTTCTACAGGCTCTTGCTACACCCTCTACACTTTATTGTTTTGTCTATACTTCGTATTGGGCGATTGTGTAAGGTTCAACTCTCGAAGCCTCAAGCCATTCTTGCAGCGTCGGTAGCGCTAGCAATGCCTCAATATAGGCCGATGCGTTGGCATCAACCTGAACTCCATAAGTAAGAAACCGTAGCGCTACTGGCGCAAACATGGCGTCAGCAATACTGAATTGACCGAACAGAAACTCTCCACCCTGGCCAAATCGTTGGCGACAGTCAGTCCAGAGCGCCAGAATGCGGTCAATGTCTTCTTGAACGCCAGGGGCTCTGCCTTGACCTGGTTTTTGCGCACGCACATTCATCCCCATGTGATTGCGTAAATTAGCAAAACCCGCATGCATTTCAGCACTGACGCAGCGAGCAATGGCACGGGCAGTCAGATCGGTTGGCCACAATTGGGCTTCTGGAAAACGCTCTGCCAAATATTCGCAAATGCTTAATGATTCCCAAATTGTCAGGCCGTCAGCAATCAAAATCGGCACTTTGCCTGCAGGTGAATAATGCAGAATTTTCTCATGAAATCCTGAGACATACAGAGGAATCAAAACCTCTTCAAAGTCCAACTTGGCTTGCTTCATTGCTAGCCAAGGACGTAATGACCAAGAAGAGTAATTCTTATTGCCAATAACCAGAGTTAAGTTTGTCATTGAAAATTAGGCTAAAGTAACCGCGGGCCAGAGCAATTATGACGCTTACTACTATTGACTAGTAGCGGATAGCTTGGACCCGCAACGGCTACTCTATCACCTAAACTAAATTTCCCCAATGAGCGTTATCGATGGCATCGATTACCGTTGTTGATAGTATTGTTGCTCAATCCAGGTCCGCACTTCTGCTTCAGAGTCAGCTTGAAGGGAACGCCCTGTCTTCGGGTCATAAATGTGCCAGCAGACGTTGCCAAAGCGATCTAAGCCTTGCCAGATTTGCAACTCAGAACGGTTCATGATCGCTCTAAGCAAATATTGCCAAAACTCCTGAAACCCCTGAAATAGCGGCAGTGAAGCGTTAGAAACTTTTATCATGACAGTCCCCTAAAAAATAGGATGCTCAGGTAAGCAGTGGATTAAACTGACCCGATGGCTATACTCTCGCTGAGTGACTTAAGAACTGAGAAGGTACAAATTTTGTGAGTTTGTCTAGTACAGCGGCAGCAGCTCAAAACTGTTCCAGTTAAACTTTGTCAAACTGTACCAGTTCAGTTCAGGTTCAATCACGTATACTACAGCTAGCGATATGATGTAATCCTGAAAGAGGGCTACACCGTGAGGATTCCGCTAGACCGGCAATCACCTAAGCCTGTTTACTTACAAATTCGAGATCGCCTGAGTCGCATGATCAAAGCAGGCGTTCTACAGCCTGGCGAGCGGCTTCCCTCGATTCGATCTTTAGCTGAGACTGTCCAGGTTAATAAGCTAACGGTGATTGAAGCCTATGGCGTGCTGGAAGCGGATGGCTTAGTATGTGCTCGACAAGGCGCAGGTTATTTTGTTCACACCACGGTCCCGGTCCTGAATTCTGCTCAGATAGGCTCAACCTTTGCTCCAGCTCAGGAAGTGATTATCCCAGAGCGCCAAGGCATTTCTTATTTCGATTCTTACACCTCTGCTTTGCAAGCTCAACGGCAGAGAGAAGTGTTAGACCTCAGCTCTGGTTTTGCTTACCTGTCTGGTGTAGAAGATTTTCAACGTATTGCTAGACGGGCAGTCACTCAATCAGCCGAGTCGCTCTTTCAATATGACTTTCCTCAGGGACAATTACCATTGCGCAAACAGGTTGCGCAGTTGCTAGTACAGCAGGGTTTAGAAGTCTCCCCCGAGAACTTAATCATCACCAATGGCTCGAAGCAGGGTCTATGTTTGGCAATTCAGTATTACCTCCAACCTGGCGATTGGGTGATTGTTGAAAGCCCTACCTTTCACGGGGGACTGTCTATTTTTGAAGAGCGGGGAGCCAGGGTAATTGGCATTCCTATGACAGCTGAGGGTATGAATCTGCAGTTGCTAGAGCAATATCTCTACAGCCACCATCCGAAGCTGATTTACACCATAAGCACACTGCACAACCCCACAGGAATTACAACGAGTCAGGCCCATCGGCAGCAGCTACTAGCCTTGGCTGAGCGATATCAATGTCCAATTTTGGAAGACAACGCTTACGAAGGGCTGAGCTTTGAGCCAGTGCCACCGCCAATCAAAGCGCTGGACCAAGGCCATTGGGTAACTTATACGGGCACCTTCTCTAAAACTCTAATGCCTGGGCTCCGAATCGGTTACATTGTTGCCACAGGACAGCATTATCAGCCCTTGCTAGAGCGTAAGTTGCTCCACGATTTGCATGCATCTACTGTATCTCAGGCAATTATTAGCGAGTATCTTGCCTCAGGGCACTACCGTCGTCATCTGAGCCGTCTGCAAGCTCAAAACTTACGAGGCCGAAATGTAATGCTGCAAGCCTTGGAGCGCTATTTCCCAGCAAATGTGAGTTGGACGGTGCCTAACGGTGGCTTGTTTCTTTGGGTGCATTTGCCTGCTGATTTGCCGATGCAGGAATTCTGTCAGGCTGCAGTCGCGCAAAAGGTTTTCATTGGCTCTGGACATCTGTTCTTTCCAGGTCAACAAGGCTATCCAGCCATGCGCTTAAATTTCTCCTATCTACCCGAGGAAATTGACCGAGGCATGGCAATTCTGGGTAAGCTATTGCACCGTTATCTGGATTAGAACTTAGCGAAAATTCACCCTTTGCTTCTGATAGAAACCTGATGACCTCTTCGAATTTTCCTGAAAGGATTAAATCTCTACCGCGCTTCTCAGGGCGTTTTGATGCCTTTCGTTTAGCAGCTGAAAATTGCGAGATCTTCTTTGCTCAGTATCCCGGTAATACTGAAATTGAACCTCACCATCACGATACTGATAATTATGGCGTGATTACGCAAGGGGAACTGATTCTAGTGATGGATGGGCAGGAACAACGATTTCAGGTAGGCGACTGGTATCATGTTCCGGCAAAGGCTATGCATGCCGCACGCTTTGAGCAATTTACAGCTGAGATTGAGTTCTGGTTTAAGCCCGATTTACAAGAACTCGATCAAAATCCAGACCACAAATAGAGATTTAAGCATATCCCTCATCCTAAAGTAGGACAGTAGGACAGCATAGTTCTCTCACCCGGAAGATGGCTTAAAGGCTTCCAGGCTGATAAATCTTAGCCTGAAGTACAAAATGGAGATTTCGGGTATGTCCCCTGATGAGCTAAAGTCTCAGTCTCTTTCTAGTGAAACTCAAAATACTGTTGAAGCCTTCGGTAAACTAGACACTGATGCCAAATTAGCTTGGCTTTATTTGGTTTATAAAAAGATGGGGGACTCAATTACACCAGCCGCCCCTGAAGCTGCAGAACCAAACCTTGCGCCGACGCTGTTCGAGAATTATTTTGTCCTTCCCCAAGACCAGCAGCTAGCGGCGATGCGAGCCATTGTTAATCGCGAGGATACTGACCTCTCCCGTGCTTATGGGGCTTTAAAAGAAAACAATCAGTTGCTCGTTTGGTACGCATGGGCTGTGGAAATGGGCAATACCGTTGTCGATATGCCTGGCAACTATCAACCTGCTCAAGCTCTCAATGACCTTTTGTCTCAACTAGAAGGACTAGACTTCGAACAACAAATTTCGGTATTGCGTGAGATAGCTAGAACCATGGGCCACACAGATGTTCAGCCCATTCCTAGCCAAGCAGAAACTGGCAAAACGGCTAGCCTTTAGAACTATCTGCAAAGGGCTATTGGCGAGGCTAAAAACTGGGCTGAATAAACCGAAATGAATTATTTATTCAGCCCTCGACTTATCCAGCCCTGAACTAGCTCAACGGCTTACTTTGTTTATCTGCCAAGACTCTAAACGAGACTTTGCTGTTGAGCTGTAGCTTTGCGTTGAGCTTTCATCGTTTCTACAAAATTCTCGAACAGGTAGTCCGCATCGTGAGGACCCGGACTGGCCTCAGGGTGGTACTGCACCGAGAAGATCGGCAATGATTTATGCCTTAGCCCAGCCACAGTCTGATCATTCAGGTTGAGGTGGGTGACCTCAATATCTGCTCGAGACAGCGAATCTGCATCCACAGCAAAGCCGTGATTCTGGCTAGTGATTTCCACCCGAGCCTGCAAACCTGCGGGTTGATTCAGGCCGCGATGGCCAAACTTGAGCTTGAAGGTTTCTGCTCCCATGGACAGGCCAAGAATCTGGTGCCCCAAACAAATTCCAAATATTGGTTTGTTGGCACTGAGCAGAGCGCGGGTCGTTTCAATGCCCTCAATGACTGCGGCAGGATCGCCAGGACCGTTAGAAAGAAACACGCCTTCAGGGTTGTAGCTCAGAATTTCTTCAGCTGAGGTCGTGCTGGGTACCACGATCACCCGACAGCCGTAGCTGGTAAGGCGTCGCAAGATATTGCGCTTAATGCCGAAATCGACGGCAACTACAGTATAAGGACCGTCCTCTGGCACATCCCCAAGCAGCGGCGCGAATTCCCAAGTACGGTCAGTCGCCTCTTGCCACTCATAGATTTCAGCCGTGGTGACCTCACAGGTTAGGTTCAAGCCACTCATCGAGGGCGTGTGCTGTACCTTCAGCAGCAATTCTTCTGGGTCAAGGATCTCGGTCGAAATGCCCCCATTCATTGCACCCACATCCCGCAGCTTGCGAGTTAGCGCCCGTGTATCGATACCGTAGATGCCGACAACGCGATGCTGCTTTAAGTAGTCCGGTAGCGATTGACTAGATCGCCAGTTGCTCGGGCGTGGTGACACATTACGGGCAATGGCTCCCCGCACTTGAGGACGAGCTGACTCCTCATCCTGCGGATTGACGCCAGTGTTGCCTAACTCTGGATAAGTAAAGGTGACAATTTGACCACAATAGCTAGGGTCAGTAAGGACCTCTTGGTAGCCAGTCATACCTGTGTTGAAGACAACTTCTCCCAGAGCGGTACCTGCAGCACCAAAGGACCAGCCGGTGTAGGTGCTACCGTCCGCCAGAACCAGGAGAGCCGGGAGCTTAGGGAACGAAGTCATGGTGGACTGAGGAGGGAAGAATCGCCCCCATCCTCTCATATCCAGCCCGCATGCGTGGTTGCTTTAGCCAATGCATCAACAAACCCTGAGATTAGGGCACTGCTTTTGACCTCAATTGAGAGTGACAACTGATAATCTGAGCCTTCACTACCCATTACCCATCTAAGCTCTATGCACAACCTCTGAGCCATAGCCCCCAGCTCTATCAGATTCTGAGTTCAGAGCCAGTTGTCTATCTATATTTTGATGTGCTGTATACGACAGAGTTATTGCCTAAAGTGCGGTCATACGTAAATCTAACCCCAAAAAAACGGACAGATATCTCCTAAATCCTTCCAACTGACAGATTACGCCTCCCCTTTTTTTGCCAAAATCATCGAAGTTTTTGCCAAAACCTTCCGCAATTTGCCTTAAACCTGTGTAGAAATCAGCAAGATCCGCTACGCTGTTTTAGCGATAACCTCGTGCTAATGTTTATAGCTTCAGTTCGAAACTTCAAGGGCATACTCAGCGAGTGCAATCCGCTCAGAGCCCTTCACTGAATGTAAAGGCTGGATGTAAAGGAGAAGAGACTTGAATAAAGCCGACCTGGTAAGCAAGATAGCCGCTCAGGCTAATGTGACTCAGAAAACTGCGGATGCGGTTCTTTCTGCCATTCTCGATGTTGTGATGGAGGAAGTATCTAAAGGCGAGAAAATCTCCCTGGTTGGCTTCGGTACCTTTGAGCGTCGAGATCGGGCGGCTCGCGAAGGCCGTAATCCTCAGACTGGCCAAACCATGAAGATCGAGGCCACTCAGGTTCCCGCCTTCACGCCGGGTAAGGGTTTCAAAGCTGCAGTTGCTCCGGGGGAAGAAGTCGAATAGGCCCGGATCGGTTTCGTCAGCCCTCAGGGTGGATACGGGTGGTACTCTGAATCTTCCACCCTCTATCTAGGGCCGTTCTCGATGAAACCTAAGCCAGCGGATTACACGGCACTCGTGCTCCGCTCTCAATCTTTAACACCGACGATCAAAGCGGTTCGGCTGCGGTTGGAGGATGCTCAGGATTTTTGGTTTCTGCCAGGGCAATCCCTGTGGCCCAAGCTTGAGCGCGATGGCCGGACGTTCAGCAAAATTTACTCCATTGCCTCTTCGCCCAGTTGTCGCCCTGAGGTCGAGTTCTGCATTTCGCGGGTCGGCTGGAGTTCTGCTTACTTGCAGGATCTCGAACCAGGCAGTCGTTTCAAACTGCGAGGGCCCTACGGCCTAATGACTCTAGCCAGCGTGCCGGACCAACCACGTCTCTATCTGGCTGAGGGCTCTGCCATTGCGCCGCTCAAGTGCCAGATCGACTGGTTGCATGAGCAGGGCTTTGACCGCCCGGTACAGCTAGTTCAGGCTAACCCAGAGACTCCAGATCAGTTGCCCTACCGTGAGCACTTTGAGCAGCTGAGCCAGATCTGGAAACACTTCAATTATGTGCCGGTCACGCAGGGAAGTCCAGAAGCTTATCTGCAGAATTTATCCCTAGACATTTCCCTTGCCAGTGTTGCCGTCGAGATTTGCGCGGTTGGCGATTGGATGAGCAACGGTCGCCGTGTTGACCGCAGTGCCGAGATCCAGCAAGCAGTGCTGGCTGGCGGTGCCAATCCAGAGTGGGTCAGGACGGAACGATTTGTGGCTTTTTGAGATTGGCCAAGACCTCGAAAAACTGAGCTACCTGGGCCAGGTCTTTGTCGCCAGGGGCTCGCTCGACCCCACTCGACAGGTCAATGCCATCTGGATCCAGCAGCATTAAAGCCCGGCTGATATTGCTGGCATTGAGTCCTCCCGCCAAAATCCAGGCACAACCAGGGCGAAAGTCGCGCAGGGCAGTCCAGTCTAGGGTATGGCCGGTTCCCCCGAGCTGCACTGGATCATAGGCATCGAGCAGTAGCGCGTCCACCTGATCCGCGTATAGGGCTGCTTGAGCCAGGTCAGCAGCGGTGCGAATGCGTAGCGCCTTAACAATGTCGACATCCTGGTTAAGTTTACGAAAGGCTGCGCGTAGAGCTGCGCAGAACTCTGGTGGTTCCTGGCTGTGTAGTTGAACGCCGTTGAGCCCGCCAGCAAGCACGGTGTCTTGAATTTGACTCAAGCTGGCATCAGCAAACACGCCCAAGCGGTCAGGGACCTCAGCCGCAGGCAACTGGCTCCATAGCTGGTCAGTGACGGTGCGAATTTGGGCTGGTGTCACCGCACGGGGTGAACTAGATACACAGATGAAGCCCAACGAATTGGCACCGCATCGAGCAATGGCAACTCCCTGCTCCGGTCGGGTAATGCCACAGATTTTGACCCGCATGGATTCCTCCTAAACCTTGCTTGATCCTAAGGTCTAGGTATCTGAATGCAGCAACATCTGTGGCAAGCTGAGGAATTGGGACCCGCCCCCTCTTCTGGAACTTCCGCCGCACTCTACAACCGCTATGCAGACCTTGCCTACATCATCGGTGCCATCGAGTTTTACGCCAGAGGCAACCGGCCTCATCATCCGTCGCAAAACCCGGCCCGTGCGGGTTAGCAGTGTCACGATCGGCGGCGGACATCCAGTCGTCGTCCAGTCGATGATCAATGAAGACACCCTAGACATTGCTGGTTCCGTAGCGGGCATCCGTCGCCTGCACGAGGTGGGCTGTGAAATTGTCCGAGTCACGGTGCCCAGCCTTGCTCACGCTAAAGCCCTGGCGGAGATTAAGCAACGGCTGAAGGCAACTTATCAGGATGTGCCCCTAGTGGCCGATGTCCACCATAACGGCATGAAAATTGCCCTGGAAGTGGCTCAGCATGTTGATAAGGTGCGGATCAATCCCGGCTTATATGTGTTTGAGAAGCCTAGAGCCGACCGTACCGAATACACCAAGGCTGAATTTGATGAGATTGGCGAGAAGATCCGCGAGACGCTGGAACCCTTAGTAATTAGCTTGCGCGACCAGGGCAAGGCGATGCGCATTGGCGTCAACCACGGTTCGCTAGCGGAGCGGATGCTGTTTACCTATGGCGACACGCCTGAAGGCATGGTGGAGTCGGCTCTGGAATTCATTCGCATCTGTGAGTCGCTGGACTTCCGCAATCTGGTGATTTCGCTCAAAGCTTCCCGCGTACCAGTGATGGTGGCAGCCTATCGCCTGCTGGCCCAGCGCCTAGATGCTCAGGGAATGGACTATCCGTTGCACTTAGGTGTTACTGAAGCTGGCGATGGCGAGTACGGACGGATTAAGTCCACGGCTGGGATCGCAACCCTGCTAGCCGATGGCATTGGCGACACGATTCGAGTCTCGTTGACCGAAGCGCCAGAAAATGAAATCCCGGTCTGCTACAGCATTCTGCAAGCTCTGGGCCTGCGCAAGACCATGGTGGAGTATGTGGCCTGCCCTTCCTGCGGTCGCACGCTCTTTAACTTAGAGGAGGTGCTGCACAAGGTGCGGGAAGCAACCAAGCACCTAACTGGCTTAGATATCGCTGTCATGGGCTGCATCGTCAACGGACCGGGCGAAATGGCAGACGCAGACTACGGCTATGTCGGCAAAACCCCCGGCTACATCTCACTGTATCGAGGGCGAGAAGAGATCAAGAAGGTTCCTGAGGATCAGGGGGTTGAGGAGCTAATCAACCTGATCAAAGCCGATGATCGCTGGGTTGAGCCTGAAAGCTAGTTGAGTTTAGTCTTTGGGTCTGGTCGTTCAGAGTGGTCAAGTTTAATAAATTTGGGCAGTCTGCGCGAGCAGCTCCTAGCTCTCCTCGATCTAGCTCTCCAAACCAACTCCCCAAACCATGGCCAGCGCCTGTTGAGCTGGCTGACCAAAGCGTCGATCGGTTGCCTGTGCTAGATTGGGCGTACTTTTTGCGCCTGCTTCCGCCATTTAATCTCTGTCTTTCTCGAGTCTGTCTTTCCCGAGTTTATGGGCGAACTTTTATGGTAGATTCCCCGCCTCCCCAGTCTCCTCGCGCCTCCAAGGGTTTGCTGATCAGCGCTGCTGCTGCCCTGGTTGCCTTAGCGAGTTGTGCAGTGGTGCAGTTTTCCCAGTCGAAACCTAGCTGGGCAGTGTTCCGCGAGAGCCCGAAGGAACTGGTCGATGAAGTCTGGCAGGTCATCAACCGGGAATATGTGGACGGCACCTTCAATCAGGTGGACTGGCAGCAGGTTCGTCGCACTTATGTCACTGACCGCACTTACAACACCCGCGAGGAATCTTACACCGCTATCCGCGAGATGCTGGAAAAGCTGAACGATCCCTACACCCGGTTTATGGATCCGCAGCAATTTAGCAACATGCAGGTGGACACCTCTGGTGAACTCACCGGGGTGGGTATCCAGTTAGCGGTAGACGAGAAGAGCAAGAAGCTGACGGTTATTGCTCCCATTGAAGACACGCCTGCCTTCCGAGCTGGGATTCAATCCAAGGACTTGATCACGGCGATTGATGGGCGCTCAACTGAGAACATGGACGTCAACGAGGCGGTCCGGTTAATTCGAGGCCGGGCTGGTACGCGGGTGACACTGACGATTCAGCGTGGCAACCAAGCTCCTTTCCAGGTGCCGGTGGAGCGTCAACGTATTGAGATTCATCCGGTGCGCTCTAGTGTGCGTCCCGACGCCAATGCAGGGCCAGTGGGCTATATCCGCTTAACGCAATTCAACGCTAATGCCTCGGCTGAGATGCGCAAGGCGATCCAGGATTTGGAGAAGCAGAATGTCAGTGGCTACATTCTGGATCTGCGCTCTAACCCCGGTGGGCTCCTCTATTCGGCGGCTGAAATCGCTCGCATGTGGCTGTCGGAAGGCACGATTGTCTCGACCATTGACCGACAGGGTGAGACTGACCGGATTAGTGCTGGCAGCCGTTCGCTGACCGATAAACCCCTGGTGGTGCTGGTGGATGGTGGCTCAGCTAGTGCCAGTGAGATTCTGGCCGGGGCTTTGCAGGACCAGAAACGGGCAACGTTAGTCGGCACTAAGACCTTTGGCAAGGGGCTGGTGCAGTCGGTGCATTCGTTGAGCGACGGCTCGGGCATCGCGGTGACGATTGCTCACTACTACACGCCCGATGGCACGGACATTAACAAGAAGGGCATTACCCCCGATATCGTGCTGGATCTGAGCGATGAGCAACGGCAAGCGTTGCGCACCGATAACACTCGGATTGGCAGCGAGGGTGACCCGCAGTATGTGCGAGCTTTGGGTGAGCTGAAGACTCGCATTGCTCAGGCCCGCAATGCGGTGACCTCGAATGCGTCTGGTGGTGCTGCCCAAACCGCTAGACCCGCTGCGACACCGGCTGCGACACCAGGTGCGGCGCCCGTCGCTACACCCGCCACGACTCCTTAAGAGATTGGCTTAGATTGCAATCAACTTCTGAAGGGTTGGCTCGGTTGTGCCTCTGGGCCGCTCTCTAGAAGGCTTTGGGTGAGTTGTGGGTGAGTATTGATTTAAGTCAGGGACCTCTGAGCCATCAGGGTCCCTGCTTGTTTTTTTGGTACGTTGATTGAATCTGTGCGTGGAGGTGCAACATGACAGAACTCAAAGGGCGTGATCTGCTCAGTCTGGCTGACCTCAACCGAGATGAGTTGATGGGGTTGCTGGATTTGGCAGCGGGCATGAAGGCGGGCAAGATCAACCGCTCCCATGAACGGAAGGTGCTGGGTCTGCTGTTCTCTAAGGCCTCCACGCGCACCCGCGTTAGCTTCACGGTGGCGATGTATCAGTTGGGCGGTCAGGTGATTGACCTGAACCCCAATGTTACGCAGGTGAGCCGAGGTGAGCCTCTGGCTGATACGGCGCGGGTGCTGGATCGCTATCTGGATGTGGTCGCCATTCGCACGTTTGATCAGGCAGATTTGGAAGCGTTTGCGGGTTACTGCCAGATGCCTGTGATTAATGCGCTGACCGACCAAGAGCATCCTTGTCAGGTGTTGGCAGATTTGCTGACAGTGCAGGAAGCCTTTGGCAAGCTGGATGGGCTGACGCTGTCCTATCTGGGGGACGGCAATAATATGGCCCACTCGCTGATGCTGGGCTGTGCACTGGTGGGCATGAATGTACGCGTGGCGGCACCCTCTGAGTATTCACCTGACCCCAAGATTGTGGCGCAGGCGACGGCGCTGGCCGATGGGCGCTCGGAGGTGTTGGTGACGACGGATGCGGAACTGGCGGCGAAGGGCGCGCAGGTTCTCTATACCGATGTTTGGGCCAGCATGGGACAGGAGGACTCGGCGGAGTCACGAGGGCCGGTGTTTACGCCTTATCAGCTCAATGAGCATCTGCAAGCGCTGGCCGACCCGGAGGTGATTGTGCTCCACTGCTTACCGGCGCACCGGGGCGAAGAGATTACGGAAGCGGTGATCGAAGGGCAGCACTCGCGGGTGTGGGACCAGGCGGAGAATCGTCTCCATGCGCAAAAGGCTCTGCTGGCGAGTGTGCTCTAGTAGTGAGGTAGGCGCAAGTAGTAGGCGAGTGTTGCGATTATGACGCTGCTGATCTGTCCTGGCTTTCATTCTCCGGAATTGACAGATCAGTTTTTGAGCCATCTGCGCCCTCACCTGCCCTCACGTCCGATTCTGGTTTACCCAGCGCATCGCTACTTGCCCCATAACTCGTTGGCGGTGTTGCAGTTTTTGCAGAAGCATTGTCCTTCGGGTTCGTTGAGTGTGGTGGCGTTTAGCGCTGGTGTGGTCGGTGGTTTGGGGGCTTTGCTGAGTGGACGGGTGCGCAGTCTATTTGCGCTGGATGGTTGGGGGGTACCGCTGGGCTCAACGCAGCAGAGTACGGTTTATCGCCTCAGTCACGATTGGTTTACGCACTGGAGTTCCCATGAGCTGGGCGGTGGGTCGGTCAGCTTCTATGCCGATCCGCCGGTGGAGCATTTGGATCTCTGGACTGCGCCCGATAAGGTGCAGGGTTGGCATTTGGAACCGGAGGGGCGGCGTTGGCGGACGACAGCGCTGGAGTTTTTGGTGCGGTTGATTTAGACCCCTATCCCCCGGCCCCTTTCTCCCGTGGGGAGAAAGGGGAGGCTGATTTGTAGCTCTCGACATTGACCCCTCCCAACCTCCCCTTGCCAAGGGGAGGAGCCCTAGGCGACGGGTTTTAATTTGTAGCTTTCAACATTGACTCCTCCCAACCTCCCCTTGCTAAGGGCAGGTGCCGAAGGCGGTGGGGTTCTGATTTCTCGCTCTCATCTAGAGAATTGAGATAGCCTAATCCGGCCTATAGAAATTGCGCACGAGTTGGGAAATTTGCATCTCAACTTGGGGAGTTCTGCGCGCTGGTTGGGGGGATTTTATATCCGGTCGATGAAGCTGTATCTCAACTTGGAATAATTTAATCTCGGGCTGGTAGGGCTGTATCTCAAGTTGGTAGGGCTATATATTCGGTTGGAATCATTTGATATCGAGTTGAGAAAATTAGGTATCAACTTGGGCAAATGTTGCTTTAGGTTGGGAGTTAGGGTGTGAGGAAGTGGAAACGTTTTGCTTGCTTCTGATAACTCGCGAATAGGAGGTTTTTACAACCTTAGTGAAGGGCTGCAATTGTGGCTATTGGTATGGGCGCTAAAAAACTTGGGCGAGGGGCTTGACAGGCTTATAGAGCTTCCATTAAGCTTTGAGCCCAAGTAGTCATTGCTTCTCTAGCGTCACCTGGAGTCCTAAGCAAACTCCAGATGACTGACCCGCATGTTGAAAATGTCAACATGAAGGCTAGTGGGCAGTTTAGCACTGCTGATTCAACTCCTTTCAGAGGGGGGAGTCTAGTCGTGGCTATGGATTGCGGGGCAATTCAACTCAGAATTGCCCTATTCCTTCAACTGCAAGCTTTTTGGAGTTTTGAGATGCACTTAACTCAGGTGCTTCAGCCGCAGCTTTGTATTTCTCTAGCGCAGATTGCCAAGTTTCTCGGCATTCCTGAAACCATGATTTGTCGCTACGAGCATTGGCCCCATCAGTTGTTTGTGCACCGCCAAGATCGAGGCGGTCAATTTATTAGCTACCGCGTATTTATGGAGTGGATAGAAGCTTGCGCTAAAAGTATTCAGGCTTGTACCGATCTGCGAGTTTTGCAATGGTTAGGCGAAATCATTCGCCTCGAATGTCAACGCTTTACCTATCCTGAAAGCGTGCTGGAACACTGGCGGCAACTGTGGCGGCAGCAACATTATCAGCTCCGCATCGGCCTCTGCCGTCCGCCAATATTGAAAGAAGACCCTGAATTCTGCGCCAACCCAGTAGCCTGAGCTTGGGAACCTGAACGGGCACAAGGAGAAAGTATTGATGGATCGGCGAATTGCCTATTTCGATTGTCCAACCGGCATCTCTGGCGACATGTGTTTGGGAGCGCTAGTTAGTGCGGGCGTGCCTCTGGACTATCTGCGTCAACAGCTAGAAAAACTGGGCATTGCCGATGAATATAAACTCTGGTCTGAACTGGTGCAGCGCAACGATCAGCAGGCGACCAAAGTGCATGTCTATTTGAGGGCTGATGCTAACCCGGATCAGCACGCGCCTCACCGCCATCTGCCTGAGATCGAACACCTGATCCGACAGGCAAAACTGCCGCCCCGTGCCGAAGCCTGGAGCCTCAAGGTCTTTCAAACCCTGGCAATTGCCGAAGGCGCCGTACACGGCATTCCCCCAGAGCAAGTTCACTTTCACGAAGTCGGTGCCACTGATGCCTTAGTCGATGTGGTTGGCACCTGCTTGGGTTTGGACTGGCTCGACCCGGATGCAATCTACTGCTCTGCGCTGCCCACCGGCGGCGGTACAGTCCGCGCTGCCCACGGACGCCTGCCCGTGCCCACCCCAGCCGTGCTCAAACTCTGGGAATTGCGTGGCGTCCCGATCTACGCCAACGGCATCGACCGCGAACTGGTGACTCCGACTGGCGCCGCCCTGGTCACGGCCCTCGCTCAGTCTTTCGGCCCCTGCCCCCCCATGCGCCTACGCAAAATCGGCCTGGGGGCAGGCTCGCAACAGCTGGCCCTGCCCAATATCCTGCGCCTCTGGCTGGGCGAACCAGGTCACAGCGACCATCAGCACAGCCATAGGCAGCACGGTCAAGCTCACCACAGCCACGCGCACGATCACGTTGACCTTGAGCCTGACTTGCCCACGCCCCTAGTGCAGCCGGAGCGCGGACCAGGTGCCGAAGGTCTAGAACCGATTGCCGTACTGGAAACTCAGGTCGATGACCTCAGCCCGCAAGTCGTGGGCTACCTATTTGATGAATTGCCCAAAGCCGGGGCCTTGGATGTGTTCACGCAGGCCGTGGGCATGAAAAAGTCCCGGCCTGGGCTCCTGCTCACCGTGCTTTGCAAACCGGAAGATCTGGAGCAGTGCGAAACCGTCTTGTTCCGCGAAACCAGCACTTTGGGCATTCGCCGCCGCATTCAATCTCGCTCGATCCTCAACCGGCAATTTCAAACCCTAGAAACGATCTACGGTCCCATACAGGTGAAAATCGCCCAACGCGGACAAACCATCGTGAACGTGCAGCCGGAATACGAAGACTGTGCCCGTCTGGCTCGAGCGCAACAGGTGCCCCTGGCTCAAGTGCAGCAAGCGGCTTTAGCCAGTTGGCGGTTAGTCAACCAGCGCTAAGTCGGTTTGCGCCTAGCTATTCAGAATCAGGCAGCCAGTTTCTGGTATCCGGATTGAACTTTCGGTAGCTGAGTAGTGAAGCTGTCGTGAAGCCGTTCCCCGTTGAGAATCTGGTCCAAGACTAAGCAGGGTGTTGACCAGCACACTTCTCCAAATGGGGGGTCTTTTCATGTCAGTCAATCGCACCAGTTATGCTGCGTCCAACGACTACACCAGTCAGAACTTAGGCACTGCTAAGTCATTCGACATCACGCCTTCCCTGACCGACTCCTCAACACCGCTCAGTCTCAGCAGTCCGCAAACACGCTCTAGCAGCAGTCAGCCAGCCGATACCCTTCAAGCCAGCGCCAGCATGAGCGCGAGCACTGCCAGCATGAGCGCGAGCGCTACCAGCATGAGCGCAAGCGCGACCGACTACTGGCACACCAACGGCAGCCAGATCCTCAACGCCAATAATCAACCGGTGCGTATTACCGGCGTCAACTGGTTCGGCTTTGAAACCGCTAACTTCGCTCCTCACGGGCTATGGGCGCGAGGCTACCGCGAGATGATGGATCAGATCAAGAACCTGGGCTACAACGCCATCCGTCTGCCCTTCTCCAACCAACTGTTTGATGCGGGCAGCAAACCCAACGGCATCGACTTCAGCAAGAACGCCGATTTGCAGGGCCTCAACGGTCTGCAAATTATGGACAAAATTGTCGATTACGCCGGACAGAAAAACCTGCGCATCATCTTGGACCGGCACCGCCCCGATGCCTACGCTCAATCTGAACTCTGGTACACCAACAGCTACTCCGAAGCACGCTGGATCTCCGACTGGAAAATGCTCGCCAGCCGCTACAACGGCAACTCCACCGTGGTTGGTGCCGACCTGCATAACGAGCCGCGCGGCAGCGCCACCTGGGGCAACGGTGACTTCAGCCGCGACTGGCGCTTAGCCGCAGAACGGGCAGGCAACGCCATCTTATCTGTCAACTCCAACTGGCTGATCGTGGTCGAAGGCGTCCAGTCCCACAACGGCAGCAACTATTGGTGGGGTGGCAACCTCATGGGAGCCCAGAGCAATCCCGTGCGACTGAATGTCCCCAATCGTTTGGTCTACTCCACCCACGACTACCCGCAGTCTGTCGCCTCTCAACCCTGGTTCAGCGACTCAACTTTCCCCAACAACCTGCCCGCCGTCTGGGACAAACATTGGGGTTACCTGCACAAAAACAACATCGCGCCAGTCCTAGTCGGCGAATTCGGCAGCAAACTCCAGACCAGCCAAGACAACCAGTGGTTCGACAAGCTCACCAGCTATCTGGGCACTGGCGCCAGGGGCATCAACTGGACCTTCTGGTCCTGGAATCCCAACTCCGGCGACACCGGCGGCCTGCTTCAGGATGACTGGCGGAGCGTCAATAGCCAGAAGCAAGCCAAACTGGCCCCCATTCAATTCTCCGGTCCCATCTCTAGCCAACCCTCGCTGACAATCAGCGACGCCAAACGCGACGAAGGCAACGCGGGCACTGCCAACGTCAGCTTCAGCGTGAAGTTATCAAAAGCCAGCACCAAAACTGTGACCGTTGCCTACGCCACCGCCAACGGCACGGCCACGGGTGGCTCCGACTACCAGGGCCGCAGCGGCAGCCTGACCTTCAATCCTGGCGAAACCCAGAAGGCCATCAGCATCCCCGTGATTGGCGATACGCGAGTAGAAGCCAATGAAACCCTCTTGGTTAATCTGAGCAAAATCACCAACGCCACGCTGGCCGATGCTCAAGGGCGGGGAGTAATCAGCACTGACGATCCGGTCAACCTCAGTGGCAGCCAAACTCTCACCGCCGAACTAACCCCAGGCGACCGCAGCAACCCCACGCTCAGCAGCCGCCACCGTGATGACTATCGCCTAACGGGGGTTTCTGCCGGACGACGACTGCGCCTCAACCTCGACTCGACCCGGTTCAATCCCTATCTGCAACTGGTGAATGCCTCAACCGGCCAGGTTCTCGCCGCCAACGACAACGCCAATGGTGGTCTCAACTCGCAACTGTTCATGACCGTGCAATCGGGCGTGAACTATCTGATCCGCGTCACCAGCGCCAGCAATTGGGCCACGGGCAGCTACACTCTGAGGACCAGCCCTGCCTGATCTGGTTTGGATGGGCTGCGCCTCGCTAACTGGCCAGCCTATCTGCCTGCAAGATGACATCTCCAATTGATCCCAACTGGATGGACCGCTGCCTAGAATTGGCTGCTCGTGCTCAGGGTCGCACAGCTCCCAATCCAATGGTCGGTTCAGTGGTCCTCCAGGGCGATCAGGTCCTGGGCGCAGGCTTCCATCCCGGGGCCGGTCAGCCCCACGCCGAAGTGTTTGCCCTGCGCGCAGCCGGGGAGCAGGCGCGAGGCAGCACCCTCTACGTCAACCTGGAACCCTGCAATCACTACGGACGCACGCCGCCCTGCACCGAAGCGATTTTGCAAGCAGGCGTGGCGCGAGTGGTGGTTGGCATGGTCGATCCCGATCCCCGCGTTTCGGGCGGTGGCATCGAACGGTTGCGGACCAATGGCATCGAGGTGATCGTGGGCGTGCAAGAGGCCGCCTGTCAGCAACTCAACGAAGCCTTCGTGCATCGCGTCACCCAAAAACGCCCCTTCGGCATTCTCAAATACGCCATGACCCTGGATGGTCATATCGCCGCGCCCACCGGCCATAGCTTCTGGGTCACAGGTGAAGCCGCCCGAACTGAGGTGCATCGACTGCGCAGCATTTGCGACGCTGTGATCGTTGGCAGCAATACCGTACGGCAAGACAACCCTCAACTCACCTGTCGATTAGAAGCAGGGCGAAACCCCTTGCGAATCGTGATGAGCCGCAGCCTGAACCTACCTGAAAAAGCCCATCTCTGGGACACTGCCACAGCCCCAACCCTGGTTCTGACTGAAGCCAATCCCGATCCCAGTAAGCTCCAACCGGATACGCATGGGCAACAGCTTAGACAACAGTTCAGACAACTGCTGGAAAAGCAGGGCGTTGAAGTAGTTGAACTCGACCTCCTCACACCAAAGACCGCATTGGACTATCTATATAGTCGAGGTCTACTCACCGTGTTATGGGAATGCGGCGGCACACTAGCTG